>CAZNNH010000098.1:0-22101 GCA_964574335.1 uncultured Acidobacteriota bacterium | reverse complement strand
TCACTTCGGGCGCCGGGTTTGTGTCCGGGGGTTCGGGGGGCGGGAGCCCCCCGCTTGCTGGCGGCGCCCGGATTCACTTCGGGCGCCGGGTTTGTGTCCGGGGGTTCGGGGGGCGGGAGCCCCCCGCTTGCTGGCGGCGCCCGGATTCACTTCGGGCGCCGGGTTTGTGTCCGGGGGTTCGGGGGGCGGGAGCCCCCCGCTCAATAGCGGCGACCGAATTCACTTCGGGCGCCGCGCTCAAGATACCATCGGCATGGCGAGAGGAGGATCCCATGAGAACGCTGGCGTTGGCGGTAGTGATCGCGGGGGTGGGGAGCGGATCGCTGGCCCAGGAGGGCCACCCGTTCTCGGTCCACGACATGCTGGCGATGGAGCGCATCACCGACCCGCGGGTTTCGCCCGACGGGAAGCAGGTGGCGTTCACCGTGCGGACCACGGACCTCGAGGCCAACCGGGGCCGCTACGACGTCTGGCTCGCCTCGGTCGATGGGACGCGGGCCGAGCGGCTCACCACCCATCCCGAGAACGACAGCCAGGCGCGCTGGGCACCGGACGGCCGGAGCCTCTACTTCCTCTCCGAGCGCAGTGGCTCCTCTCAGGTCCACCGTCTGGACCTTGGGGGCGGCGAGGCGTCCCCGGTCACCCGGCTCCCCCTCGACGTCGACAACCTCGAGGCCAGCCCGGACGGCGCCCACCTGGTCTTCTCGATGCGGGTCTTTCCCGGCCAGAGCCCGCAGCAGACCGCCGCCCGGCAGCAGGCGGAGGCCAAGAAGCTCGCCACCGGCAAGGTGTTCGACCGCCTCTTCGTCCGGCACTGGGACGCCTGGGAGGACGGCACTCGACAGCACCTCTTCAGCTACCGGCTGGCCGACGGCACGCTCACCGACCTGATGCGCGAGATGGACGCGGATTGCCCCTCGCGACCTTTCGGAGGCAGCGAGGAGTACGCGATCACGCCGGACGGGAAGCACGTCGTCTTCTCCGCCAAGGACGTCGGCCCCGCGGAGGCCTGGTCGACCAACGGCGACCTGTTCTTGGCGCCGCTCGACGGCTCTTCGGCCCCACGCCGGCTGACCCCCAATCCGGCCATGGACACCGCGCCGGCGTTCGCCCCGGACGGTCGCACCCTCGCCTACCTGGCCATGTCCCGTCCCGCCTACGAGTCGGATCGCTACGAGATCGTCCTGCGGGAGTGGCCGGAGGGCACCGAGCGCCAGATCACGCTCCGGGCCGATCCCTCGCTGGGGGGCGATCGCTCTCCCAGCTCGATCGCCTGGTCGCCGGACGGCCGGGCCCTGCTGGCCACCGCCGATCACCTGGGCCAGAAGGCCCTGTTCCGCCTGGACGTCTCCAGCGGCCAGGCCGAGATCCTGGTCGGCGAGGGGACGGTCGTCTCGCCCCAACCCCTGCCCGGCGGCGCCGTCGTGTTCGGCCTTCACAGCCTGATGGGGCCGACCGAGCTGTACCGGCGCCGCGGTGACGGCGAGGTCCGGCCGATCACCCACCTGAACGACGCGCGCCTCAGGCAGGCGCTTCTCGGCCAGCCGGAGCGCTTCCAGTTCGAGGGCGCCGGCGGCGACGTGGTCCAGGGTTATCTGGTGCGGCCCGCCGACTTCGACCCGGCGAAGAAGTACCCGGTCGCCTTCCTGATCCACGGCGGCCCCCAGGGCTCGTTCGGCAACGACTTCCACTACCGCTGGAACCCCCAGGCTTACGCCGGCGCCGGCTACGCCGCGGTGATGATCGACTTCCACGGCTCGGTGGGCTACGGGCAGGCGTTCACCGACGCCATCAACGACGACTGGGGCGGCAAGCCGTTCGAGGACCTGATGAAGGGGCTGGACCATGCCCTCAGCACCTTTCCGTTCCTGGACGGGGACCGGGTCTGTGCCCTGGGGGCCTCGTTCGGCGGCTACATGATCAACTGGATCGCCGGCAGCACCGACCGCTTCCGCTGCCTGGTCAACCACGACGGCAACCTCGACGAGCGAGCCGCCTACTTCGACACCGAGGAGCTGTGGTTCCCCGAGTGGGACCACGGCGGCACCCCCTGGGGCCGCCCCGAGGGCTACTCGCGCCAGAACCCGGTCGAGCGCGTCGCCGCCTGGGCGGAGAACCGGACCCCGATGCTGGTGGTGCACGGCGGTCGCGACTACCGCGTGGTCGACACCCAGGGGCTGTCCACCTTCACCGCGCTGCAGCGGCTGGGCATCCCCTCCCGGCTGCTGTACTTCCCCGACGAGAGCCACTGGGTGCTCAAGCCGGCCAACTCGATCCAGTGGCACGAGGCGGTGCTGGCGTGGCTCGACCGCTGGACCGGCGCGCCGCGCTGATTCGGCTTTCATGAAGAGGGGCAGCCGGGATATCATCTGCGGTCAACGTCGCCGTCTCTGGTGGAGGTGCGCGCCATGGTGGGAGCGGTTCGGGACCACATGACGACGGCCGTTCACACGTTGCCCGAGGACGCGCCGCTGCGGCGGGCGGTGGAGCTGGTGCTGGTCCGGCGGGTGCGCCACGTCCCCATCGTCGACGCTGCCGGGGGCATGGTTGGGATCGTCACCGACCGCGACGTGATGCGGGCGCTGCCCTCCCCGCTTTCGCCGATCGCCCGGCAGATGTACGAGTCGCTGCTCGAGAACACACCGGTCACCAAGGTGATGACCCGCGAGCCGATCACGGTGGGGACCCAGGTGCCTCTCCGGGAGGCGGTCCTCACCATGCTGGATCGCAAGATCAGCGGCTTGCCGGTGCTGGAGAACGGTCGGCTGGCCGGCATGCTCACCCAGACCGATGCCCTCCGAGCGTACCTGGGCCTGCCTCGAAAGGGAGCCCCCGAGCAGGCTTGAGGCCGGGAGCCGGCGCGGTCGGCCGTTCCTGGGTCAGGCGGGGTCGGAGGTGGGGTTCACCCGTCGCAGCCGCCGCGACATGATCCGCATCACCTCGAGGGCGAAGCCCGGGACCTTCTTCACCAGCAGCATGAAGCGCTCCCGGTCGATGGCCACCAGGCGCGAGGCCTCGACCGCCACCGCCGAGGCGCTGCGTGGCTCCTCATCGACCAGGGCCAGCTCGCCCAGCACGCCGCCTATCCCCACCGTCTCCAGCAGACGCTGGCCCGCGCGCAGCTCGACGCTGCCGGACTGGACCACGTACATCGCGTCGCCGGGCTGGCCTTCTTCGAAGACCACCTGTCCGGCCTCGAAGACCGCCGGGCGGTCCTCGGTCTTCATCAGCAGCTCCAGGTAGGTTCGCACCTGCTCCATGGCGGCGCTCCTTCCTGCGCAGGCGGGTCGTGCGGGCTCGCGGCGCGAGGGCAAGGTACGAGGCACTGGCGGCGCTGTCAAACGCGCGGACCCGCCGCCTCGCGTAACATGATGCAGGGACCATGCGGAAGCTGCTCCAACCTCTGATCGAGGCCCTGTTCCGGATCCTCTTCAGCTACGACTGCCTCGGGGAGGAGAAGCTGCCCCGCTCCGGAGGGGCGGTGGTGACGGCCAACCACCCTTCGTACCTCGACCCGATCCTGCTGTCGCTCCAGGCCGACCGCCCGATCCGCTTCATGGCCTGGGACGCCCTGTTCAGGGTGCCCCTGCTCGGACGCCTGATCCGCGCCTTCGGCGCCTTCCCGGTGGACACCCGGTGCGGCCAGGGGCGTGCCGCCTACGAGCGGGCCCGGGCGCTGGTCGAGGCGGGCGAGATCGTGGGGATCTTCCCGGAAGGGAAGCGGTCACGCACCGGGTGGATGGAGCCGCGGCTGCGGGAGGGGGCCGCGCGGCTGGCCCTCGAGACCGGGGCGCCGCTGTTCCCGGCCACGATCGCCGGCGCCTACCGAGCCTGGCCGCACTACCAGTCGCTGCCACGCCCGGCCCGGATCCGGGTGCGCTTCCATGACTCCATCGACCCGACCGCCTACCGGGATCGGCCCGAGGAAGAGGCGATCGAGGCGCTGGTCGGGGATCTGAGGGAGCGCGTCGACCGATCGCTGCTGCCGGGGGTCAAGGCAGACCTGCGGATGAACGTGCTGTACCGCCAGCCGGCGCCGTTTCCACGCCTTCACGAGTGGCTGCCGCCGATGGCGCTGGCCCTCGTGGTGTTCTGGAAGACCCGCCAGCTCCTGTGGGCGGTACCGGCCTACGCCTATCTCGCCTACCTGCTGCTCGATCACTTCGTCTTCCCGCAGCGGCGGCTGCTGAAGTGGCTCCGCAACGCCTCTGTGATCTTCTTCCTGCTCGCCTACGCCCCCACCGTGCTGGATGTGCTGGGACTGCCCCAGGTGCCGGCGGGGGCCGCCCTGGCCGCGGTGCTGTGCGGGGCAATGTTCCCGTACCTCTACGAGCGGGGCCGCATCGCCCTCGCATTCATCCGCGACCTGACGCTGGCCTTCGGCTTCGCCCTCGGCGCGCTCTTCCTCGCGCCGACGGGTGTTGGACCCCACCTGAGCCTGCCCCTGTTCGCGGCCGCCTTCGCCTGGGCCGGCCGCACCGTCTTCCACGCCTACACCGCGCCGATCCTGGTCCTGTACGCCGCGGCCACCGGCTGGCTGCTGGGCGGGCCCTTTCTCTTGCCCCACGTCACCGCGGGGCTCCTGGCGTGGGCGATCGGTCGTGCGTTCCCGGGAGGTGTGGCACGACCGCTGGCCGAGGAGGGACCGTCGACCGGCACCGGCCTGGGCCTGTTCGACGATGACGAGACCCCGGCCGGGGCCACGACGGGCTCGCGGCCGGCGCCGCCCCCAACGTCAGAGGTCCCCTCCCACGAGGGGGTCTCGCGGCGCGGGCACGAGCCGAAGCGCGACGGCGGGATCCTCCAGCTCGGGCTCCTCGACGGGCCGCACCCGGGCGACACGCCAGCTCCGGCTTCGGGATCCGCCTCGCCCCGGCCTTTCGCCGACGAGAAGGCGCGGGCGCGACGGGCACGGCCGAGTCGGGGCGGCCTGATCGGCCTGGGCCTCTTCGACGAGCCCGACGACGACGACCGCTGAGGCGCGGTCCTCCCACGCTCACTTGAGGTGGGTCAGCATCGCCTTGAACGCCGGGACGTCGCTGCGGCCGAGCAGCTCGTAGATGACGGCCTCCGTGCTGGAGAGAATCGCCCCCGCCTGCAACATGCGCTGGAGGCCCACCTGACGGTTGGCCTCGGTGCGCGAGCCCACGGCGTCGCTGGCGACATGGACCTGACGGCCCTCGGCCAGGGCGCCGAGGACGGTCTGCGCCACGCAGATGTGGCTCTCGATCCCGCACACCACGAGCTGGTCGCGGCCCTCGAGCTGCTTCATGCAGGCGCGGAAAGCGTCGTCGCCGAAGCAGCCGAAGCTCACCTTGTCGAGGGGGACGAGGTCGGGCCGCAGCGCCACCACCTCAGGGACGGTCGCGCCGAGGCCCTTGGAGTACTGGGTGGTGAGCACCACCGGCAGCTCCAGCGCCTCGGCCAGCCGGAGCAGCAGGAGCGAGCTTCGGAGCACCCGCTCCTTCTCGTGGATGGCGGGAAGCAGCTTCTGCTGCAGGTCGATGACGAGAAGGGCGGTGCGCTGGGGCTGCAGCAAGGTGGTCGCCGTGCTCATGGCCGGGTCTCCTTCGGTTGCGCCTCGGGCTCGATCCCGAGGAGGTGGCGGTCGAACCAGTCGAGGTTCTGCTGCAGCGCCGCGCGCTGGGCCTTGGGCTTGTCGAGGCCGTGCCCGAAGCCCTGGTAGACGATCAGCCGGGTGGTCACGCCGTGGTCGCGCAGGGCCTGGTACAGCTCGAGGGCGTTGGGCAGCGGGACCCGGCGGTCCTTCTCGCCGTGCTGGATCAGCGTGGGCGGGCTGGACGGCGAGACGTAGGTGATGGGCGAGGTCTTCCGGTAGATCTCGGGATCGTCCCAGGGGTTCGCCTTCAGGTACTGGAGCGTGAACGGGTGGATGTCGGTGTTCACGTAGTAGGTTTGCCAGTCCGAGATGCCGGCCCCTACCGAGGCGGCCTTGAAGCGGGCCCCGTCGTGGGCGACCAGGAAGGCGGCGATGTAGCCTCCCTGGCTCCACCCCGCCACACCCACCCGGGAGGCGTCGACCAGGCCATGGCTCACCAGCAGGTCGATTCCCGACAGCACGTCCTCGGCGTCTCCCAGGCCCAGGTGGCGCACGTTCAGCGAGCGGAACCGCTCGCCGTAGCCGGCGCTGCCGCGGTAGTTGGGCAGCAGCACCAGGGCCCCGCGGGACAGCCACAGGTCGATGGGGTAGACGTAGTCGGTGGCGGGGCGTCGGGGTCGGGCCGTCGACGCTGGGCCGCCGTGTATCACCACCAGAAGCGGTCGCCGCTCGCCCGGCGTGAGGTCCGCCGGGCGATAGAGGACGCCCTCGATCGGCGTGCCGTCGCGGCTCGCCCACGAGACCACCTCGCCCTGCTGCAGCCGGAACGCGGTGAGCTGCTTCCACATGTCGCTCAGGCGCTTCGGAGCCCCGGGGAAGCCGAGGGGCGCCACCTCGATCTCCGGGCACTGGGCGGCGTCGCTGCCGACGAAGGCGACGTGGGAGAAGCCGGCGTCGAAGGCGAGCTCGTGGCCCACGCGGTCGGCCTCGGGAGCCAGGTGCTCGACCTGGTGGCTGTCCGCGTCGAGCCGGTAGAGCGATCGGGCGGTCCCCACTGCGGCCTCGAAGAGAAGGCCGGCCGGGTCCCAGTCCAGCAGCCCGGCGTCCTGGTCGAAGGCCTCGCTCAGCAGCTCGACCGCGCCGCCGACGGCGGGCACCACCGCGATCTCGAGGTTCGTGTAGTAGGAAGAGGCGGCGACCCTGGGGGCGTTGAAGGCGATCCGGGAGCCGTCGGGCGCGAAGACCGGGTCGGTGTCCGGACCCTCCCGGCTCACCAGCGGACGCACCGTGCCGCTGGCCACGTGGACGACGGACAGGTCGGCCGACTCGGCGTCCGTCGGATCCGCGCTCCGGCGATGCTCGAACACGATCTCGACCCCGTCGGGCGACCAGTCGAACGAGCTCACCGTGAACGGGCCCTTTGTAACGCGCCGGCTGACCTTCTTGTCGACGTCGACGACGTGCAGGTGGGTGAACGAGAGGTCCTCGTCGACGACCTCGAGCTTGCCGTAGCGTCGCTCGCGCTCCTTCACGGCCTCGTTGGGCGGGTCCTCCGTCAGGTAGCCGATCAGCTTGCCGTCGGGCGCCCAGGCGAAGCCCTCGACGCCCTGCTCTGCCGTGGTGAGGCGGAACGCCTCGCCGCGGGTGGGCCGGATCAGGAACACCTGGGGCTTCTCCTCGCGGTCGGAGAGGAAGGCGAGCCACTCGCCGTCGGGAGAGAACGCCGGGGCCCAGGAGGACTTGGCGCCGCGGGTGAGCTGGAACGCCTCGCCCGAGTCGACGTCGGCCAGCCAGATCTCGCGCTCGAAGGCGTCCTCGTCCCAGTTGGTCTCACGGACCGTGTAGGCCACCTGCCGCCCGTCGGGCGACAGGGCCGGCGAGCCGACCCGCCGCAGCGAGACGATCTCGTCGATGCCGGGCACCCGCAGCTCCTGGCCGCCCGCGAGGAGGGGGGAGGAAGGGGGACACAATACTGATTGTTACAATCCAGAACAGTCGCATCAGGCAAACTCCCGGACCGGAGGCGCCTGCTCCCGGCCCACCCGGCCCGCCTGGATCTCGGCCCTCAGGTAGTTCTCGCCTCGCACCGGAGCGGCGGCCGCCCGCCGCAGCATCGCGATCTGGCCCACGTGGGTCAGCGCGTCGGCGATGGGGCCCTGGAACAGGCGTTCCTCCGAGCAGGGCGAGGCGGCCCGGGAGGCCCCGCCTCGCTTCGGCGGGTGAGGGCTCTCGGCCAGCAGCCGATCGAGGGTGGCCAGGCCCTCGAAGAAGCGCTCCACCTCCCGCTCCCAGGGTCCGGGCTCCGAGTCACACCAGCGCTCCTCGCCGCGCACGTGGCTGGCGGCCCAGTCGAGCAGGTCGCCGATGTGGGCGAGGATGGCCACCGGCGCCTTGATGGAGTCGTGGGCCCGGAAGTCGCCGAACCCGGGGTCCACGCCGGTGACCACCTTGCGCCCCCGATAGGCGAGCGTGGCCAGGGTGTGGCGAAGCAGCTCGCGCTTCGGCTCGGGCTGGCTCATGGGACTCCTCCTGGCCGGCCGCTGCGAGGCCGGCCCAAACGCAGGATAGCCCACGCCGGGGCCTGATGTGCCGACGCAGCCGTCCTTGCGCCGGGGCGGGCAGTCCGCTTAGCCTGTGGCCCGTGCTGACTCGAGGCAGCGGTGCGATGTACCGAGCGGCTTCGGCCGTGGGGCTGATGCTGCTCCTATCTGCGTGCGCCACCTCCCGCTCCTTCACCCCCGTCGCCGAGCACAAGCTGCGGCAGGCCAGCCTTGACGAGGTGCTCGCCGCCCACGAGCGTTACTGCAACGGCCTTGCGAGCCTCATCGCCTCGGGCGAGCTGACGGTGGCCGACCTGCGCGCGGGCCGATCGCACACCATCGACGTGCACCTGGCCACGCGCCGCGGTGGCCAGCTCTACCTGAAAGGATCCGTGGCGGTGGTGACGGCCATCGAGCTGGTGTCGGACGGCCAGCGGGTCTGGTTCCGGGTGCCGAAGAAGAAGAAGGTCTGGACCGGGTCCGCGACCGCAGCGCCGCCCGCCGGGAGCTCCGAGAAGGACGAAACGAGCGACAAGGAAGCGGCCCCCTACGAGGCGCTGCGCCCCCGCGACGTGACGCAGGCTCTGCTGCCGGAGCCGCTGGCCCCCGCCGCCGACGAGTCCGTGGTCTTCGAGGCGGACGAGACCTCGTTCTCGCTGACGCTCGCGAAGGTGGCCCAGGGCCGCGGCCTGGTCACCCGGCGGGTCTGGCTCGACCGGGAGACACTGCAACTCGCGCGGGCTCGCTACTACGACCAGAAGGGCGATCTCGAGAGCGAGGTCCGCTTCTTGGCCTGGCAAGGAGATGGACCGAGGCGGATCAGCATCAGCCGTCCGGCCGAGGGTCATTCCGCGACGTTCGTCTTCAGCAAGCGGCGCCCCAACGCCAGCATCCCCGACCCGGCCTTCGTGCCCGTCATCTCCGACGACTACACGGTCGTCGAGATCGACTGATCTCCTCGGCCCACCTGTCGTCCCACGGCTCGGCCGGTGCGATAATCCACGGATAGTGAACCTCTCCCAGACGATGACCGTCCTGTCTGCGTTCCAGCGGCACGAGGTGGAGTACGTGCTGGTGGGCTCGATGGCCATGGCCGCGCAGGGCCTGATTCGCGCCACCCGCGACATGGACGTCTTCGTGTCGCCAGAAGAAGCCAACGTGGAGAGGCTCAAGAAGGCCCTGCAGGAGGTCTTCGACGACCCGGCCATCGAGGAGATCTCGTCCGCCGAGCTATCCGGCGACTACCCGGCCATCCAGTACGTCCCGCCGAACGGAGAGTTCGGGATCGACATCCTCGCCCGGCTCGGAGAGGCCTTCGGCTACGCCGACATCGAGTACGAGGTGATGGAGGCCAAGGGAGTCAAGATCCGTGTCGCCACCCCCGAGATGCTCTACCGCATGAAGAAGGACACCGTCCGGCCACAGGATCGCCTGGACGCCGAGACCCTCCGGCAGCGCTTCGACATCGAGGAGGACTAGTTGCCCGTTCGCAAGTTCAGGTCGGTCGAGGAGATGCCTCCGCCTCCCTGGTGCACGCCCCTGGACGCCCGGAACCTGAAGCTCGCAGCCGAGCTGTCAGCTCTCGCGATGGGTCTCCGCCCGCGTCGGTTCCTCCCCGGCGTGCACAAGTACCGGTCGGTAGAAGAGAAGGGCCAGGCGCGCGAGCGCTGGGAATCGCAGGATCGCTCCACAGCGCCGTGACCTGGGCGGGTCAGCTCACCTCCCAAGGTCGCGTCGCCGCCCACGCCGAGACGGCTTCCTGAACCGCGTCGAGGTGCCCGCTGAACAGGTGGTCGGCCCCCGGGACCACCTTCAGCAGGCGTGGCCCGGGAAGGCGCTCGACCCTCTCGCGCACCTGCTCCCCCGAGCCGAAGACGTCGTTCTCGCCCTGGACGAACAGCCGTGGCTTCAGGCAGCTCTCGAGCGCCGGCGTGTCGGGCAGGAGCGACAGCGGGACGCCGAGGGCGAAGAGCGCGCGGACGCGAGCGTCCACCACGCCGACTCGGAGTGCCATAGCCGAGCCGAACGAGAAGCCGCCCAGGACCAGCGGCAGGGAGGGGAAGCGGCGCTCCACCTCGTCGAGGGCGGCGCGCACGTCGTTTTGCTCGCCGCGTCCGTGGTCGTGGCTCCCCTGGCTGCGCCCCACCCCGCGGAAGTTGAAGCGCAGCGCGGCCACGCGGTTCTGCTGCAGCGCCTTGGCGGCGCGGAAGACCACCTTGAAGTGCATCATGCCGCCGTGGAGGGGGTGGGCGTGGCAGACCACGCCCGCCGCCAGCGGCGGCTGTGCGGGCGACATCAGGAGGGCCTCGAGGCGCCCTGCGGGCCCGGCCAGGTCGAGCGACTCCTGATGGGTGCCCTGAGGGGCCGCCCGCACCATGGCCGGGACTATGGCACCCGCCTCCGACTCGCCTTGCCGCAGCGGCTCAGGCGGTCCTGGCGAGCTGCGCCGCCCGGGGCGGGGGCGTCCAGGCGTTCGGCTGCTTGACCACGTGGCGGGCGCCGAGCCCGCGGGCCTTGCCGACGGTGGCCTTGGCCAGCGCCCGTCCGACGCGCTTCTCGTGGGGGCCGGCCTCGATCGCCAGCTCGTCCAGGTAGGCGAGCAGGCCGCCGAGACCAAGCTTGTGGCGCAGCGACAGCGACGCCATGCCCACGATCCGGCCCCCCACCTCGGCCACCCGCACCAGGAAGCTGGGATCGGTCAGGGTGCGGCGGTAGGTCCTGGCGAACGAGATCGGCTCCGGGTAGTAGCCGACGTTTTCGAGGAGCTCCAGGACGGCGACGCCATCTTGCAGGCAGGCGGGCCGGACGTTGACGGTTGGCAGCATGTGACCTCCTCGAGTGGCCGTGTGGCCACGGGGTGTGTGACCCGAGCCACGTGGGCCGGTCGCTCCAAGTGTCACTTGGTCAGTGACTTGCCCCCGGAGCAGCACCGGCAGGCACTCGTCGATGGGTGCTAGCTGCAAAACCAGAGCCAAGCCAGTCCGTCCCATCCAGGACCATTCCCGGCTACGATGGCGGAACACCCCACAGGCGAAGCGGGAGGCCCCTGTTTCCGATGAGCGAGACCGCATCCCGGCACACCAACCGGCTGATCGAAGCGACCAGCCCCTACCTCATCCAGCACGCCCACAACCCCGTCGACTGGTACCCGTGGGGCGAGGAAGCGCTCTCGCGGGCACGGGCGGAAGACAAGCCGATCCTGCTCTCGATCGGCTACTCGGCCTGCCACTGGTGCCACGTGATGGCCCACGAGTCGTTCGAGGACGAGGCGATCGCCGAGCGGATGAACCGGCACTTCGTCTGCGTGAAGGTGGATCGCGAGGAGCGCCCCGACCTGGACGACATCTACATGGCGGCCACGTTGGCCATCAACCAGGGGCAGGGCGGCTGGCCGATGACGGTGTTCCTGACCCCGGAGCAGGAGCCGTTCTTCGCCGGGACCTACTTCCCGCCCACCGACCGCTGGGGCCGGCCCGGCTTCGCCACGCTGCTCGAGCGGATCGCCGAGCTGTGGCGGTCCGACCGGAGCGCGCTCTGCGATCAGGCTGCCCTCATCGTCGACCACCTGCGGGACCAGGCGCGCCCCGCCCCCGGCCCCGAGGTGGGACGGCCCGAGATCGGCGAGGCGGTGCGCCAGCTCGGCGACAGCTTCGATCCTCACTTCGGCGGCTTTGGTCCCGCCCCCAAGTTCCCGCCCACCGGCGCGCTGCTGCTGCTGCTGCGGGAGCACTCGCGGACCGGCGACGAAGGGGCCGCCCGGATGGCGAGGCGCACCCTGGATGCGATGGCCCGGGGCGGGATGTACGACCAGATCGGCGGCGGCTTCTGCCGCTACTCGGTGGACGAGCGCTGGCTGGTCCCCCACTTCGAGAAGATGCTCTACGACAACGCCCTGCTGGCCCGGGTCTACCTGGAGGCCCATCAGGCGCTGGGTGACGGCTTCTACCGCCGCATCGCCGTCGAGGTCCTCGACTACGTGCTCGCCGAGATGGCCTCTCCGGAGGGGGGCTTCTTCTCGGCCACCGACGCCGACTCGGAGGGCGAGGAGGGGAAGTTCTTCGTCTGGATGCCGGCCCAGGTGGAGGCGGTGCTGGGGGCTGAGGCCGCCCGCCGCTTCTGTGCCTTCTACGACATCACCGAGCATGGCAACTGGGAGGGCCGGAGCATCCCCAACACGCCGCTTCCCATCTCCGAGGTGGCGCGCCGGCTGGGGGTGGACGAGGTCGAGCTGGCCGAAGAGCTGCAGCGCTCGCGGCGGATGCTCTACGAGGCGCGCCTCCGACGCGTCCCTCCGGGGCTCGACGACAAGGTGCTCACCGCCTGGAACGGGCTCATGATCGGGGCCCTGGCCGAGGGGCACCGGGTGCTCCGGGACCGGCGCTACCTGGAGGCGGCGGCGCGGGCCGCCGACTTCGTCCTGAGCCGCCTTCGGAGCGACGAGGGCCGGCTGCTGCGCTCCTTCAGGGCCGGCCGAGCCCACCTCGATGGCTACCTCGAGGACCACGCCTTCCTGGCGGACGGGCTCATCGACCTCTACGAGGCGGGAGGCGAGACGCGCTACCTGGACGAGGCGCTGGCCCTCTCGGAGCAGGCCCGCTCGCGCTTCGCCTCCCCGGACGGGGGCTTCTTCTCCACCGGATCGGGGCACGAGAAGCTGATCTTACGGCATCGCGAGGGCCACGACGGCGCCGTCCCGAACGCCAACGCCATCGTCGTTCAGGTGCTCTTGCGCCTCTCCCGCCACCTGGGCCGACCCGAGCTGGCGGCCGAGGCCGAGCGGGCGCTTGGGTCGTACGCGCAGGCGATTCACCAGCAGCCGCGGGCCTTCGTGCGCTCGCTGCTGGTGGTCGACTCCCTGCTCGAAGGGCCGGTCGAGCTGGTCCTTGTCGGAGCCGTCGCCGACGAGGCATACCAGGCGCTGGCCGGGGAGCTTTCCCGCCACCACCTCCCCAACCGCATCGTGGCCCACCACGACCCGCTCCGTGGCGAGGCCACCCACCCGCTCCTGGTGGGCAAGCCGCTGGTGGACGGCCGGCCCGCGCTCTACGTTTGCCGGGACTTCGCCTGCCGAGCCCCGGTGACGACTCCGGCCGAGGTCGAGGCGGCGCTCTCGGCGGTCCGGCGTTCCGCCTCCTGAGCCCGCCTTTCGGGTCGGAAAGGGGGGTGCCGACGTTCTTCTGACGTGAGAGGATAGGCGCCGTGAGCACACCGTGGTGGGCCGGCAACGGCCTGGCTTGTGGCAGCGGCGGCCTGACCATCGCCGGCCACTCGGTGTCGGAGCTGGCCCGCGCCCACGGCACGCCCCTCTACGTCTACTGCAGGCAGTCGGTGCGTGAGCGCCTGGCCCGGCTGCGAGCCGCGCTCGCCACCTGGGGCGTCAAGACCCAGGTCTACTACGCGATGAAGGCCAACCGCTTCCCGCCGATCCTCCAGGTGATCCGAGCCGAGGGGGACGTCGGCATCGATGCCTGCTCCCCCCGCGAGGCGGCGCTGGCCCTGGAGCAGGGCTTCCGTCCCGACGAGATCTCGGTCACCGCCTCGATGCTCTCGAACCGCGACCTCGACGCGTTCGCGGAGCTGGGCGTGCACCTGAACCTCGACAGCCTCTCGGCGCTGCGCCGCTACGGGGCGAGGGTCCAGGCGGGAACCTCGGTCGGCCTCCGGGTCGACGCCGCGGTCGAGGTGGGATACGGGTCGAGCCCGAAGCTGGCCTACGGCAACAGCAAGTTCGGCTTCGAGCACGATGCCCTGGACGCCGCGGTGGAGGCCGCCGTGGCCGCCGGCCTGGAGGTGACGACCCTGCACGTCCACTGCGGGTGGGGGTTGCAGATGAACGCCCTCGACCGCATCTCATGGGTCTTCGAGAAGATGGCCAGCTTCGCCGGCCGCTACCCGTCGGTTCGCCGGGTCAACGTCGGCGGCGGGCTCGCCTCCCGGCGCGCCCGCACCGACGAGCCGCTGCTGATCGAGGCCTGGGCGGCGGCTGTCAAGCGGCACCTCTCGACCCTCGGCCTGACTCTGGCCTGCGAGCCCGGGACGCTCCTGGTGGACGAGGCCGGCATCCTGGTGGTGGAGGTCAACACCGTCGCGCTGAAGGCCGGGACCCACTGGGTGGGCGTCGACGCCGGTCACAACGTCAACGTCTACATGGCCCACTACGGCATCCCGATCGAGATCGCCCACGTCGGTCGCCCCGACGCGACGCCCGATCGGCGCTACTCGGTGGCCGGCAACATCAACGAGTCGAACGACGTCTTCGCCCGCGACGCCGCGCTCCCCGAGGTTCGTGAGGGCGACCTGCTGGCGCTGCTGCCCGCCGGCGCCTACGGCGCGGTGATGGCCAGCGACCACTGCATGCGCGGCTTCCCCGCCGAAGTGGCGGTCTGAGCCGGTCCGAGCGGCCCCCTCGCCGCGGGCCTCGACGGCTTCGTCGCTCCCGCTCGCCGGCATTGGCTTCACTCCGGGGATCTCGTAGCATGCGCACGTATGAAGGCGAGTCGCGCCCTGCTCCAGGCGCTGGACGTACGCCCCGAGGAAGGGCGCCTGGTGCTGCTGCTCTGCCTGCACTCGCTCTTCATCGGCGTGCCGCGGGTGATGACCACCACGGCCGCCATGGCCCTGTTCCTGGCCGAGTACGACGCCGGGGACCTGCCCTTCGTCTACATGGCCGCCGCGCTGCTGATCCCGGCCAGCGGCTTCGTCCGCCTGCGCCTGGCCGGCCGGCTGTCGCTCCCCCGGCTCCTGGCGGTGGACCTGGGCTTCGTCTTCGTGGTGCTGTTGGCGTTTCGGCTGGCCCTGCTCGGCCCCTGGGTCCCCTGGGTGGCGCTGCTGCTGCCGGTCTGGTACGAGGTCGAGTGGGTGATCCTGAGCCTCGAGTTCTGGGGCCTGGCCGGGCACCTGCTCAACGTCCGACAGGGGAAGCGGCTCTTCGGCCTGATCGGCTCGGGTGAGCTGATCGCCGGCGGTCTCGCCGGCTTCGCCATTCCCACCCTCGTCGGCTGGGTCGGCACGCCCAACCTGTTGCTCTTCTCGGCCGGGTCCGTGGTGTGCTGCGGCGTGCTGCTGTTGGTGATCGCCCGCGTCTTCGAGCTGCGCGAGACGGTGGCCAGCGAGCCCGACGACCGGGTGGAGCGCCGGCTGCGGCTTCGCGAGTTCCTGCGGAACCGCTACCTGAGCCTGCTGTTCGGCCTGGTGGCCCTCTCCTACATCGGCTACTACCTGGTGGACAACGCCTTCTACAAGCTCGCCAACGCCCGCCTGACCAGCCAGGACCACCTGGCCAGCTTCCTGGGCATCTTCTGGGCGGTGACCTCGCTGACCTCGCTGGCCAGCCGGACGCTGCTGTCGGCCCGGGTGCTGACGCGCTACGGCCTGGTGGGCGGCCTGACGGCATTGCCGGCCGCGATCGCGGCGGGCGTTTCCCTGGTCACCCTGAGCGACGCCCTCAGTGGGGGGGTGGTGGTGGTCTTCGCCCTGATGGCGCTGACCAAGCTGTTCGACCAGACCCTGCGCGACTCGGTCGATCGTAGCGCGGTCCTGGTGCTCTACCAGCCGCTCCCCGCCGGCCAGAGGGTACGGGCCCAGACCGCGGTGGAGGGGATCGTGGGACCGGTCGCCGGCGGCGTGGCCGGCGTGGTGCTCCTGTTCCTGCTCAAGGTGCTCCGCTTCGAGGCGGTGCAACTGGCGGCGCTGATGCTGCTGGTGGTGGCCGCCTGGATGGCGGTGGCGCTCCTGGTCCGGCGCGAGTACGCCGAGGTGCTGGCCAAGGCGCTGGCCAGCCGGCGCCTGGGCGGCGTGGCCCTCTCTCTCGACGACGCCTCGAGCGTGGCCGTGCTGCGCAAGGGGCTGGCCAGCGACCATCCGGGCGAGATCAGCTACTGCCTCAACATGCTCGAGGAGCTCAGCCACTCCAGCCTCGAGGCGGCGCTCTTGCGCCTGCTGAACCATCGCGCCCCCGAAGTCCGCCGCGATGCCCTGCTCCGTCTGGAGCGGCTTGGAGGACGCTCCGGCCTGGAGCGGGTACGGGCTCGGCTGGCGGTCGAGACCGACCCCCAGGTGCGCGGGACGGCCATCCGGGCCCTCACCGCCCTCGGCGAGCACGAGGACCTGGAGCGCGCGCTTCTCGGCATGGACGATCCCGAGCCGGAGGTTCGCCTCGGGGCCATGGTGGGTCTGCTACGCAACGGGGGGATCGAGGGCGTGCTCTGCGCCGGGGAGCGGTTCGTCGAGCTCTCGCGGTCGAGCCAGGCCGACGAGCGGGCCTTCGTGGCGCGATTGATCGGGGAGGTGGGGGTGGCCTCCTTCTATCGGCCGCTTTTGGGGCTGCTCGGCGACGACGAGGTGGAGGTGCGGCGCGCCGCCGTCTCTGCGGCGGGCCGGCTCAAGAACCCGCGCCTGTGGCCGCAGGTGCTGGCTTCGCTCCCGGACCCCAAGGTTCGCTCGGCGGCGATGGCCGCGCTGGTGGCGGGTGGAGAGACCGTGGTCGAGCTGCTCGAGTCGGTCTACGAGAGCGCCGAGCAGGCCCGGGACCGTCCCGCCCTGCGGCGCATCGTTCGCCTCTGCTGCCAGATCGGCGGCCCGCGGGCGGTGGCGCTGCTGTGGCGGAAGGCGGACACCCCGGACGGCGAGGTCCGGCACTCGATCCTCTCCGGCCTGGTGCTGCTGGGCTACGAGGCCGAGCGCCAGGCGAGGACGCAGGTGCACGGACGGCTGCAGCGCGAGGTGGAGCAGGCGGTGGCGGTGCTGGCGGCGATCCAGGACCTGGGAGGTCGCCGCGCGGATCCGCTGGTGGTCGGCACCCTCGAGCACGCGCTGGACCGCAGCCGCGAGCGGGTCTTCTGCCTGCTCTCGTTCGTCCACTCGCCGGAGTCGATCCTGAAGGCGCGCGTCAACCTGGGCAGCCGTTCCCCCGAGAAGCGCGCCCAGGCGGTGGAGCTGATCGACAGCCTCCTCTCCCAGGAAGAGGCGGAGCTGGTGGTGCCCCTGATCGAGGACGTCCCGCACGCCGCGCGGCTCGGGCGGCTGCTGGGACGCTTCCCGCAGGAGCGGTTCGACGCCGCGACGCGGCTGCGGCGCCTGATCGACGGGGGGCGGCTGGCCAGCCCCTGGATGCGCGCGGCCGCCATCCACGTGGCAGTGACGTCGGGCCGGACCGAGCTGATGGACGTGGTGGCCTGGGCGGCCACCTCCTCCGAGGCGCTGGTCCGGGAGGCCGCGGCATGGGGGCTCAGTCGACTGGCACCCGGCGAGGTGAAGCTGCCCGGGGAGGTCGAGGCGCTGGTGGCGCGCTTCGTCGGGGAGCTGTCCGGACGGAAGGAAGGGGTGGCGCCGATGCTGTCCACGGTGGAGAAGGTGATCATCCTCAAGAGCGTCAGCATCTTCTCGGAGACTCCCGACGAGATCCTGGCCGAGGTGGCCTCGTTGCTTCAGGAGATCGAGGTCGCCGCCGGCGAGCCGGTCTTCGAGAAGGGCGACATGGGCAGCGCCATGTACATCGTGGTCGAGGGGCGGGTGCGCGTCCACAGCGAGGAGCGCACGCTGCGCGAGCTGGGGCCGCGCGACATCTTCGGCGAGATGGCCGCCCTCGACCCCGAGCCCCGCTCGGCCTCGGTGACGGCGCTGGTGCCGACCCACCTGTTCCGGCTGGAGCAGGAGGCCCTCTACGAGCTGATGGCCGACCGCATCGAGGTGGTGCGCGGCGTGATCCGCGTGCTCTGCCAACGCCTGCGAGCTCCGTAGGCGGGCGGCTGTGGCCGCCGAACACTAGTAGACGAACTCGCGGATGTCGTAGCGGGCTACCTTCGGGGGGTGGGCCGGGTCGGCGGGCTGGAACCCGGCGAGGAGGGCGGCGCGCTGGTCTTCGATCCGCTCCTCCGACAGCGGATCCGGCCGGCTCGCCCGCCGCGCGTACTCGAGATGGGGGTGCTCGACCAGCTCGGAGAGGTAGAGCAGGTCGCCGGTGCCGAGGCGCATCCGGTCGAGGGCCCGCACCGTCTGCAGCACGTGGCTCTCGAAGAAGCGCTCGCCTCCGGCCCCGACCAGCACGATCACGCCGGCGGAGAGGCCGGCCTGGTGCAGGTGGGAGACGAGATCCACGGCGTCCTCCGGCGAGCCGGGCTTTCCGAGCCACGAGAGCAGGTCGGGGTCTCCGGTCTCGAGGCCGACGTAGACCCGCCGCAGGCCGAGGGCGGCGTAGGCGCGCAGCTCGGAGACATCCTTTCGGCTCCCCGACCAGGCGTCCACGAACGAGTGGATCCCGCTGACCCCGCGCGGCTCTTCACGAAGCCAGGCGTGGCGTTCCCGTGGCGTGAGGCCGGCCGGCGCCACCGGGAACGTGGTCGCCACCCGATCGAGGAGCGGCAGCAGGCGCTCGTGGGAGAGGCAGAGGGCGTTGGCGTCCGCCAGGAACAGGGAGCGTCGAAGGGCGATCGCCTCGCCGAAGAAATCGCGAACCGCTTGCAGGTGGCCGTTCACCTCGGCCACGGTCTTCACTCGGAAGCGCGTGTCGCGATAGAGATCGCAGAAGGTGCAGGCGTTCCAGGAGCACCCTTCGGTCACCTGGATCACCAGCGCCAGGTACTGGTCCGGCGGGAGGACGCCCAGCGGCCGGTACAGCGCAGCGAACCGCTGCGCGTCGAGGCGAAGCGCCGTCTCGTCCATCGCGGCGATTCGCTCCAGGCGACGGACGGCTTCGGCTCGCGTGGTCCCCTGCAGCTCCGACGGCAGGCCCTGGTCGAGCAGTGCCAGCACCTCGCGCCGCGCCGCCTCGACCACCGCTCGGCCGGACTCTGCGCCGAGAAGCTGTCGCACCCGGCCGGTGCGGCCCCGTCCCTTCTGCAGCAGCCGGCCATCGAAGGCGCGCCGATAGGTCCAGGCGTCCCGCACCAGGACGTAGGGCCGGCCGCCCAGGTCGTACGACGAGACCCGCGTCTCGTCGACACAGATCGAGGTGGAGGCCTCCGCCAGGCTGACGCTCGCCCCGCCAGACGCACGAAACAGGGTAGGTACCACGATGCATTGTTGCAGGTCCGGCGGGCCAAGGCTGGGCTTGCTGGTCCTGGGCCCTCGCCAGCAAGCCTGGAAGTGTCCGTTTCTGGGGAAACCCGTATTGTGTCCCCGGTTTTCTTTCGGGTTAGCATTCGGCCATGGCGGGGGAGGTGGATCGCATCGTGATGCGTCCGATCGGGTTCGTGCGGAGCCCGTTCCGGGAGGCGAACGAGGTGCCCAAGGGCCTGGGCGCCTCGCACCCCGAAGAGGGGGAGCTGGAGCTGCTGGCCGAGTGGGCGGACGGCCTCGAGGACATCGAGGGCTTCTCCCACCTGTTCGTGGTCTGGCTCTTCCATCGCTCGCCGGGCTGCGAGCTTCAGGGCACGCCACCCACCGACGACCGTCCCCACGGCGTGTTCGCCTCGCGCTCGCCACGACGGCCCAACCCCATCGGCCTCACCGTGGTCGAGCTGCTGGGCCGGGAGGGGACCCGCCTTCGGGTCCGCGGCGTCGACATGCTGGACGGGAGCCCGATCCTGGACATCAAGCCGTACCTCTCCAGCGTGCCGGCCGACCGGCTGCGTCGCGGCTGGCTCGCCGAGGCGGAGGCGCGGCGCCAGGGGGAGACCCGGTGAGGGCCTTGATCGCTCCGGGAACCATCCCCGCGATCCTGCGCGACATCTACGTGGGCCGCCGCACCGGGATGCTCCGCTTCGCCCGCGGGGCCGAGTACTGCAGCCTGCGCTTCGTCAAGGGGCACATCGTCTTCGGCGCCGCCAGCGAGAAGCGCCTGCACATGGGCGAGGTGATGGTGGCCCAGGGGCTGCTGAGCCGGGAGCATCTCGAGATGGCCACCCACCGCGTGCTGGCGGAGCGGATGCGGCTCGGCGAGTCGCTGATCGCCCTGGGCGTGGTCGACCATGAGCTGCTCGAGGAGTTCCTGGGCTTCCACGTCCGGCAGATCCTCGTCGAGGTCTTCTCGTGGCGCGAGGGCGAGGTCAGCTTCGAGGAGCAGGACCCGAAGACGCGGCTGGAGCACGACTTCCCGCTGAAGACATCCACCGGGGAGATGATCGTGGACGCGGTCCGGCAGATCCAGGACCAGGACCAGATCCGGTTCGGCCTCGGCGACCTGGATCGGGTGCTGCTCGCCTCGACCGAGCCGCTGGTCCGCTTCCAGCGGGTCAGCCTGACGCCGGTGGATGGCTTCGTGCTCTCGCGGGTCGACGGCACCACCAGCGCCCGGGGGGTGATGGAGATCACGCCCCTCGACCGCGCCGCGGTCGAGGGGAGCCTGTTCGCCCTGCTGTGCACGGGCATCCTCGAGTACGCCCCCGAGCCACCCAAGACCCAGTCTCCCGCCACCCCCCAGTTCCTGCGCCAGGAGATCTTCGAGGCCTACCACGCGCTGGGCGGGCAGAACCATTTCCAGGTGCTCGGCGTCGACGAGGACGCCTCCGACCCGCAGATCAAGGCGGCGTTCCTGCGGATGGCCAAGCGCTACCACCCGGACGCTCACCACGACCCGGCGCTCCGCGACATGCGCGACAAGCTTGAGGCGCTCTTCTTCCGGGTCAGCGAGGCTCATCGGGTCCTCTCCGACCCGCGCTCGCGGCAGGCCTACGTCGACCATCTGAAAGGCCCGGCCCGGCCCTCCCGGCCGGCGCCGGCCAAGGCGACACCATCCGAGGCGCCCGCGGTCGTGATCCAGGCGGTCAACGCGGTGCAGGCCGAGAGCCTGGTCCAGACCGCCGAGGACCACTTCCAGGAGGGGCGCTACTGGGAGGCGGTGGCGCTGCTGAGCGAGGTGGTCAAGGTCGCCAGCGGGCGGCTGCTGGCACGCGCCCGCCTGCTGCTGGCCCGCGCGTATCTGACCCATCCCAACACCGAGAAGGAGGCCGAGAAGCAGCTCCTGGCCGTCCATCACGAGGAGCCCGACAACCTGGACGCGTATCTGCTGCTCGGCACGGTGTACAAGCGGATGGGTCGCAAGGCGAGGGCCATCAGCATGTTCCGCAAGGTACTAGAGAAGCGCCCCGGCCACCGTGAGGCCATCGCCGAGATCGAGACGCTGGAGCCGAAGCCGACCTCACCGCCGGCCGAGGCGCCCAAGAGCCTGCTCAGCCGCCTGCTGGGGAAGAGCGAGTAGGCGCCCGGGCGGCGGATCCCCTCGACGCGACGCGCCGGTCAGAAGAGCGTTCGCTCCCCGACGTCCGGGGAGCGCATGGGAAGCTCGACGTTGAAGGTCGACCCTTCCCCCTCCACGCTCTCCACGGTGACGTCGCCCCCCATCATGTTGCAGAAGCGTCGGCTGATCGCCAGGCCCAGGCCGGTGCCCCCGTACTTCCTCGTGGTCGAGGAGTCGGCCTGGGTGAAGGGCCGGAACAGCCGCCTGATCTGATCCGGCGTCATCCCGATCCCCGAGTCGCGCACGGCGAAGCGCACCCAGGGGGCGCCGTCCCGGGTGAAGCCGCCGGCGGTCAGCGCCACCGTCCCCCGAGAGGTGAACTTGGCGGCGTTGGAGAGCAGGTTGAGCAGCACCTGCCGGACGCGCGTCACATCGGAGTGCATCTCGCCCAGGTCGGAGGCGCCGACCACGGCGAGGGTGTTGCCGTTCTTCTCGATCATCGGCTGGATGGTGCTGGCCACGTCGCGCACCAGGGTGGCCAGGTCGAAGGGCTCCGCGTGCAGCGTCATCTTGCCGGCTTCGATCTTGGAGAGATCGAGGATGTCGTTGATCAGTCCCAGCAGGTGCTTCCCCGAGGAGTGGATCTTTACCAGATCGGGGACCAGGTCGTCGTGCCCCTTCTCGGTGACCTCCTCCTGCAGCATCTCGCTGTAGCCGATGATGGCGTTCAGCGGGGTCCGCAGCTCGTGGCTCATGTTGGCCAGGAAGGCGGACTTGGTCCGGCTCACCTCCTCGGCCCGGTCCCGGGCGTCGGTCAGCTCCAGGTTCTGACGCTGGATCTGGGAGAGCATCTCGTTGAAGGCGTCGATCAGCACCCCCAGCTCGTC
>CAZNNH010000097.1:0-22148 GCA_964574335.1 uncultured Acidobacteriota bacterium | reverse complement strand
GCCGGGAACAAGACGAAGGCCGCGGAGGTGCTGGGCATCGACCGCAAGACGCTCCGAGAGAAGCTGAAGGCCGGCCAGAGCCGGCGCGGCTGACCGGGGCCGAGCCTGGCCGGCCGGCCCCGATCGCTACCGCCGTCGCGAGGAGGATGTGCGCCAGCGTCGCGTCGAGGACGAGGCTGCGCTTGGCTGCGGGCGCGACCTACAATAGGAGTGCACCGCAGGGGAGGGTGAGATGCCCATCATCACCCTGTCGAGGGGTACGTACAGCGGGGGGAAGGAGCTGGCGGAGCGCGTGGCGGCGCGCCTCGGCGCCCCCTGCCTCAGTCGCGAGATCTTGGTGGAAGCGGCCGCACGATTCGGCGTCTCCGAGCAGACGCTCACCGAGGCCATGAACCGGCCCCCCTCGGTCTTCGAGCGCTTCTCGCACCAACGCGACGCCTACCTGGCGTTCGTGCGCTCGACGCTGCTGCAGCATGCGGCAGCCGGCAGCCTGGTCTACCACGGTCACGCCGGCCACCTGCTGCTGGCCGACGTGGTCAACGTCATTCGGGTGCGCATCGTGGCGCCCATGAGCTTCCGTGTTCCCGCCGCCATGGAGCGGCTGGGCATCGACGAGAAGAAGGCCATCGCCCACATCCAGAGGGTCGATCGGGAGCGGGAGAGATGGACACGGTTCCTGTACGGGATCGACTGGCAGGACCCTTCCCTCTACGATCTGGTGGTGAACCTCGAGCACCTGGACGTGGCGGAGGCCTGCGAGATCATCTCGAGCATGGCCTCCCTGGCCCGCTTCGGCTGGACCGAGGAGTCCCGGCGCGAGGTGGCGGACAAGGCCCTGGCCAGCCTGGTGGTGGCCGAGCTCGCCAAGGACGAGAGCACGCGCGGCAGCA
This sequence comes from uncultured Acidobacteriota bacterium, assembly GCA_964574335.1. GTDB lineage: Bacteria > Acidobacteriota > Vicinamibacteria > Fen-336 > Fen-336 > CAZNNH01. The sequence goes on along the minus strand of CAZNNH010000097.1, from coordinate 21,258 downwards.
CGCTCGAGGTCACCGCCAGCTCCGGCGTGGTCACCGTCCGCGGCACGACCGGGCTGCGCGAGGTCCGTGCCTCGGTCCCGGGGATCGTCCGCGCGGTGCCCGGGGTCACCGAGCTACGCTGCGAGATCACGCTGGGCTCGGAAGTGGTGCCCGACTGACCGACTCGCATGACGACCCACGGTGAGCGCGACAACGGGCTGCCGGGCGACGCCGCCCCGGGGCGCGTGAGGGCAGGGGAGTCCGAGAAGAGCGCGTCGCTCGAATCGGTCGAGCGGTCCCAGGGCAGCCGGGACGTGCCCGAGTCGACGATCGGTCCGAAGGAGGCCGATCACCTCGGGGCCATGGAGAAGTCCTTCCTGCAGCGGCCTCGCCTCAGCATCCGGTTGCGCATCGTCGCCGGCTTCTTGCTCTGCTTCTTCCTGCTGGCGGCCACCGGTCTCATCAACCTGGCCATCCTCTACGAGGCGCGGGCGAGGCTGCGCTTCCTCACCTTCTCGCAAGACCTTTCCCTCGGCGTCCAGCATGCCCGCCAGCTCGAGCGAACGGCCTTCCCCAACCGCGACAACCTGCGGGCGGCGCGGGAGAGCGCCAAGAAGGCCTCGGACCTGCTCATCGCGGAGGGGGTGAACATCCTGGACGTGGCGGGGGAGAAGGAGCTCGTCAACCTCAGCTATCAGCTCGGCCACTACGTACAGGTGATCGAGCGTGCGGTGGAGCTCTCCGAGAGCCCCTCGCCGGATCCCGCCGAGCTGAGCTCCGCCGCCAGGGACCTGGACGTCCAGAGTGGGCAGATCATGGACCGGCTTCGTTTGCTGAAGGCCCGCGAGGCGACGTGGGTCAATCAGGTGCTCCGGGTGTCGCAGGAGCTCCCCTTCATCTTCGGCGCCGTGATGCTGTTGATCATCTTCTGGATCACCAAGCTGCTCGCCAACACCATCACCGACGCGCTCAACCGCATGGAGGCGGCCACGCAGCGGATCGTGGCCGGCGACTACACGCTGATGACTCCACGCCGGGGCTATCGCGACGAGCTCTCCCAGCTCGCGCTGGCGGTGAACCGGATGCTGCTCGAGCTGCGGGCGAGGGAGGCGCAGGTGGCCAGGGCCGACAAGCTGGCCACCGTCGGGGCGTTGACCGCGGGCATGGCGCGACAGCTCGCCGGGGGCTTGGAGGCGGTCCAGACGCGCGTGGCCACGGTCCTCGGCGACCCTGCCGCGTCCCCGCCATCCCCGGGCCGCGGCGCGCTGGAGGCGGTCATGGAAGAAGCTCGGCGCGGGCGCGAAACGATCGAGGGACTGCTGGAGCTCGCCCTCGACGAGGCGGTCCTGCCCGGCCCCGCAAACCTGGCCGAGCTGATCGAGTCGGCCGACCGGATCGTGCGGCCCCTGATGACGTCGGCGGGCGTGAGCTTCCGCGCGGAGCTTCCCGAGAGCATGACCCCCGTTCGCGGGGCCTTCGGCCAGCTCCGGCTCGTCTTCGTGAACCTCTTCTACAACGCGGTGCAGGCCATGCCTCGGGGCGGAGCGCTCACCGTGCGCGCGGGCTTCCTGGGCGGGGACAGGGTGGAGATCACGGTGGCCGACCAGGGCGTGGGCATCGCCCGCGAGGATCTACCCCACGTGCTCGAGTCGCTTCACTCTCCCACGGAGAGGGCTGAGATCCTGGGGCCGGGCCTGTCCGTGAGCCACAGCGTCGTGAGGAAGCTCGGCGGCGACATCCGCGTGGAGAGCGTGGTGGGCAAGGGAACCACCGTTCACGTCAGCCTGCCGCTGGCGGGCTGAGCGGCTCGGGCCGCCGCCCCTCAGTGGGACGGTGCGGCGCCGGGGCGCGCGCGGCGCCGGCTCTTGCCCGTGAACATCACGCTGACCATCAGCCCCGCGGCGATGGCGGTGAGCACGGCGAGCAGACCGTAGACGACCCCGTGAGTGGCAGCCAGGTCGCGCACCCAGGCCTCGACCCCCACCATCCGCACCTCCACGTCCGTCTCGGCGGAGCCCTCGACGCGTCGCTGGCGGACGGCGAAGGCCTCCACGAGGTAGCGACCCGGCGGGCCGTCGGGCGGCCAGTAGAACGTCGTGGTGAACGAAGTGCCCTGCCGGCTCACCGGACCCTCGCCGAAGCCGAAGAAGCGGCCCTGCTCGCGGATCCGGATCATCTCGCCCAGATACACGTCCCGATCCAGCCCCGGCGGCGCCGTCATCGAGGCGATCAGCCCGCGCCGGCCCAGCACGTACCTCACCTGCTCGTTGGGGGCGAGCAGATCGTCGAGCGCACCCGTGGACTTCACCTTGTACATGAGGGGGACGTTGCCGAAGCGAACCTGGTCCACGGCCAGCCAGAGAGGCCCGACCTTTCGCTTCCGCGAGTAGGAGGCGTCCCGGCGCTCCGCGGTCAGCTTCACCACGACGGCGCACTCCGCCGGGGCCATCCCCTCCACGCGGACCAGCTCCCCGTGGTAGCGCGGCGTGATCTGGATCAACGGCTCGGAGACGGACACCGAGACCGATGCTTCGGCCCGAGCCGGGGAGGCGCCGGGGAGCAGCAGCGCACAGAGGCCGGCCACCAGGCCCGCTCTCGTGGCCCGCGCGGTCACCGAAGCGCCCTCATGGCCACCAGGAAGGCGGCGGGAGCCTGGAGCAGGTCGTTGAGGAACTTCAGGGCCATGGCGAGGACCAGCATGGAGAAGGCCAGCTTGAGCTCGCCGGCCTCGAGCCGCTTGACGGCCCGGGCCCCGAGCTGCGCCCCCAGGGTGGTGCCCACCAGGAGGCAGGCGGCCAGGATGGCATCCACGGTGTGGTTGATCGCCGCCTGCATCAGCGTCACCGATGCCGAGGTGAACAGCATCTGGAACAGAGTGGTGCCGACCACGACCGGCATGGGCATGCCCAGGAAGAAGGTCATGGCCGGGATGAGGAGGAAGCCTCCCCCCACCCCCATGATCGCCGCCAGCACTCCCACGAAGCCGCCCATCAAGAGGGGCGCGAGCGCGGAGGTCTCGACGCCAGCCACCGCGAACCGCTGTCGGAAGGGGAGGCGGCGGAGGAGACGGTGGACGGCCGTCTCCCGCCTGTGCCGGGGCTCGCCCTGTACCTGGCTGGTCAGGCCTCCCACGAACATGGTGACGCCGATGATGGCCATGAAGACGATGTAGCAGAGGATGATCACCAGATCGAGGTTGCCCACGGTCCGCAGCAGCCTCACCAGCAGGGTTCCCAGGCCCCCGCCAGTGACGCCGCCCACCAGCATGAGCAGCCCCAGCTTCACGTCGACGTGGCCGGCCCTCATGTGCGTGAAGGTCCCGGAGACGCTGGCCCCCACGATGGCGTTCACGCCCGAGGCGGCGGCCACCGACGGGCTGACGCCCAGGATCATGAGCAGGGGGGTGAGCAGGAAGCCCCCCGACCCCAACAACCCCTGGACGAAACCCACGGCCATCCCCACGCAGACCAGGACCGCCACGTTGATGTCCATGCCGGCGACCGGGAAGAAGAAGGTCACGGTTCCTGGCTCGGCGTGAGCTCGGCTGGGAGCGGCCCGGTCCCGGGCGGGGGCCCTCCCTCGGCGAACAGCCAATAGAGCAAGGTCAGCATCGTTTCGCCCGCCGCAGGCAAGGCTACGGCGCCGCCGCCGGTTCTGCAAGAAGGTCGGCGAGAGTCCTTCGCAGGAAGGACCCGCCGGCCATCGTCAAGTCCCTGTCGGATCACTCCGCCTTCGGCCTTGCCCTCAACTACTGGATCAGCCCCTCGGTCGTCTGGAAGGCCAACTACTACCGTGTGACCGACAACTACCTCGCCCGGCCCGAGGATGCGGTGAACAAAGCACTGGCGGGCGAGCTGGCGAGGAACACCGACGTGCTCATACTCGGCGTCAACTTCGCGTTCTAGGCCAACGCCGTTGCCGCCGCCTCCCCCGGGGACATCCGCCTGGCGCTGGGGAGAAGCACCAGGCCGCCCAACAACCCCCCAGACGCTAGGGTGCCCAGGGCGCCGGGGGCGCGCTCGCCATCGCACCCAGGCTCAGGCGCAGCACCTCGTCCATGCTCTGGCCGATCGCGCTGCACTCCGCACGGAGGTTTCGGCCGATCCGGTCCGGCTGGCCCGCACGCCGCAGCCCCTCGTACACGTCGGCCGGTGTGGCCGCCGAGGAATCCTCCGGCTCGGGCCGCAGCCCGCTGGCCAGGATCGCCCAGTAGATCTGGTCGGCGCAGTGAAGGGCATGGTCGATGGGGAGCGCCCGCGGCACCCCGGCGGCGTCATCGTGGCTCTCGACCGCGTGCACGACGGCGGGGCTGAAGCCCAGCTCCGCCAGCAGCCGGGCGCCGACGATGCCGTGCTGGGTCGGGTGGGCGTCGGTCTCGCTCCGGTCGATGTCGTGAAGGAGGCCGGCGAGCCCCCACTCGTCGGGATCGTCGCCGCCGGCTCGGGCGTACGCGCGCATGATGGCCTCGACAGCGGCCGCGTGCTGCAGGCGGTCGGGCTCGCGGACCCGCTTCTCCAGCGCTTGCAAGGCACGGTCTCTCGTCTCGTCGGCCCCGGCGCTGACCGGAGCCGATGCCAGAGCCACAGCCACGACCAGCAGCCGACTCCGCCTGCCGCCGGGTCGTCTCATCCTCATCCCCTCGTCCCTTGGCCGCCCGCCGGCCGGATCAGGGCTAACATAGCTCGGAACCTGCGTCGGATCAGCCCGACCCGCTGGTCCACAAGGAGGTGCCGGCAATGATCCTCTATCGCACCACCCAGGGCCCTTGGCTTCAGGAGCGGGGCCGTCACTACCCGGTGCCCGGCGACTGGGACGCGCTCTTCGCCCGCCCCGATCTGGTCCCGTTCCTGCGTCGTCAGGTGAGAGCCGACAGGGCGCTCCGCCGGCGACCGACGGGGGCGCGGCTGCTGCCGCCGATCGGCGCTCAAGAGGTCTGGGCGGCGGGCGTGACCTACGCGCGTAGCCGGGTGGCGCGGGTCTCGGAGTCCAAGGCCGCCGGCGGCAGCGACTTCTACGACCGCGTCTACGACGCCGTGCGTCCCGAGCTGTTCTTCAAGGCGACCCCCCACCGCGTGGTCGGCCACGGCGGGACCCTGCACCTGCGACGCGACTCGCGATGGATGGTCCCGGAGCCCGAGCTGACCCTGGCCATCGACTGCCGCGGACGCGTCTTCGGCTACACCATCGGCAACGACCTGAGCTGCCGGGACATCGAAGGGGAGAACCCCCTCTACCTGCCGCAGGCCAAGGTCTTCGACGGCTGCGCCGGCCTGGGGCCGGGGATCTTCATCAGCTCCCGGCCGCTGCCGCGCAAGACCGCCATCCGCCTGGAGATCCGTCGGTCCCAGAAGGCGATCTTCCGTGGCGTGACCCGGCTCGACCAGATGCGCAAGCCGCAGCGTGTCCTGGTGGAGCACCTGTTCCGCGACAACTCTTTCCCGCAAGGCTGCTTCCTGATGACCGGCACCGGCATCGTTCCCCCCGGACGCCTGTCGCTACGCAAGGGCGACCAGGCGCGCATCACCATCCGGCCGATCGGCACGCTGGTCAACACGATGGCCTGAGCCCCAGAGAGCGAGGCACCCATGCCCCTGCACGGCCTTCAGATCCTCGGCGGCGAGACCTCCGCCGAAGGCACCCGGACCTTCTTCGGCTACGACCCGGTCACCGGCAAGAAGACCACGCCGCCCGTCCACGAGGCGACCACCGCGGAGGTGGACCGCGCGCTCGAGCGGGCCGACGTCGCCTTCGAGGACTACCGCCGTACCTCTCCCGAGGCGCGCGCTGACTTCCTGGAGGCGGTGGCCCAGGAGTGGCTGGATCTCGGCGACGCCCTGCTCGACCAGGCCGGCGCCGAGACCGCGCTACCGGCGGCCCGCCTCACCGGCGAGCGCGCCCGCATGGTGAACCAGACCCGCATGTTCGCGCGGCTCCTGCGCGAGGGGTCGTGGGTCGATGCCCGCATCGACCGTGGCGATCCTGCCCGCCAGCCGCTGCCCAAGCCGGACGTGCGTCGTCTGCTGAAGCCGATCGGCCCGGTGGTGGTCTTCGGCGCCAGCAACTTCCCGCTGGCGATCTCGGTGGGGGGCAGCGACACGATCGCGGCGTTGGCGGTGGGCTGCCCGGTGGTGGCCAAGGCCCACCCGGCCCACCCCGGCACCTGCGAGCGGATCGGCGGCGGCATCGTGGCGGCCGCCCGCAAGTGCGGCATCCCGAAAGGCGTCTTCTCGATGCTCCAAGGCGCCGGACACGAGGTGGGGCTGTCGCTGGTGCGCCACCCACAAACCCGAGCGGTGGCCTTCACCGGCTCGCTCCGCGGAGGCCAGGCCCTCTTCGCGGCGGCCGTGGCCCGCCCGGAGCCGATCCCCGTCTACGCGGAGATGGGCAGCGTCAACCCGGTCTTCGTGCTCCCCGGCGCCCTGGCCAGCCGCAGCGTGCCGATCGCCGAAGGCTACGTCCAGTCGGTGACCCTCGGTACCGGACAGTTCTGCACCAACCCGGGCGTGCTGCTGGTCGCCGGACCGGAAGCGGGCGATTTCCTGGACGCCGTCGCTTCGCGCGCGGGGAAGGTGGCTCCCACCTCGATGCTGCACAAGGGGATCAGCGACGCGTTCCGGGGCGGGACCGAGTTGATCCGCCGCACCCCCGGCGTGCGCGTGGTCGGCGAGTCGGCCACGCCGTCCGATCCCCAGAAGTCGCAGGCGCCGTGCGCGATCTTCGCCACCGACCTGAAGACCCTAGAGGCGCAGCCGCACCTGTGGGACGAGGTCTTCGGACCGGCTTCAGTGATCGTGACCTGCGACACGCCGGCCGACATGGAGCGGGTCGCCCGCGGCCTGCACGGCCACCTGACGGCCTCCGTGCACGGGACCCCCGAGGAGCTCGAGGCCCACCGCGGATTGATCGAGATCCTGGAGCGCAAGGTGGGGCGGATCGTCTTCAACGGGTTCCCGACCGGCATCGAGGTCTGCGCGGGCATGCACCACGGCGGGCCGTACCCGGCCACCACCGACGGCCACTACACGTCCATCGGCGCCGCCTCGATCGACCGGTTCGTTCGTCCCATGTGCTACCAGGGCTTCCCGGACGCGGTGCTTCCGGAGGAGCTGCAGAACGCCAACCCGCGCGGCATCTGGCGCCTGGTCGACGATCAGCGCACGCGCGACGCCTGCTGACGGGCTTCCGTCTCCGCACTCGGGGTCGCGGGGCGGCGCCGTCGGCGCGTGGGCCGCGACAGGTGCCGCGGTCCTCGCATCGGCGTTGGGGGACTGTCCATGGAGAGTGCGATCGTTCGACATCTCGAGCCGGAGTTCGAACCCGTGGCTCTCGTGTGGAGCGAGAGCATGCCGGCGGACGGTGTCCGGTTCAGCGAAGGCCGGTTCGCCTGCATTCTTCACCTGCTGGTCCAGGCCTCTACGAGAGGCAAGCTCGCAGGTGGCAGCAGGGAGACGATCGTCTGCCCTGGCGGCCGCATGGCGCTGGGTTTGGGGACGGATCTGGTGGCCTCCGAGGCCCAGATCGAGCACTTCGCCGCCGTGTTCAGCAAGGGCCTCGCTGCCACGCCCAACGGCGAGGCCTATCGGGCTCGCATGGACGCCGCGCGTCCCCTCTGGCGACCGCTGTACGAGTATGGCGAACGTCGCCACTGCAGCTTCGAGATGGCCACGAGGTGGCTGCTCCACGAGGCCCCCCGCTACCAGACGCCGACCCGCTACGTGCTCTTCAAGCCGCTGAGCCGGACCATCGCCGAGGATTGGGTGAGGGCGGTCATCTTCCTGGTCAGCCCCTTGGAGCTGGCAGGGCTCGTCACCCTGCTCGGCTCGGTGCTGGAGGGAGCGGATCCGGTGCAGGCTCCCCCGGGACCCGATTGCTTCCGGATCGCGGGCTTCGCCCATGCACAACACGACGCGAGGTCTCCCCGTGCCGTGCTCGGCATGCTCGACGTCGACGGACGGGAGCTGATGAAGCGGCAGTTCCGGAGCGACACCCTGAGCCTGTCTCTGCCGATGCCCCTGTTCCGCCGCCTCGAGGCGGAGGCGGGGGACTCGATTCTCCAGACCCCGGGTTGGCGGGGCCTGCGGTCCTAGCCCCCTGGGGCGGCTACTCGGTCCTCGGCGTGCGGCGGGGGCCGGCGCAGCCGGTTGACGGGACCGGCTGCGAAGGCCCACGATGTGTCGCGTTGACACGAGGGCTCGCCGCAGACGGCGTGCGCGGAGCGGGTACGCTCGGCCTGCTCGTCGGACGAGGCGAGCCGCGAGGGGGCATGGTGATCGAGAAAAGAATCGACGGCGCAAGAACCTCTTTGGTATGGCTGCTGCCGGTGGTGTTCGTGTGCCTGGCGACGGGAAGCGGAGCAGCCGGGCGTAAGGCGCAGGAAGGTCCTCCTCCGGCGCGATACCGCGACCCCGGTCTGACCGTCGAGGACCGGGTGGCCGACCTGCTGCCACGGCTGACGCTCGAGCAGAAGGTCGAGCAGATCACCGGCGGGCGGGGCGCCTACGCCGGGGCCATCGACTCGACGGGCACCTACACCTCCGAGGAGGCGCTCGCGGCCCTCAGGAAGATGTGGAATCCCGAGGTCGCCCTGCCCCCGCGTCAGGTGGCCATCCTGCGCAACGCCGTGCAGCGCTACCTCCGCGAGAAGACCGAGCTGGGCATCCCTGCCCTCGTCATGGGAGAGGCGCTGCACGGCTACATGCAGAACGGCAGCACCAGCTTTCCGCAGGCGCTGGCGCTCGCCAGCACCTGGGACCCCGAGCTGGTGCTTCGCGTCTTCACCGCGGCGGGGGACGAGGCGGGCTCGTCCGGCGCCGGCCAGGTCTTCACCCCGGTGCTGGACATCGCGCGTGACCCACGCTGGGGCCGCACCGAGGAGACGTACGGCGAGGATCCCTACCTCGCCTCACGCATGGGCGTGTCCGCCATCCGTGGCCTGCAGGGTGACGACTTCCGGATCGATCGCCACCACGTGCTGGCGACGGCCAAGCACTTCGCCGTGCACGGACAGCCCGAGGGAGGCACCAACACGGCGCCGGGCAACATCTCCGAGCGCGTGGTCCGCGAGGACTTCCTTCCCCCCTTCAAGGCCGCCGTGCGCGAAGCCCACGTCGGGAGCGTGATGGCCTCGTACAACGAGATCGACGGAGTGCCCTCGCACGTCAACCACTGGCTGCTGGGGCGGGTGCTGAGGCAGGAGTGGGGTTTTCCAGGGTACGTCGTCTCCGACGGGAACGGCCTCCAGATGCTGGTCAACACCCACCACGTGGCGTACGACAAGGCGGACGCGGCGAGGCTGGCGATCGCCGCCGGCGTGGACTACGACCTTTCTGACGGCTCCATCTACCGGACGCTGGTCGACCAGGTGCGGCGCGGCATCGTGCCGGAGAGTGACGTGGACCGCGCGGCCGGCCTGGTGCTGGCGACCAAGTTCCGGCTGGGGCTCTTCGACGACCCCTATGTCGACCCCAGCTATGCCGAACGCACCATCGGCGGCGACGCGCACCGCAAGGTGGCCCTGGAGGCAGCGCAGAAGGCGGTGGTGCTGCTGAAGAACGACAAGGGGCTCCTGCCGCTGGACCTCTCCAAGCTGGAGCGGATCGCCGTGATCGGGCCGAACGCGGCGGACGTCCATCTCGGCGGCTACAGCCGCGAGCCGGCCCACGGCGTGAGCCTGCTAGAGGGGATCCGTGCCCGCGTGGGCTCGAAGGCCGAGGTGGTCTACGCCGAGGGGTGTCGGATCACCAACGCGCGTCAAGGCTGGAAGGGATGGCTGGACGACAACGTGAAGCTCTTCGAGGCGGAGGAGCAGGCCGAGAGCATCGGCCAGGCGGTCGAGCTGGCGCGCGGCTCCAGCGTCGCCATCCTGGTGGTCGGGGAGAACGAGAGCACGAACCGCGAGGCCTGGTCCGAAACGCACCTGGGCGACCGCGACTCGCTGGAGCTGCTGGGCGCACAGAACCAGTTGGTGAAGGCGGTGGTCGAGACCGGCACCCCGACGGTGGTCTTCCTGATCAACGGCCGGCCGCTGTCGATCAACTACATCGTCGAGCACGTTCCGGCGATCCTCGAAGGCTGGTACCTGGGGCAGGAGGGCGGAACCGCGGCGGCCGCCGTGTTGTTCGGCGACGTCAACCCGGGCGGCAAGCTGCCGATCACCTTCCCGCGGTCGGTGGGCAACATCCCGGCCTACTACTCGAGGAAACCCTCGGCCAATCGCACCTACGCCTTCAGCACGCGCAAGCCGCTCTTCCCCTTCGGCTACGGCTTGAGCTACACCACCTTCAGCTTCGAGAACCTGCGGGTCGAGCCCACCACGATCGGATCGGGCGGAACGGCCAACGTCACCGTCGATCTCGTCAACACCGGCTCCCGTGAGGGAGACGAGGTGGCCCAGCTCTACGTGCACCAGAAGATCGCTTCCGTGACCAGGCCGGTCAAGCTCCTGAAGGGCTTCGAGCGAGTGACGCTCGCGGCCGGCGAGCGCAAGACCGTCACGTTCCGCGTGACGCCGGCCATGCTGTCGATGCTGGACCTGGACATGCGGCGCGTGGTGGAGCCGGGTCTCTTCGAGCTGATGGTCGGCCCCGACTCCGATCGGACGACCACCGTGGCGCTGGCCGTCACTGGGCCACACGGCGAGACGGGGATCCCGCCGTTGCCGCCCCCCCCGTCCGGCTCCGAGGCCGCTCTCGTCAGCAGCTTCGACGGGGGGAAGATCACGGCCGGCTACGGCGCATGGAGCCCGATGACGGATGCCGTGATCGGCGGCGCCTCCAAGGCGTCGCTGGCCCTGGTCAGCGGAGGCGCCAACGAGTCGGCGGGCGCCCTGGGCGTGAGCGGCGACGTCGTGGCCGGCGGCATGCTCCCCTTCGCCGGCGCGATCTTCGCGCCTGGCGGCTCGCCGGACCGGCCTGCCAATCTCTCGGCCAAGAAGGAGGTGGCCTTCTGGGCGCGGGGAGACGGAAAGGGGTACAGCGTGACCGTGTTGGCGGAGGAGAGCGCGGGGGGGATGCCCATCTTCAAGGCGATCACGTTGGGTCCCACCTGGGAGGAGTACGCCTTTCCCTTGTCCGACTTCCGGACGGACGGGCATGACCTGACCGGCATCCTGTTTGCCCGCACGCGGGAGGCGGGCCAGTTCCAGTTCGAGATCGATCAGGTCGAGATCCGCTAGCCAGCCGGACACGACGTGTCGACCTCGGGAAACGGACGGCGGCCGAAGCGGACGGCTCGGATCGGCCGCTTGGTCGACGACCAGGGCACCCGCGATGCCTGCTCACGGGACGGCACGCAGCGTGTGGCAAGCCTACTTCGTGATCTCGAAGATGACGGCGTTGGAGCGGACGCCGTCCTGGCCGACCAGGAGCAGCGAGTACTCGCCGGTGTCGGTCTTGTCGTCCATCGTGAGCAGGAGCTGGATCACTTCCGAGCTGACGAGCTTCTGGCGCGCCACCTTCGGTGAGCCGACCGGCTGTCCCTTCCTGAGGATCAGCGGCCGGTGGTCGGCGCGGAACCAGCCGCCGTGCACGTCGACCAGCACCCTGGGCCGTCGCGACAAGGTCGGCGGGGTCAGATGGCTGATCCCCGCCGGGGGTGGCGGCGAGGGCTTGGGGGTCGCCACCGACGCGGGCTTGGGAGCCGGCGCAGGTCGGGCAGCTACCGGAACAGGAGTGGCTGTCGGCGTCGGCTCGGGCGTTGCGAGAGGGCTGACGGTGGGCTCGGTCCCGGGAGACTCCGGAGAGGGGGCACCCGCGGCTACGGGCCTCGCCGCCTCGGTCGGAGCGGCGGCGGGCGTGGTTGTGGGCACGGTCGTCACTGCCACCGCCGCAGGTGGGATCGGTGCCGGGCTCTCCAGGGAATACCAGACCGTGCCACCGACGATCACCACCGCGCCCACGACCCCAATGGCCACGACCCACCTGTCAGGGTTCACAGTTCGCTCCTTCGGCCACTGTCTCCAGACGGCCCTCGGGTCGGCGGCCCGCTTCGGTCTGGGAGGACGCCATGCATCGTGCCGACGCCGCCAAGGCTCTCACTGGGCCGGCCCGAGCGACTTCCCTTTGCGGTAGGCCATGGGGAGGACGATGCGGCACAGGAGCCGTCTCCAGCCGGATATCTCGTACGCTTCGGACGAGAGCTTCCGGCCGCACTGGTGACAGTCTCGCGCGTACCATGAGAACGGCGCGCCGCAGTCCGGGCACGACCAACGCTGCTTCTGTGCCGCGAGCCAGGTGTCGACGCCGTCGCGTTTGATCGCCTCCAGGCTGGGCGGCGCGTCACGCATGTGCCCGACAAGTCGCGCCACCGACTGCCACCTGCGGTACAGGGCGCACGGGTAGTCAGCGCAGTCGGCGCAGTGGGCGATGCCCTTCTCCCGGGCGCAGGGGCGCAGGCTGCAGGTACGGCAGCCAGCGTACACGGAGTGGGACTTGCACCCACCGCAGGCGAGGTCCTGATCGGGCACGGCCCCCAGACAGGCGGCGAACGGGTCGGCGTGACCGGTCGTGCCGCGCATGACGATGGAGCAAGCGCCGCAGTAGATCCCGCAGTAGCTGTCGGGATTGAAGACGCCCATCCGCTCTCCTCCCGCACCATTGTAGGACCTGCTTCCACGCCGTCCCAGGGCGGGGCTCGACTCGGGACGTGACAGGCATTGGACCCGATCATGGTCCAGCTCCAGCCTAGTGGCGGAGGGCTACCTGCGCGCGGACGGCGCTCTCCATCCACTCCTCGGCGTCCGGGTCGCCGGCTGCGGCCCTCGCCTCGGCCAGGGACTCGGCCCGCGCGAAGGCAAAGGACGCCTGGGCCGGCCGGCCGGTCTTCTCCAGCGCCTCGCCCAGCACCAGCAGGTTGGCGGGGTGTCCCGGGACGAGGGCTACCGCCTCCCGGGCGTGCTCCAGGCCCGCCTCGGGATCGCCGGGTCCTGTCGGCCAGCCCGGCGCACGCAGCAGCACGAGAGCGAGCACCCGGTGGCCTCCAGCGTCGTCGAGGAGAGGGTCGGCGGCGATCACCTGCTCGAGCAGGCGGACGATCCGCGGCAGGGCATCGACGCCGGTGCTCGGCCGCTCGCGCGCCTGCTGGCCGAGCGCCAGCGCCAGGCGATAGCGGCACTCGACGTTCGCCGGCGCGCGCCGCCGGCACCACTGGCAGGCCTGCACGGCCTCGGTGGCCCATGCTTCGCGCCGCGCCCCCTCCGTCTCGTGCTCGACCAACCAGGCCAGGGTGCGCGCCGCGCCGAGCAGCCCCTCGACGCCGCCCGGCTCCAAGCGGGCGGCGGCGAAGTACAGTTGGCGCGCCCGCTCTACCTCGGCGACGTCGGGCCGTCGCTCGAAGCCGGCCCTGGCCAGGGTCAGCAGCTCGTCGACGCTGGCGCCGATCGGCAGCGCCACCGCTGCCGACGGGCCCGCTCTACCCAGCATCTCCAAGGGCGGAGGCTCGCGTAGCGCCGGGGCGCAAGCACTGGCCAGGGCGGCCATCGCGGGTAGCAGGTTCGCCCGTGCGAAGCGCACCTCACTCCCCGGCTTGCTCGAAGGCGTCGCGAGCTGCCGAAAGAGCGTGCTGGTCGGCATCCACGAAGCGCGTCAGGCGGACCCCAGCCAGTGCCTGTGCGCCGGCAGGGTGGTGGTGGAGCGAGGCCAGGCCCGCCAACAAGGACGCCGCCTCGTCGGCGGGGATCCGGGCCCTGACCAGACACAACACGGCCACCGGCAGCGGGCCGCTGCGGGCGACCATCTCCAGGCGATCCGCAAGCGGAAGCTTCGGCAGGGCGGCGCTCTGGGTCGCGTTGAGGAGCACCGCCACCCGGGCACCGTCGGCCGCTTTTCGCAGGCCGGTCAGCACGGCGCTCGAGAAGGTGATGGCCACGCTCGGTGGCAGCGGGCCCCAGGAGCCGAGCACCGGCCCACGGATGAAGCGGGGCGCGTAGCCGGCGGGCGAGAGGATCTCGAAGCCCGCCAATTGGCTCGGACCCTTCACCACTCCTGCCGCCGCGACCAGGCTCCAGCGTTGGGCGGCCTCGCCCCCCTCGGGCACGGCCTGCAGCCTCGGGGAGAGCCCGAGAGCCTCCCGGTGCTGCAGCCAGAACGGAAGCGGCACCAGGGCCAGAGCGGCATCGGGCGCCGCCAGGCGGTCGAGGCCGGCCGGCTCGGTCTCGAAGTAGATGGCCCTCAGCTCTCCCGGAGACCACCCCGCCGCCGCCGCCGCCACCCTCGCCAGAGCATCCATCGCCGGCTGTGCCTCGGTGGTCGAGCCCGGATAGCCCGGCGCGCACACCACCAGGGTCACGGGTCGCTCGGCGGCCTCGGCCCAGCCTGCCGCCGCCAGCCCGGCCAGGGCGACGACGACGAGGCGAGCCGGGTGGCCTCCGAGCCGGCACCGGCGGTTCGACGGGGAAGAGCCCTGAGTCGCCATCTGAACGGGACCGCTATGATAGCCGTGGAATGAGCACGCTCGCCACAAACCCACGCGTCGAGGCGATCTTCAGAAAGGTCCTGCTCCTGCGCTGGTGGATCGTCGCTGGCTACACCCTGACGGTCCCGGGCGCGCTCCTCTTGTCGCTGGGCATCCCGAGGGACAGCGCCGTGGAGCGGATGGTGGTCGCCTCCAATCCCGCGGTGGCGGCGACCCGGGACTTCCAGCGGGTCTTCCCGGATGCCCCGGTGGCCGTGCTCCTGGTCGAGGCCGAGGATCCTCTCTCCGAGCCGACGCTGGCGGCCCTGCTGTCGCTGCAGCAGGCTGCCGACCGGGTTCCCAACGTCACCACCTACTCGGTGCTGACCGTCTGGGAGCGCATGCGACCGGGCGCGGCCCGGCCGGAGGCGGGCGAGGAGCTGCTGCGTCTGGTCTCGGGCACCCCGTTCTTTCGTGATCAGGGCCTGATCGGCGATCACTTCCTGGCCATCGTGCTGGCCCTCGACGTGGCGACGCCCGGCGAGCGCGACACCGCCCTGGCCGGCGTGTTGGCCGCGGTCGACCAGGTCTCGGCGAGCCCGGAGGGACGAGCCGGCATCGCCGCCATCCGTCGGGTCGGAGCGCCGTGGCTGGAATCCTGGCTGGAGCGCGAGACAGGCGCGGCCAGCCTGCGCTACCTCCCGGTCTTCGGTGTGTTCGTCATCCTGCTGACGCTGGGGCTGTACCGGTCCTTTCGGGCGCTCTTGGTGCTGCTGCTCTCTCTTGGCGTCGCCTTGGTGCTGGGGATCGGCTTCGGTGGGCTGATCGGTTTCGGCTTCACGATCGTCGCGCCGCTGGTTCCCCTCACCCTGATGATCACCACCACGGCCAGCCTCGTCTACCTTCACTCCCGCTTCGTGGACCAGCCACCCGGGTCTCTCCTCGAGGAGCATCGGGTGTCGGCCCTGGCCAACAAGCTGGTGGCGGTCAGCGCGTCGATCTTCGCGGCAGCCGTCGGCTTCGGCGCCCTGGCGGTCTCGCAGATCCGGCCGGTCCGGCAGCTCGGCGTCTGGACGGCCGCGGGTCTGGCGATCGCGTGGCTGGTCTGCTTCACCTTCTATCCCGCCCTGCTGGCCATCCTGCGCCCCCCCACCCGCCAGCAGCGCGCCGTCGCCGGCCGCTGGGTGCTTCGCCTCGCCGCCGTCCTGCCGGAGTGGTCGTACCGCTGGCGCTTCTTCCTGCTGGTGGGCTCCGGCATCTTGGCCGCCGCCGGCCTGGTGGCCCTGCTCGGCCTGCCAGGTCTCCTGGCGCCGATGCGGCTGCAGACCGAGGCCCTCGACTACGTCGACCCGGACCTGCCGATCGCCCGGGACACCCGGGTCTACAGCAACCAGATCCTCGGGCTCACGTCGGTGGCGGTCTGGGTGACCACCCCACCGAACGGCGCGATCGAACCGGAGACGATCTCGGCGCTGGACGCGCTCACGGAGAGCCTGCGGCGCGAAAGATCGGTGGGCTCGGTGGTCGGGCTGCCTTCGCTCTTGCGCCTGCGCCGCTATGCGTCCGGGCTGGGCGACCGCCTGCCCGCCGACCCTGCCGAGATGTCCCGATTGATCGGCGACCTCGAGCTGCTGCTGCTCGAGGAGCCCGCCCTGCGCCGATGGGTCGACATGTCGACGCTTAGCTCGACCTATCTGACGGTGACGTCGCGGGCTGGCGACGACGGCGGGCTGCCCGCCCTCGAGCAGGCGGTGCGTCACGCTTGGCGGACGACCGAAGCCGCCGCGCCGGCACTCGCCGACTGCTCCTATCGGATCGTCGGAAGGGGAGTGCTGGAGAAAAGCGTCGCCGCCCAACTGGTTCCGACGCTCGTCAATAGCTTCGCCATCACCTTCGCCATCATCTTCGCGACGTTCCTGCTGGTCTTCAAGAGCGGGCCGATGCGACTCACCGCCATGGTGCCATCGGTCTTCGCGATCCTGGTGATGTTTCTGGTGATGCGGGTGACCGGCATTCCCTTCAACGTCGCCACCATCCTGATCGCGACAGCGGTGCTGGGAGCCACCGAGAACGACCAGATCCACTTCTTCTACCACTTTCAGGAGCGGCGCAACGGGGCCTCGACGGAGGAAGCGCTCTCCTTTTCGCTCCGCATCGCCGGCCACGCCATCGTCTTCACCACCGTGATCAACGCCGGCGGCTTCCTGGCCCTGGTCCTCTCAGGCTTGCCACCGATGCGCCAGTTCGGCATCCTGACGTCTCTCGCCTTCGGCCTGGCCATGCTGGCCGACTTCACGGCCCTGCCGGCGGCCCTGTGGGTCTTCTCCCGCGACCGGCCTGGCCGGACGCCAGACGGGGGACCGACCGGGTAGGCGCTTGACGGGTTCCTCGCGACCGGCTAGCGTCGGCCCGAGCGATTCCCATGACCAGCAACGCGAGCGCGCCTTCGCCCCCGAGACGCGTCCTCCTGATCGGCGGCGCCGCGGCCTTCGAGGCGAGGCTCGCAGGGTCTCGCGGGCTCGAGGAGGCCCAACTGCAGACGGCGGCCGGAGCCGCCGACTGTCTGCGCCGACTGCGTGGGTGTGCCTACGATCTGGTCGTCACCGACCCGCAGACCGGCGTGGAGGAGGATCTAGCGCTGCTCGACGAGATGCGTGGGGTGCGCCCCGGCGTACGCACCATCGTGCTGGCGCCGGCGGTCACACCGGAAGGCGTGATCGCCGCCCTGCGGGCCAGGGTGTTCGCCTGCTTCGTCTCACCGATCGACCAGGAGGACCTGGCCGCGATGGTGCGGCGCGGGCTCGAGGACGGCGACTGGCGCGACGGGATCGAGGTGCGCTCCGCCACCGGCGACTGGCTGTCGTTGCGAGTCGACTGCCGGCTGCTCACCGCAGAGCGGGTGGTTCGGTTCCTCAGCGAGCTGCGGCCCGAGATCCCGGACGCGGTGCGCGACGACCTGATGCTGGCGTTCCGCGAGATCCTGCTGAACGCCATGGAGCACGGTGGCGGCTTCGACCCCGAGCAGGTGGTGGAGGTGTCGGCCGTCCGCACCGCGCGTACCATCGTCTTCTACGTCCGCGATCCCGGTCCCGGCCTCGCCAAGGG
This sequence comes from uncultured Acidobacteriota bacterium, assembly GCA_964574335.1. GTDB lineage: Bacteria > Acidobacteriota > Vicinamibacteria > Fen-336 > Fen-336 > CAZNNH01. Next base: position 3,786 of record CAZNNH010000097.1, on the reverse strand, counting down.
GGCCCTCGCCCACGCCGCCGTCGCCAACCCCCCGGACGACCCGATCGCCCACCAGGCGCGGCGGGCCGAGATGGGGTTGCGCCCCGGCGGCTTCGGGCTGCTGATCGCCCGGCACGTGGTCGATGAGATGATCCTGAGCGAGGACGGCAACGAGGTGCTGCTCATCAAGCACCTCGCCTGAGAGATCGCCAGAGACCTCCCGAGCCCGAGCCACAGTCGTTGACGGTGCTGCGAGCCATGTACTCTCGGTAGGTTGGAGCCCGTGACGAGCGGCTGCGCACGGAGCCTCGGCACCGCGTGCGTGCGAGGCGCGCCCGCTGGCTCGGGGTGTATCCTTCAACGGAAGATCGGAGGGGCAGGTGGGTGTTTCGCGGGTCGTCTCGGGATCGCGGCGCTCGACCGCGGTGCGAACACGGCGCTGGGTCACCGGCTGGCTCGTCGTCGCTGCGCTGCTCGCCGTCTTGCTGCTGGCGAACGCCGTCAGCGACTACCTCCGGGTCCGGCGGATCCTGGCCGTCCAGCAGGTGCGTCACCTGATGGCCCAGTACGTCACCGGGCTGGAGCAGAGGCTGAGACAGTCCGTGGCGCCAACCGTGCTGCCTGGAGAGATCCTCGCACCCGAGGCCGGGCCGACGCTGGATGACGCGCTGTGGCTCGAGCTGCGACGGCCGGACGGAAGCGTGCTCGCCCGCCGGGGGAAGGTTCTCGCAGGCACCTTCACGGCGGAGGAACAGAGCGATCACTTCCGCACTCACCAGCCTCTCTTCACGGTCATCCCTTCACCCGCGGGAGAGGTCCTGGTCGAGGTCTTCCCGCTCTACGGCACGGAGCTGGGGGCCCCCGCCGATCCCACGGCGTCGTCGGGAGCCGCCATGGGCCGCGGTCCGCGCTCGCTGCTGGCGGTGGAGATCGCGGCCCCGCTCGTCATCCGGGACCCTTCCATCCTCGGGCCCATCCGGCAGAGCCTCATGATCGCCTGCAGCGGAGCGCTGGCCCTGCTGGTCACCGTGATGGTGGCGGGCGTGGCGTTCCGCTCCCACGAGCGTCGGCGATGGCTGGAGGCCCAGCTCGAGATCGCTCGAGAGGTGCAGACCGCCCTTCTCCCCTCTCGAACCGATGACGTCGACCCGGTGCGGCTGGCCGCCGCCTACCGGCCGGCGGAACAGGTGAGCGGGGACTTCTACGACGCGTTCCGCGCGCCCGACGGAAGGGTCGCCCTGGTGATCGGCGACGTCGCCGGCAAAGGGGTCCCCTCGGCGCTGGTGGCGGGTGTCATCCACGGCGCGGTGCGCTCCGTCGCGTGGACGGAGTCCGGCCCGCAACACCAGCGCGAGTCGGAGCGCCTGAACCGGCTGCTGTGCGGCGATGCCGCCGGCGACCGCTACGCCAGCATGTTCTGGGGCTACTACGACCCGGCGACCGGCACGCTGCACTACGTCAACGCCGGGCACCTCCCGCCCGTCCTGCTCGGCCAGGGCGATCACGGTACGGACCTGACCCCGCTCGACGTGGGGGGCCCTGTGCTCGGCGTGCTCGCCGACGCTCGTTACCAGCAGGGGCGCCGCCAGGTGCGGCCCGGCGAGACCCTGGTCCTGTACTCGGACGGCCTCGCCGAGGCCGCCAGCCCAGCGGGCGAAGAGTACGGCGCGGACCGGCTGCACGACCTGCTGAGGGCCTCCGGGGACGCCAGCCCGCACGAGCTCCGGGACGCCATCCTGGCGGAGGTGGACGGCTTCGTCGGCGCCGCCGTAGCCCGGGACGACCTGACCCTCGTCGTCGCCAGGTTCGGAGCTTCCGGACAAGCCTGAGTCAGGCACCGGCCATCTCAGCCACCACCGCGTCGATCAGGCGTCGCGCGATGCTGATCCGCGGAGGAAGCTGGGGCAGGGCGTCGACGTCGAACCATTCGGCCGAGGCGATCTCCTCGCCGTCGATCCGGATCTCGCCGCTCGCCCAGTCGGCCACGAAGGCGATCATCAGCGAGTGGGGGAAGGGCCAGGGCTGGCTGGCAAAGTAGCGCAGGTTCGTGACCTGCACACCGACCTCCTCGTGCACCTCGCGTTCGACGGTCTGCTCCAGGGTCTCGCCCGGCTCGACGAAGCCAGCCAGGGCGCTGTGCATGCCTGAAGGAAATCGACCGCTGCGCGCCAGCAGGACTCGTCTGGGGTCCCGGCGGACGAGCGCCATGACCGCGGGCGCCATCCGCGGATAGGCGACCAGGCCGCACTCGGGGCACTCGCGCGAGCGATCGGTCGTATGCAGCCGGGTAGGGGCGGCGCAGCGGCCGCAGAAGCGGTGGGTGAGGTCCCACTCCACGAGTTGGAGCGCGCGCCCGGCCAGCGCCAGCTCGGCGTCGCTCAGGACGGAGAAGAGGGCCCGCAGACCGTACCAGGCGAAGCCCTCCGCCGCGGCGACACCGTCCTCCACGGATCCGGCGTAGCAGGCGCTCTGTCCCAGCTTCCCGAGGTAGAGGGTGTTCAGCGGCGCGAGACCGAGGGCCTCGGGGTTGGCGATGCGGGGAACACGGGCGGCGCCGGGCTGAGGCCAGGCGCGCGGGTCGTCGGGCGCGTCGCCGCTGGGCGGACCCGCGTGGGTGAGCAGCTTGCCCTTGCGGAAGAGAAACCACATTGTCTCTGATGAGGCGTCCTCCGGGGGCTGGACCGCTCCCACGAAATCAGACGGCGCACCGAAGGGCATCTCGATCATGGGGAGCACCACCTCAGACGTCGGTCGGGGCGTGGACCGGCCGCTCACGCGAGTCTAGCGCACTGCTTGCCTGCGGCCGGGACCGGCGCTATCCTGCGTCAGCTACCCCGCACCACGTGGACGTTGGCGTGTGCTACTTCGACTTCGACTTCCACTTCGACGGCCTTCCCCAATGAACCCCAGGGCAGGCCCCGAAGGGCAGCGTTGACAGCGGGGGAGATCGTGTGACCACGAAGCGGGCGAAGAGCACGAAGCGGGTGGCGGGATCGCGGCCTGATCAGCCGGCGGTCGAGCCACGAGCCTCGCTGAGGGTTGACCCGGTCGCCGCAGAGGCTCCGCTCGCGAACCCCAAGAGGGCGGCGGCGGCGGTGTTCCCCGTCGTCGGCATCGGGGCCTCGGCTGGTGGGCTGGCAGCCTTCGAAGCCTTCTTCTCCGGCATGCCCGCCGACACCGATCCCGGCATGGCCTTCGTCCTCGTGCAGCACCTGGCCCCGGACCACAAGAGCATCCTCACCGACCTGATCCGGCGCTACACCCGCATGCAGGTCTTCGAGGTCGAGGACGGGATGGCAGTGAAGCCCAACTGCGCCTACATCATTCCGCCCAACCGCGACATGGCTTTGCTGGGCGGGACGCTCCACCTGATGGAGCCGTCCGCGCCCCGTGGCCAGCGCCTTCCCATCGACTACTTCTTCCGTTCCCTGGCCCAGGACCAGCGCGAACGGGCCATCTGCATCGTGCTTTCGGGCACCGGCAGCGACGGCACCCTGGGCGTCAGGGCCGTCAAGGGCGAGGGCGGCATGGTGATGGCCCAGAACCCCGCATCCACCGAGCACGACGGCATGCCGCGCAGCGCCATCGCCACCGGCCTGGTGGACTATCAGCTTCCGCCGGCCGAGATGCCCGCTCAGCTCATCGGCTACGTGGCTCATGCCTTCGGCAGGCCTCCCCGGCCCGCCACCGCCTTAGCCCCGGCGCCCAAGACCGAGAACGCGTTCAAGAGGATCCTGATCCAGCTACGCGCTCAGACCGGTCACGACTTCTCCCAGTACAAGCCCAGCAGCGTCCATCGCCGCGTCG
>CAZNNH010000096.1:0-22163 GCA_964574335.1 uncultured Acidobacteriota bacterium | reverse complement strand
GACTCGCCGCATCGGATGCCCGCTGGCCGATCGTGGTGCCGGTGAAGGGGTGGTCCTGGTTGGGGCCCGACCGACCTCGCTGGAACCAGCAGGTGGCGGTGTGGGACGTTGACGGCGACGGTCAGGCCGAGGTCGTCCTGCAGCACCAGCAGATCGAGGTCCTCGAGATCCAGTAGGCGGCCGATACGACAGGAGGCTGATCCGGGGGCGGCGGGGAGCCAGCGCTTGCCTTGGACCCGGCGGACGCCTCTCGGTGTCCAAGCGCACGAGGCCCATCGTGTGGAGAGCGTTCTGCCTGAGCTGCTGGCTGCATCTGGTGGGTGTGATGGGGCTGGCCGCCGCATCGCTGAACACGCAGCCACCCCCGGTGCTCTTGGCGCCGTGGCCGAGCCCCTCGTGTCGGGAGGCGTTGCGCTACGCGTGCGTGTGGCACCTGGGCGACCTCTTGATGGGAGGCTCGGCGGACGACGTCAGCGAGCTGCTCGGCGACCGAGACGGGGCGGGAGGCAGGCCGGTTGGATCCGGCGAGTGCTGGCGCTACCAGTTCCTGGGACAGGTCTCTCTCACCGTCCAGTTCGAGGCGGGGAGGGTGTCCCGGAGCTGGTTCGGTCCGGGGCGGTCCCTGCCCGGCGAGTGTGTGGGCCGGGTGGAGCGATCCGTCCGGATTCACAGGCCCGCCACGCCTCCCGTGAGGGAGTGGTCGGAGTCCCTGTGCGCCTACTCGGTGTAGTCCAGGAGGGCGAACCATCGCGCTGCCGGCACCGTAGTAGTCACTGGAACCGCTCCGCAGGCGCGTTGGCGAGGTCGGTAGGCGGCCGGCCACAGGAGGCACCATGATCCGACTCTCGGACGTGCGCTACTCCCTGAGGCTCTGGAGGAGGCATCCCACCCTGGTGGCCGTGGCCAGCCTGTCCCTCGGCCTCGGCGTGGGCGCCACCACCACGATGTACAGCGTGGTGAACCGGGTGGCCCACTACAAGCTCGGCTTCAAGGACGCCGACCGTCTGGCCGTGGTCTGGACCACCGACCCGGCCCACAACATCAACCAGCAGTCCCCCAACTGGGAGATCGCCCAGGCGATGCTGAAGAGCGGCCGCTCCTTTGAGGCGTTCGGGTTCTTCCAGGGGGGCGGGGCGCCGGTCACCCTCTCCGGCACCACGGACACTAGCCGGGTCTCCCAGATGCCCGTCGACGTCGGCGCCCTCTCCCTGGTCGGGGTCGCCCCCCTCCTCGGCCGGACCTATCGCAACGAAGACTTCGACGACGTGGTCAAGCAGAAGGAGGCCCGGTCCATCGTCGTGAGCTACGGGACCTGGCAGCGGCTGCTCGGCGGCGCCAAGGACGTCATCGGCACCACCATCCGGGTCGACGGCGAACCGCGCACCGTCATCGGCGTCATGCCGCGGGGCTTCTCCCTCGTCCCCTGGGTGGACGACATCGCCTTCTGGGCGGCCAACGACCTGCGCCGGATCCCCGAGGCGCGCTGGATGGTCCTGGTGGGGCGGCTCAAGCCGGGGGTCGACGTGGCTGCCGCGCAGGCCGAGGCGACCGTGGTGAGCCAGCAGCTTCTCGAGTCCAAGGGCGAGAAGCCCGGCAGCGTCGGCGCCCGGGTCGTCCCTCTTCACGAGGCCTTCTTCGGCGGGGCCACCAACGCCCTCAGCTTTCTCCTGGGGGCCGTGGCCTTCGTCCTGCTCATCGCCTGCGCCAACGTCGCCAACCTGCTGCTGGCCGCGGGCGCCGCCCGCCAGAAGGAGCTGGCGGTGCGCGCCTCGGTGGGGGCCGGCCGCCGCACGCTGGTCCGACAGCTCCTGACCGAGAACCTGATGCTGGCCCTGGTGGGCGGGGTCGCCGGCGTGGTCCTCACCTTCGTGGGCGCACGGTCGTTCGCCCTGATCATCCCCCAGGGGTTTCCGGAGCTGCTGCGCCACATCAGCGTCGACGCCCGGGTGCTGGGTTTCGCCCTGGGAGTCTCGGTCATCTCCAGCCTGGTCTTCGGCCTGATCCCGGCCATCCGCGCGTCGCGGGTGGACCTGAACGACGTCCTGAAGGAGGGCGGGCGCGGGGGATCGTCGGGGAAACGCCGCGGGCGGAACGCGCTCCTGGTGGTGGAGGTCGGGCTGTCGATGGTCCTGCTGGTGGGCGCCGGCCTGATGATGAGGGGCTTCCTCCACGAGCAGAGCGTCCTTCCAGGCTTCGACCCCCAGCGGCTGCTGGTGAGCGACATCCTCCTGGGGGGACCCAAGTACTTCGACAAGACCCCCGAGGACTTGAACCAGGTCACGCCACAGGCGACGGCCTTCTTCGACGAGGTCCTGGAGCGGGTTCGCGCCCTTCCGGGGGTGGATCACGCTGGCATCGTGAGCCGGCTGCCGATGGATGTCTGGACGCTCCCGTTCTCCATCGTCGGCAAGCCCGCCCCGGAGCCGGGACAGGAGCCGCGGGCGGACTTCAACGAGGTGGACGCCCAGCTCATGGACACCCTCAAGATCCATCTCCTCCGGGGCCGTGGCATCCGGGAGACGGACGTGATGTCGGCGCCGTGGGTGGCGCTGATCAACAAGACGTTCGCCGACCGGTACTTCCCGGACCAGGACCCGATCGGCCAGGCGGTGCGCGTCACCGTGGGCGACCCGGGGGACTCGTCCGCGGTTCAGGAGCCGCAACCTCGGGAGATCGTGGGGGTGGTGGCCGACGTGACCTACCCCGCCTTCTTCGACGAGAAGCCGGCGGCCATGTACGTGCCGTTCCGCCAGCACCTCTGGCAGTACGGCCGCGAGGACGAGTGGTTACACACCCGCAAGGTCCTGGCGGTACGGGCGTCGGTCGACCCCGGGAGTCTGGTCCGCCCCATCAAGGAGGCGGTGAACGACGTCGACCGCAACCAGGCGGCCCACGACCTGATGACCATGAAGGCCCGGATCGCCAGCTCCCCCTCGGTGACCAACAGCCGCTTCTTCGCGATGCTCTTCACCATCTTCGGGGTGCTGGCGATCGTCCTGGCCATGATCGGCGTCTACGGCGTGATGTCGTGGGTGGTGGGGCAGAGGACGACGGAGTTCGGTATCCGCATGGCCCTGGGCGCTCGAGCCCGGGACGTGGTCGGCATGCTCCTCAAGCAGTCGCTGCGGCCGATCCTGCTGGGCGTGACCCTCGGGGTCCTGGGAGGCTTGGGCCTGAGCCGGGCTTTCAACGCCATGTTCTTCCGGATGGCCCTGGTCGATGCGCCGGTCTTTGCCGGGATCACCCTGCTGATGGTCGGCGCCGCCCTGGCCGCCGCCTGGTTCCCGGTGCGCCGGGTCACCCGGATCGATCCCCAGCACGCCCTGAGGTACGAGTAGGCGGCGTCAGGGTCGAGGACCGGCCGCCGCCTCGAGCGCCTGGACGTCGGCCCGATCCTGGGCAGGCCCGTCGCCCGCTTGTTGCGCAGCAGGGCATCGAGGGGGAGCGGGCCGGCCAGAGCACGGCAGGACCGGCCGAGGGGGTATGACATAATCCGCCTACCATGCGGGTCGACCCGGCGGCTGCCGAGGCGGCGCTGTGAAGCGTCTTGTGACCGTCCTGGTTCCGTTGCTGGCGTTCTCCTCCGCCAGCAGCCCCGCCGGCGTCTCCAGCGGAGGCGACCGCCCGCCGGGCACGAGGACCGCCGCGACGGCCGCACGGCAGCAGGAATCCGAAGCAGCCGCTCGACCCAGGTGGGCGGGCGTCCGGGCCGGGGAGCCGACTGGGCGGCTCACCCTGCACGTCACGCCCCAGACGACCGTCGTGGTCGATGGCGACGCCGTCGGGATGACGCCGCTCGGCGGAGCCATCCGGCTGGTTCCGGGCCGCCACGTCGTGAAGTTGAGCCATCCCGACTTCGACCCGGTCACGCGGGACGTCGAGATCGTGGCCGACCGGGAGACAACTCTCGAGGTGGACCTCGCTGGCGTCCAGGCGCGCACCCCTGACCCAACGCCGCCCGTGGCGCCGGCGGACGGCCCGTCCGGAACGCTTCGCTTGTACGTGTCCCCCTGGGCGACGGTCGTCGTCGACGGCGAGGCCGTCGGCACCACGCCGCTCAAGGCCCTCACGCTGGCTCCCGGAAGCCACGTGGTCCACCTGAGGCATCCGGACTACCGGCCGCTGACACGCACCGTGGAGGTCGTGGCCGGCGAAGAGACGAAGCTCGAGGTGGACATGGCGGCGGCGGGCGAGGCCGAGCCCGAGCCCGAGGAAGCAGAGCCGGTGTCCGCGCATCGAGGGGAGCTGGACGGCTACCGGCGAGCGTGCGACGCCGGGGACAAGGCGTCGTGTCTGGCCCTGGCCGGCGCCTACTGGGCGGGGAGGGGAGTGAAGGAGGATCCCGACCGGGCGGTGGCCCTCTTCCGATCCGCATGCGAGAGGGGAAGCGCCCACGGGTGCCTGCGGCTTGGGCTCGCCTATCAACAGGGTCGAGGCGCCCCGAAGGACGAAGGGCGTGCGGCAGCGCTCTTCAAGACGGCGTGTGATCAGGGCAAGGCGTATGGCTGTGCGCTCCTGGCATCCGCCTACTGGTTGGGGCGCGGCGTCCCGCCGGATCACGAGCGGGCGATCCGGTATTTCGACAAGGCCTGTGCGGGAGGGGTGCGGAGTGCGTGTGAGGAACCGTAGCATCGTGTGCGTGTCCGTGGCCGTCTTGTGGGCGCTGACGTTGGGGGTGGCGGCCGTGGCCCACGGCTCGGACGAGGCAGAGGGATCGCCGGCGGCGGAGCTGGATCGTGGTATCCGCCAGGTTCGTGGAGGCGAGTTCGAGGCGGCGGTGTCCACCCTCGACGCGGTCACTCAGCGTCTTTCGGGACAGGACGGCCAGCAGAAGCTGCTGGCGCGGACCTACGTCTATCTCTCGATCGCCCATCTCGAGCTCGGCCAGCAGTCGAAGGCGGAGGAGCTGTTCGCCAGCGCCCTGGTGGCCGACCCGGGGGTCTCGCTGTCCGAGCGTGAGTTCTCCCCCAGACACCGGGTGTTCTTCAGGGAAGCCCTCGAGCGGGTGACCCCGCCGGGGAAGCACGGCTCCGGAAAGTGGCTGGCCGTGGGCGCGGGCGCGACCGCCGCGTCGGTGGGAGCGGTGCTGGTGGCGGGCGGCGGTGGCGACGTTCCTCCCGCGCCGGCGGCGACGCCGTCGCCGCCGGCGACGTCGACCGTGGAGGTGCCGATCGACGACGACAGGGACGGCTACACCGCGCAGCAGGGGGACTGCAACGACTCGGATCCGACCATCCATCCGGGCGGCCCGGTGACCGCCGAGGTCCACTCCTCGATGGCCTTCGACACCATCGGGTGTGGCAGCGTCGTCACGTCCTGGGTCGTCTTGACGGACAGGTCCTGCGATCCGGTGTCCGTGTCGAGCATCACCTGGCAGACCGACAGCATCGGATCGGAGGGGTGCGGCTTCACCGGGACCGACAGCAACTCGGTGACCTCGACCTATTCGCCAACGGATTCGCGGGTATCGGCCGGTGTCGGCGAGACGATCTGGTCGTCTTCCAGGACCGTGCGTGCCTGCTGCCCCGGCCATTGCACCGCGGCCCGCTGCACCTATCTCGTGAACGTCTCCGTCCAGACCAGCGTGGGCACGCTCGGGGCCGGCTCGTTCCAGTACGACGTGGACTTCACGGGGTGCTCACCGTGCAGCGCGGCGGCTGCCGCGCTGCCCTGCCAGAAGCCGGGGGCTGCGACGCCGTAGCGCCGGGCCCAACGCTACTGCCAGGTGGCGCCGCACCTTCGGCACTTGAAGGAGACCGTCGCGTCCTGCACCACCGGTCCGACCAGCAGCGTGTTGAGGAACGTGCCCGCCCGGCTGACCACGCGGTCGGAGACCACATCCGCCGAACCGCAGGCCGGGCACTCGAGCAGGCCCGCCGAGAGCTGGCCTCGCTGGGCGCTCTCGAGGAGCTTGCGGGCGTCGTCCGCTTCCTCTTGGGGTGTCGCCAACACGAAACCTCCGAGGGCTGGGCCGAGGGCTGGGCCTACTCGGAGCCCCCACTCGTCGTTGCCCACTACCGTGAAGCCGGCAGCGGACAGCGCTGAACGGCAAGCCTCGGACTCGATGACCGTGGCAAAGTGGGCTATCGCAACGAGGCTGGGCTCTGCCGCAGGCGGTTCTGATGCCGTCGGAGGCGTTCGGGGAAGGGCCTGGTCAACGTCGACCCCGCGACCCCTCAGGATGGACTCCGCTAGGGGAAAGACGGCCTCCTGCCACCGGTCGGTGTCACGCTTCCGCAGGATCTCGATCAGGCGATCGTCGGAGTGATCGGCAAGGCGCCGGCGCAGGTCATCAGTAGCCGTCATTCTCCATCACCAAGAAGGCCGAAGTGGTTTGTCCAACGTCCGGTGCAATCCGCGACCGTGGCCGATCTTGGCCCGCGGCCCCTCGAGGCCCCCGCAGTCGACGAGGATGACGTCGGGCGGCGCGAACAGGCGGACCGGTAGCTCGACGCCGCCCACGCCCCGGGAGACCAGGACGGTGCTGCCGTTCATGTGGCTCGGGCCGGCGTGGAACTGGCGGCAGAGTGTGCCCCTCGGCATCACCAGCGGTCCCCATGGGGTCGCGATCTGGCCACCGTGGGTGTGACCGCAGACGTAGAGATCGAAGCGCTTGTTGTCGAGCTGCAACAGGCCATCCGGGGCGTGACAGAGAACGATGCGCGCCGACGGCTCGGGAACGGTAGCGAAGGCGGCTTCGGCGTCGCAGCTCCCGGTCCATGGGTCGTCGAGGCCGACGACGGTGACCTGCTCCCACGGCGGCGGGAGCGCGACCGCCCGGTTCACGAGGACGGTGGCGCCCGCCGATTCGAGCGCAGCGGCGATGCGATCGTCTTGGGTCCAGAGGTCATGGTTGCCCATGACACCCAGCTTCACCGGGCAGGTCACGGTGGAGACCAGGTCGGTGAGGAGCCGGAGGCCGGCCTGGGTGGCATCGAGGTAGACGTAGTCGCCGCCCAGCAGGAGCACGTCCGGCTCGGCATCGCGGATGGCCGCGAACACCCGGCGCAGCAGCAGCTCGGGGGTGGTGGGGCCGATGTGGAGGTCCGACACGAAGGCGAAGCGGCAGGGCGGCGCGTCGGGCAACGCGAGAGACACCGACTGCCGTACGTGGCGCACCCGGTGGGCCCCGGGGAACAGGCCCCAGAGATGGGCTGGCCAGTCTCCGGTGTACAGGACCTGGAGCGTGGACTCCATGACGCCCCGGAGGATCGAGTAGTCGTTGCCACGGCCGTGGCTGCGTAGTCTCACGGTCTTGCGCTCGCTGTCCGCCCAACTGACCGGCGCGTGCGACGTCATCCGAGCGGGCGGGTGCTCCCCAGGCCGGCAGGTGAGAGGGTGAGTGTAGACCATCGTGCTGAAGAGCCGGGAACCGACGGGCAGCCTCGCCTCCGGCGACGGCCTGGGGGCGCCTTGGCTCCGGGCCACGACGCCGGGTTGACACTCGAAGCGCCCTCGCATTAGCTTCGCCTCGCTCGACCCGGCCATGCCGATGCCCCGCTGTCCACGTTGTGGTTGTCCCAGTCCGGAAGGGCCGGAGTGTCCCCGGTGTGGGGTCGTCTTCGCCAAGCTGGGCTCGCGGCCGGCATCCCCCCGGCGTAGCCCCGCAGGTCGCCGGAGGTCGGCCACACGCCCGGCACTCGTGGCGGCACTGATTGGAGCCGGGGTGGTGGCCGTTGTCTCGCTGCTCGCCTCCGGAGGGAGGACGCCCGAGGACCCTCCGATTCCGGTCCGCTCGGCTCCGTTGGCCTCAGAGGCCGGCCCCTCGGCAACCGAGGTGCCGACGCCGTCGACCCCCACGCCCACGTCGACGCCCTCACCCATGCCCACCTGTCCGGGCTCGGAGGCGACGGTCTGGCCCAGGTGGGCGGAAGCGTCCTTGTACGGGGTCGATGAGCCGGCCGAGAGAGCGGCCGTCTGCGGCCTCCTGAACAGACTGGTCCGACACGAGCCTGTTGCCGCAACCGACCTCGAGCTCGTCCAGCGCCTCCGGGCCCGTGACCTCGAGAACGAAGCCTGGAGGCGCTTCCTGGTCGCGGTCACGGATCGACTCGTGGATCTGGCTCAGGGGCGGTTCGATTACGCCTCGGCCGAACGATACATGGCGATCGCGGCCGAGGCTTCACCCGACGACGCGGGTAGCTGGGGGCGGCTTGCCCAGGCTCGCCGGAACCTGCACGACTGGCCGGGCTTGGGGCGTGCCGCTCGGCGCTGGATTGAGCTCGAGCCCGGTCATCCGCTGGCCCACTGCGCCCTGGCGGAGTCGCTGTTTCACCTGGACCGGATCCGGGAGGCGGAGGCGGCGCTGGAGATGTCGGAGCTGAACGCGCCCTACGACGACCCCTGCGGGTCGTTCTCCGGCCTCCTCAGAGCCAGGTCGGTCCACGAAGCGGGAATGCGGGAGCAGCGGCTGGCGGGGCCGGGCCGGGCGCCCAGGACGGCACGCCCTCCGAGAAGGAGAAGGGGGAGCCGCAGAGGGTCTTTGGCAACGAGGACCTCGCTGGCTATCGCCGGGATCGGCAGCGCGAGCAACAACGGGCGACCGAACTGGAGATGGACCGGCGGCTCCCGCCGCTGGCGGCCGACTCGTATCCGGAGCCTCCCGGCGAGCTGACCTTGCGTTTCACGGCCGTCCACCCCCTCTACTCCCGCTTCAAGCGCGGCGCCACCGTCCCGCTGGCGTTTGCCCTGGCCCAGCCTCGCGGCCCCTACCAGGCGGACTTCCAGCTTCACTTCGGCACCGCGGGCGAGAACACCTGTCGCGGCAAGCGCCCGGTGAAAGCGGGCGAGTTCTACCTCGCCGTCACCTCGTGGAAGAGCCCACACAAGGACCGCGATCTGGCCGTGGGCACCTACGAGGGGCTGACCGCTTTCCTGAATGCCGGGGGCTACTTCGAGAATCGCGACGGCCGCGTGATCCTCGCGATCGACGAGGTCGGGAAGGTCGGAGAGGTCGTGAGGGGCCGGTTGTTGATCGAGGGGCAGCAGCTTGGCGCCAGCGGGTACTTCACCGCGCTTCTGTGCCCGCCGAGGGAGCCCTGGGGCAGCCGGTCGGGGCAGTTGAACCGCTGAAGCTTCGACACCTGACGGAGTGGGCACTCACTGCGCCGGTTCCTTCGGCTGTCGCTGCCTCCAGTCCAGCAGCACCACCTCGTGGCCGTCGTCCGTTCGGAACAACAACGTCGCGCCCTTCCCCGCGGTTTTCTCGACCACCCGGTGGTCCCGCACGTAGCGCGCCTCGCCGGTCACGCGCGCGGTCACCAGCTCCATCAGCAGCTCGAGCCCCTGGTCGGTCTGCCGCTTGGGGATGAGCCGCAGCTCGATCCCGGCCACGTAGCCCGGCTCCGCGATGGCCTTCTCCTGGTCGAGCAGGAGGACGGTACCCCCGCCCAGCCCCTGCTTGAGCACGGCGACCTGGTTCAGGCGGGTCGTCAGCTTCGGCATGGAGAGCGGCTGCCCGTCCTCGGTGCGGACCTGCAGGGTCAGCTCGTAGAGGGGACCCGCCTCCGGGGGCCAGGCGCCGACGGTGATCGGCGCGCGCGTCGCCGCCGCACCCGTACGCCGCACCACGACGCCCTCGGGACTCGTCGCGTACTCGAGCCCGTAGCCGCCGGCGAGCGAGGTCAGGATCGCGCGCACGGTCATGTTCTCGGCATTGAGCGTCAGCTCCAGACCCGGGTCGTTCTCCAGGGCCAGGACGAACGGTACCTGGGTGACCTTGGCCAACACCCGGAACACGCTCACGACGTCGCCCTGCTCCACCCCGACGCTGAGCTCCCGGTCGAACTCCGGGCGGTCGAGAGCATCGGGTGGCTTCCCGAAGACGGCGGCCGACGGGACGAGGAGGACCGACAGCGCCAGTGGGATCGCCTTCAGGCTAACGAGACGGAGCGGTCGCATGGTTGTCCTCCTGCCCAGCCTCGGGCACGTGGCGGAGTGTCATCTCGAAACGCGTGACTTTCCCCTGGCGCACGCACTCGAACCGGACTCTCTTCACGACCTGGGGTGCCGGAGAGATGCGGGGCCCACGCGCGGGCACGAGAGCGGCCCAGGCCGCCAGGGCGGCGGCCGCACATGCCGCGACCCATCGGGTCGAAGGTGAGTCGAAGCGGCGCATGGGTCGCGCGCGAAGCTCGGCCAGGACGCGCTGCAACACCTGCGCGGCCTCCGGCTCGGGCAACTCCCGGTGCACATGCCGAGCTCAAGAGGTCCCGCAGCTCGGCGTCCTCGATCTCGTCGACCCAACCATCCGGCGTGTCCAACCCGGCGCCTTCTTTGCTCATAACATCGACCTCAGTCGCCGCACGGCCTTGGTGAGCTGCATGCGGACGTTCGCGGCGTCGAGTCCCAGCGCGCTGGGGACCTCGTTGTTCGTCAGACCGCCGAGCAACCGGAGCCGCAGGATGAGGCCCTGCCGCCCCCCGAGCCGCTCGGCCAGCTCGTGCACGCGCTCCAGGGCCAGGACGTTCTCGATATCGGGGCGCGGGTCGTGGTGCGGCTCGGGAGCGGCCTCCTCCGCCGCGGACTGGCGGAAGGCGTTCCGCCTCTGGTCGATCGCACAACGCACGGCGATGCGGTGGATCCAGGTGCGCAGCCTCGATTCGCCGCGCCACCCTCGCAGGCCGCGGAACACCTTGAGAAATGTCTCCTGCGTGGCGTCCCGGGCCAGCTCGCGGTCGCCGGTGATGGCGCAGGCGATGCCGTAGACCTGCCGGTGGTGTTCCTGGAACAGGGCGGCGAAGGCCGACTCGTCGCCGGTCGCCGCCTCCCGCGCGAGCCGCAGCTCCAGCGAGCGGTGCGCCAGGTCCGACGCCGTGTCCGAGATCTGGCTCACATCGAGCTAGACGGTGCCACTCCGGCTAGCGCAAACCCGCCGGTCGCTGAGACTCGGGCTTGGGCAGCCTGGGCGGGAACAGGCGGTCGATCTGGGGAATGAACGGTCGCCTGAGGGAATGAGCGGGCCTGCCAGGGAACGGGACCGGAGCCACGAAGGCGCCGGAGTGCCACCGTGTGGGGTCGTCTTGGGCAGGCTGGGGTTGCCGGGGGCCGGGCCATGGACTCCCGAAGGGATTCTACGGGCCAGGGCCAGCTCGGCAAAGCCGGGTTGCCGCCGCGGGGCCCTCTCTCCTGCCGGAAGCCCGGTTCTCCGGCTCGGCAGGCCGTGCCAGATTGGCGCCGATGTCGATTGGCTGGCGAACGAACGGTCCCGCTGGGGAACGGGACCTGCCCGTCCGTCGACGCGGCGGCCAGCGCGGTGCGGAGGGGCCGGAGTGCCCCCGGTGTGGGGACTGGCGGGATCGGGGATAAGCTGGTGCCGGAGCGGGGGAGCGGTTGGTGAGGGGAGAGGGATTGCTCCAAGAGGGCCGCAACGCCTGGCGTCTCGCGAACGCGGAGCGGCTGGCCTTCCTGGTGGACGGCGAGGAGTACTTCGCCGCCCTCGCCGAGACGCTGTCGCGGGCCCGCCGCAGCGTCCTCATCGCCGCGTGGGAGATCGACGATCGGGCCCCCCTCGAGCCCGGGAGAGGTGATGCGGGGCGACTCGGCGAGCTGCTGAAAGCCCGGTTGCGCCAGCGGCGGGACCTTCACGTTCACGTCCTGGCCTGGGACTTCGCCATGATCTATGCGGTGGAGCGGGGCCTTCAGCCCCTCTTCCGCCTGCGCTTCGCCACCGGGCGGCGCCTGCACCTGAAGCTCGACCGCCATCACCCCGTCGGGGCGTCGCACCACCAGAAGCTCGTCGTCGTCGACGACCGGGTGGCGTTCCTCGGCGGCCTGGACATCACGGAGCATCGCTGGGACCGTCGCGCGCACCAGGCCGACGATCCGGCACGCGTCGACGACGCTGGCAAGTCCTATCCGCCGTTCCATGACGTGCAGGTCGCCGTTCAGGGCGCGGCGGCGACCGCCGCCGGGGAGCTCTTCCGCGAGCGCTGGCGGGTGGCCACCGGCAAGCGGCTCGAGGCCCCGCCGCGCCCCGAGGAAGCTCCGTGGCCCGAGGCCCTGGTGCCCGATGCCGAGCAGGTGACGGTGGCCCTCTCCCGCACCCGGCCCGGGTACGGGGAAGCAGAGGAGGTTCGCGAGGTGGAGCGGCTCCATCTCGACGCCATCGCCGCAGCCCGGCGGTCGATCTACATCGAGAACCAGTACCTCACCTCCATCGCCGTCGTCCGTGCCCTGTGTGAGCGGCTGCGCGAGGCGGCCGGCCCCGAGGTCATGATCGTGCTGCCCCGTCGGTGCCCGGGCTGGCTCGAGCAGCAAACGGTGGGTCTGCTGCGACGACGGTGCTTGCAGGAGCTGAGCCAGGCCACCGTCGGCGACCGGCTGCGGGTGCTGTATCCACAGCTCCCCGGTGTCGAGGACGGCGTCTACGTCCACGCCAAGGTCATGGTGGTGGACGAGACGCTGGCGCGGGTGGGATCGGCCAACCTCAGCAACCGCTCCATGGGCTTCGACACGGAGCTGGACCTGGCCCTGGCGGCCGAGGGGAATGACGGCGTGCGCGGGACGATCGCCGGGTTTCGCAACCGGCTGCTGGCCGAGCACCTGGGCCGCGACGCGGAGACGGTCGGCCGGGCCATCGAACGATCCGGGGGATCGCTGGTGGCGGCCGTGGACGAGCTGCGTTCCGACTCGGGGCGGAGCTTGCGTCCGCTCGAGGAGCCGCCTCTCGAGCCCGGTTGGGACCCGTTCATCGATCTCGGCAGGGATCTCGCCGATCCCGAGTCGGCCGAGCAGCCGGAGCGTGTGGTCGCGGACTTCATCGCTCGAGACGTGCCCCGGGCGACGCGCAGCCCCTGGCTGAAGGCCGCCGCCGTGGCCGTCATCCTGACGGCCCTGCTGAGCTGGTGGCGTGGTCCGTCCTTGGGCGGCTGGGTGTCGGGCGAGCGCCTGACATCCCTGGCGGCGGCCTTTCGGGAGCTGGCCTGGGCGCCCCTCGGCGTGGCCGCGGCGTACGCGGTGGGGAGCCTGCTCCTGGTTCCGGTCACGCTGCTGATCGTCGCGACGCCGCTGGTGTTCGGTCCGTTCCTCGGCACGGCCTATGCCTTCGTCGGCATCCTGGGCGGGAGCAGCGCGACCTTCGCGCTCGGGCGTCTTCTGGGGAGAGAGGCGGTGGGGAAGTTGGCGGGCCGCCGGCTCAACGAGCTGAGTCGGCGCCTGGCGCGAGGAGGCGTCCTGGCGGTAGCCGCCGTCCGCCTGATTCCGGCGGCTCCGTTCACCCTGGTCAACGTCGTGGCAGGGGCCATGCGAGCCAGCCTGCGGGAGCTCCTCCTCGGCACGCTGCTGGGCATGGCGCCGGGGGTGGTTGCCATCGTCCTGCTCGAGACCACGTTCGAGTGGGTGGTGCGCCGGCCCGGGCTCGGCAGCGGCCTCGCCCTGCTGGCGGTGGCCACGGCCACCGTCCTGCTCTTCGCGCTCCTGCGCCGCCTCGGGATCCGTTCGGGCGAATGACCGCGGTCGTGGTCTGCTCCTGGAACGTCCACGAGTGCGTGGGGCGCGACGGTCGCCGCGATCCGGCACGGGTTGCGGCCGTCCTCGACCAGGTCGGGGCCGGCGTGCTGGCCCTGCAGGAGGTCCACTCCGACGAGCGGGGCGGCGGGCCCCTGGACCAGGCTCGTTTCCTCGGCGAGTCGCTGGGAATGGAGGCGGTACAGGGCTTCACCCTCGAGCGTCGCGGCGGTCGCTACGGCAACCTGCTGCTGACCCGGCTTCCGGTGCGCGCGACGCGCCGCCACGACCTGAGCGTGGCTCGCCGCGAGCCGAGGGGCGCGCTCGACGTCGACGTGGACGTCGCCGGTGGCCGGCTCCGGGTCGTCGCCACGCACCTCGGGCGGCGCGCCGCCGAGCGCGCCGCCCAGACGGGGCGTCTGCTGGAGCGGCTGGAGGCCCCCGGTCCCGCCGAGACCCTGGTGGTGGTCGGAGACTGGAACGAGTGGCTTCCCTGGCGGGCCGCTCTTCGGCGGCCCAACCGGCGCTTCGGGGCCTTGGCGACGCCGCCGACCTTCCCCGCCTGGTTCCCCGTGCTCGGCCTGGATCGGGGCTGGGTGGAGCCGCGGGAGGCGCTGGCGAGCGTGGGGTCTCACCGGACGCGGCTCGCAGCGGAGGCCTCGGACCATCTGCCCCTGGTCCTGCGGCTTCACGTTCCTCTCCCCACCGCAACGGCTCCAGGTCGCCCAGGCGTGTCGGGATGAGCTTCCCTTCCCGGGAGCGCACCGCGCGGTCTGGTGGCGGCGCGGTGCGGGAGCGACCGTGGCACCCGGTCTGTCGCGCCGGATGCGCGAGCTGGCCGAGCGCCTGGTGCGCTTCCGACCCGTGCAGACGTTCCTCTACTGGGTCCAGTACCTGCTGGTGACGGCGTTCGTGCTCTTCCCGATGACCTTCTACGAGGGCTTCCTGCGCGAGCACGCCTACGGCCTGTCCAACCAGACGTTCGCCGCCTGGATGGGGGACCAGGCCAAGGGGCTCGGCCTCGGGCTGGTGCTGGGCGGCCTGTTCGTGACCGCCCTCTACGGGGTGGTGCGGCGCCTCGAGCGCACCTGGGCGGTCTGGGGTGCCGTGACGATGGTGGCGCTCCTGGTCTTCTCCGCCCTGATCGGCCCTGTCTTCATCGCGCCGTTGTTCAACACCTACACCCGGCTCGCCGACCCCGTGGTGAGCGAGCCGATCCTGGGCGTGGCGCGCGCCCAGGGAGTGGACGTGGAGGACGTGTGGGTGTTCGACGCCTCGCGCCAGACCAAGCGCGTCTCGGCGAACGTGAGTGGCTTCGCCGGCACGATGCGGATCAGCCTGAACGACAACCTGCTGAACCGGTGCTCGCTGGCCGAGATCGAGGCGGTGATGGCGCACGAGGTCGGACACTACGTCCTCAACCACATCTACAAGACGATCCTGTTCTTCGTGGTGGTGATCGTGGTCGGCTTCGCCCTGCTCAAGTGGGGCTTCGAGAAAGTCCGCAGCGGCCCTGGGGCCGGCTGGGGCATCCGCGGGGCGGGCGATCCCGCCGGCCTGCCCCTCGCCTTGATCCTGCTGTCGTGCTACTTCTTCGTGCTGACCCCGCTCACCAACTCCTGGACGCGGATGGAGGAGGCAGAGGCCGATCTGTTCGGGATCAACGCCTCGGGCCAGCCGGACGGCGAGGCGCGCGTCGACCTGATGCTCGGCGAGTACCGCAAGCTCGACCCCTCGCCGCTCGAGGAGGCGCTTCTCTACGACCACCCGAGCGGCCGCAGCCGAATCCTGATGGCGATGCGCTGGAAGGCCGAGCACCTCGAGGACGCGGAGAGAAACGCAGCACGTGCGGCGGAAGGCGACAGGCGCCGCGGCTGGAGCCAGGCCAGCGCCGAGGAGTGGGCGCGCGAGCACGCGCCCGGCTCGCCGTAGCCTTACTTCCGAGGCGGCCTCGAGCAGGTCGTTGGGGTGGCGCTCACCGCGGTCGAGGGCCTGCTTCTGGCACTCACAGAGGCGTGCTCTGTCAGAGTGGGACATGCTCGCGCCGGCAGTCCGACAGCGGGTCCCGGGCCCGCGGGGAGCTCGGTGGGTGAGTCGAGACGGCATGTGACACTCCCGGAAGCGGTACACGCCGGCGGTGGGAGCGCCGCCAACCGGTCACACTCGGCGGCGTGGAAGACGGGTTCCAGCTCTTCGGTCTGGATCACCTGATTGCCATCGCGGCGACCGGTGGGGCGTCTGCCGCCTCCGTCGCCGTGGCACGTCACGCCGGCGACAGGTGGCGCCGTGCTCTTCGCTGGGCCGTCGCAACGGTGCTCGCCGCGGCACATTTGACCGAGGCTGTGGTCGCCGGGTGGCAGGGCTGGTACGGACGCCAGATGCTGCCTCTCCAGCTCTGCGATCTGGCCGCCATGCTGGCGGTGTACGCGCTCTTGACCCTCGACCGTCGGGCGGTCGAGCTCCTCTACTTCTTCGCCCTCTCGGCGACACTGCCGGCGGTCCTGGCGCCGGAGCTGGATGTGTCTCTTCCTCACTTCCGTTTCGTCGTGTACTTCGTCGAGCACGGACTGACGGTGGTGGCACCGATCCTCTTGGTGGTCGGCATGGGGATCCGCCCGGCCGAGCGCGCCTGGCGGCGCGCGTTCTGGACGCTCCAGGCGCTCGCCTGCCTGGCCGGACTGGCCAACCTGGCGCTCGGCACCAACTTCATGTACCTGCGCCGCAAACCGGTCGGAACCACCCCCTTCGACCTCTTCGGGCCTTGGCCGGTCTATCTACTCGTTCTGGAGCTACTGGCGCTCGTTGTCTTCCGGCTGCTGCAGGCGGCGTCGGGGCTGACGCCTGCACGCGGCGTGAGCCACCCGGGCCTACCGTCGCGAGCGCTTGCGGAGCGACGTGCGCGCGGTGTTGGGGCCGTGCCGTCGCGCAGGGCGATCGCTCCGTCAGCCGGTCACCCGCAGGGCTACGTCTAGGGCTCTAGCTCGTAGTCCTGGCCCAAAGCGCCGGCCTGTCGCCAGTGCTTGCGCGCGCGGACGAGCTCGGCAATCTGGCGGATGTGGCCCAGGTCGTGCATCGCCCACTCGTGCAGCATCTCAGGTGCGCCAGCACCTCAGCCACCGAGAAACGCTTTGGCGCAGGCTTCCACACCGCGTCCTCGTGATTCAGGCCCCGCACCAGGCCGCGAACAATCGCTGGAGTCTCCTCCAGCAGGTCGAGGCCGTCCAGTCCGTCTTCTTCTTCCGTCATGCGTCTGTCCTACGGCCGAGGACCCGAGGGTGCCTCCGCGGGGCGC
This sequence comes from uncultured Acidobacteriota bacterium, assembly GCA_964574335.1. Taxonomy (GTDB): domain Bacteria; phylum Acidobacteriota; class Vicinamibacteria; order Fen-336; family Fen-336; genus CAZNNH01. The sequence goes on along the minus strand of CAZNNH010000096.1, from coordinate 5,425 downwards.
GGCAACACTACAGCCAAGCGGAACTGGGTGTGGCGCCGCCTTACTGCTGTCGAGAGATCGTGTAGCTCGTCTGGCCGCACCAGAAGCCAGAGACGGTGCGCTCTATCTCGATACGGTCGACAGAGGCGTCGGTGCTCACCTGGTATTCACAGGTTGACGTGATGCCCTGTGAAGAAGACGTGATCTGGAGCGTGATGTTCGTTGGGTTCGTCACCGTGCCGAAGGCAGGGGCTTGAGGGATGAAGCCTGCGTTCTGGGAGGCGAACCGGTCGCCCGTGAAGGTCGCCCCCGTCTGGGTGAGCTCAAAGGTGACTCTCGGATCCGCGTCCACCCAGATCCCCGAGAGGGACTTGACCTGTACGCTCTGACCCGATCTCCCCGTTCGGCCAGCCGGCGCCAGGCGACCGCCGGTGGGCACGGGGCGCGGCGTGGGGCTCAGGCTCAGCCTGGCCTTCTGAGGCCTCAGAAGTCGAGACGCAGTCCGAGTCGCAGCGCCGCCGGCGGGTGGATTGCCGTCGGCGGAGCTGGGCCGGTTGTCGCCGGACCTTGGGGGTCTGGCACTCCCGTGATGGCAGGCCGCTTCTTCTTTTGCCGGGAGCTTGCGGCGGCACCATCGTTGTGTGACACTCCAGGACCGCTCGCGCTTCGCGTCGGCCCCCTCCGCCGGGCGTGTGGACGAGAGCAGGCGTTTTGCCGGCCCTGCCGCATTCTGCCGCGTGGAGGGAGGGGACACGATGCGCGTGCTATGCCTGCTGCTGCCCTTGATGGCTGCGGTCGCTCCGACGGCGTCTGCGTTCGACCTGCTCCGCCCAAACGTGCTCTTGGGTGTAGGGCTGGTCGGGCCCGCACAGTACCACCAAGGTCGGTTGAAGTGGCTGGGGACCGTCAACGCGACGGGCTTCGTCGACGTCGGTGATTCGCTGAGCTTCGGCGGCCTGGGCGTGGCCATCCGCAGCACCTGCCAGCTAGGACACAACTTCTTCGAGCACAAGAACTTCGACGAGCTCGGGTTGGCCGTGCCTCTGGTGACCTTCCGCTCTGGGCATGCGGTGGCCCAGGTCGGGGTCGAGATCCAGCGCGCCAACCTCCAGAAGAACTTCTACTACATCGCCTTCGGCTACCATTTCGGTGGAAAGACCAAGGCCCGCGAGTAGGCCGGCGCGTCGAGTCTCCCGAGCGGGCGCGCTGCTGTCGGGCATCGCCGCCGCGTTGCTTTTCGCCGCCGCCACCGGCGCCCAGGCACAGGAGCTCCCGGGGGCGCCCGCCGCGTGGCGGCCAGCCGCAGAGGGGCCCGAGCCACATGCCGTCTCGGGTGACGGACGGCGTTCCTTCCGGCGCCTTCCCGTCAACGTGTTGCGCAACCTCGGCGGCCTGGCCAGCGGGGACCTGGCAGTGCCCGTCTTGGCCGGGGCCGGCCTGACGGGCGTCTCCTTTGCGCTGGACGACTCGGCGCGGGCAGCGCTCTCCGGAAACGATCTCGCCGGGCTGCGGTCCTTCGGCAACCGCATCGGCGCCGCCGAGGTGGTGGGACCGTTGGCCGGCTCGCTCTTCCTCGCCGGACGTCTCTCGAGCAACCGCCGCTTTCGGGAGATGACCTATGACCTGGCGCAGTCACAGCTCGTGGTGCTGGGCGTGGGGCATGCGCTCAAGAGAGTCGTCAACCGCGAACGTCCCAACGGCTCCGACTACTCCCTCCCTTCAGGGCACTCGTTCGCCTGGTCCGCCATGGCGACGGTGGTGGAACGGCACTACGGCGTGAGGGCGGCGCTCCCGGCCATCGGCCTGTGGGCGATCACCAGCGCCGCCCGCATCGCCAGCGACGAGCACTACCTGAGCGACGTCGTCGCCGGTGCGGCGCTCGGCTACCTGGTCGCCCGTACCACGGTGCGTGTCAACGACGCGGCGCTCCCGGGAGCCGCCTCGCCCCAGCTCCACGTCGCTCCGATGTGGGACGCCGGCGGGCGCGGCGTGGGACTCGGGCTCAGCCTGACGTTCTGAGGCCTCAGAAGTCGAGACGCAGTCCGAGTCGCAGCGCCGCCGGCGGCTGGACCGCGGTCGGGTTGCGGAACTGCGGACGTGCAACCGGGTCCTCCTCCACGTCGTTGGCCGTGTTCAGGACGTTGAACGCCTCGGCCACCGCCGCCAGTCGGCCGCGGCCGAGACGGAAACCCTTCTCGACTCGCACGTCGACGGTGAGAGCGAAGGTGAATCGGTGCCGCCCGTTGGGCGTGGCGCGGACCAGCTCGCTCCCCTGGCTGAGGCCGTTCGCGACCACCAGCCGGGCGAAGTCCTGGCCGTCCTGGTACCGGGCGATGGCGCCCAGCCGGAAGTCCCCGGGAAGGCGCGCGCCCCCGGCGAGGTTGATGGTGTAGGCCCGGTCGGAGAAGAGCCGCCCGCGGGCGAAGGTAAAGGCGTTGGGCTGGTCGAACAGCTCGCCGACCACGCCCTGGTCGTTCTCGATGGCGCGGAAGCCGATGTTGGCCGCGGTCCCCTCGGAGCGGTGAGCGGTGCCGGCGAGAAGCAGCCAGGCGGCATCGCCCCACTGCCTCTCAAGCACGAGCTCGACACCCTCATACCTCGCCGAGTGGTCGGCGCCGGGGTTGGTCAAGAGGAAGCGGTCGCGGCCGAAGCTGAGCGGATCGCGGTCGTAGAGGGGGAGCCGTTGGTCGTCGGCAGGGTCGTCGAAGTCTCCGCTCGGGTCGTCGACCAGGATCACGCTGTAGTCGTCGCGACCCACCCCGACGTTCACCGACTCCACCAGGTCGCGCTCGCGTCGGGCGATCGCCGTGAAGCGGATGCTGAAGTCGCGAGCGATCCGGCCCTCGAGCCCCAGGACCAGCTCGTCGGTGTGGGGGCGCTTCAGGTGCGGATCGATGGTCCCGACGCCGCTGCCGCCGGGGCCAGCCAGCGCCACCAGGGTGCCGCGCTCGCCGGCGTCGAAGACACCGTCTCCATCTGCATCGTTCCAGCGGTAGACCGAGCCGGCGAGACCGGCCGGGTCGCCGAACCCGAGCAGGTCGAGGGGCAGCCGGTGCCGATAGCGCGCCAGCCCGCCGAACAGGGCGACTCGGCCCCGACCGATCAGGTCGTGTCGGAACCCGAGCCGCGGCGAGACGGTGACCCAGTGGATGCCTCGCTCGGCGCCGGCGGCCGAGCCCGTGGCGAGATCGAACCGCGCCCCGGCCTCGACCTCCAGGCGCGTGCCGACTGTCAGCCGGTCGGCCGCCCAGGCGGCCAGCTCGGTGGAGCGCCAGCGAGACTCGGGACCGGTCCAGCCATACTCCCACACCCTCGCCGCGGTTCCGTCCACGAGCTCCGGGAGCGGCAGCATGTCGCCGGGCGGAGCGATGTCGGCTCCGTTGCGAGACAGCGAAACGCCGATACGCACGTGGTGGCGGCCACCCTGGAAGCCCGCCAGGTCTGGCCGCAGCCTCATCTCCACGCCGAGGCGGTGGTGGGTCGCGTCGCCGGACCGCGCCAGCTCGGGGACCGGCCCATCGAACAGACGGTCCACTGCCACCGGCTCCGCTCCGGTCAGCCGCGGCTGGAGGCGGCCACGGAGCCAGCCGACGCTCAGCGACCATCGAAGCCCCCGATCGGGACGCCGCTCCCAGGTGGCGGCCAGGTGGCTGAACGACTCGCCCTGGACCGGATCGCCGGCGTACCGGGCACGGCCCGGGTACGGATACGCGCTACGCTCATGCCCTACGATCAGGCCGAGCTCCTCGGTCGGCGAGGGGCTGAAGACCAGGTGCGCGATACCGCCGCCGGTCTCGCCCTCGAGCACGCCCGGCCGGTCTCGCTCGAAGCGCCTGGATCGCGTCCAGCCACCGGCCACCAGCAGCCCGACGCGGCTCGAAAGGGGGCCGCCGGCCACCAGGCCGGCGTCGAGGAAGGAGTCGAACCGCGCGATCGAGGGGACGCCAGGCCGCGCGTTGCTCTGCTGCATCCCCGCGCCCAGGCCACCGGCTCGTAGCGTCCCGCCCCACTCCCGGCCCGGTGATCGGGGCACCAGCGTCAGCAGCCCGCCAGGGCCGCCGGTCTCCACCGGGAGCAGGGCGGAGGTGAAGTCCAGACTCTGGTAGGCATCGAGCAGGGGCACCAGCAGCGGTGTGCCGACACGAGCCGGGTCGGTCACGTCGAGGCCGCCGGCTCGGAAGGACGTTTGCGTCCAGGAGCTGCCGTGTGCCGTCACGCGGCCCGGCTCGCCGGCGAACAAGCCGCCACTGTCCTGCCGATCGACGATCGCCACGGGCTCGAAGGTCTCGAGCAACGACCAGATGTTGGGGCCTCGAGGCAGGTCCCGGAGCCGGTCGGGCCCCATCGGTGTCCCGACCGTCACGCGGTGCCGAGAGACCGACAGGGAGGCGGGGGCCTCCGTGCCTTCCGGCTCGAGCCGAACCTCGGCGACCACGTGCTCGTCCACCCGGAGCTGCAACGGCCACGGCCCCGACCCCCGGCCTGCCGCCGTGACCCGGAGCTGCCAGGCACCCGGCGCCACCGAACGCAGGAGCGCCGGCGCCGCATCGCCTTGGGCCTCGCAGCGCAGCACGATGCGACCGCTCTCGAGCTGCACCTCGGCCCCCGGGACGGGCCGCCCGCCGGCGTCCCGCACCCGCACCTCCACCTCGACCCGCCCGGGCTCGCCCCCCGCGGCGGGTAACGTTGCCAGCAAAAGAAGCGCGGCGAGGAGAACGCGCGGCGAGGCAACAGGGCGCAGAGGCATGAGGATGGCTCCTCTCAGAAGGTGGGTATTCTAGCCCCCGACATCGCGCCGGCGGCACGCCGCGAGCCTTACACGCGCCCCCCCCACCCGGGTACACTTGCCCCGGCCTGCCAGAAAGGGGGAAGCCAATGCCCGACTCACGCCTGCGTCCGGCCCCGCCCGGGTCGCTTGGACTGACGCTCGTCGTCGCGCTGTGCGCGACGCCTGCCCTCGCCGACGAGGGGATGTGGACGCTCCACGGCTTTCCCAGGGCCAGGGTGGCCCAGGTCCTCGGCGTCGAGATCGACGACGCCTGGCTGGATCACGTTCAGCGCTCGACCGTGCGTCTCGACGGCGGCTGCACGGGTTCTTTCGCCTCGGCCGACGGCCTGGTGCTGACCAACAACCACTGCACCTGGAGCTGCATCCGCGACCTGTCGAACGAGCAGCGGAACCTCTCCGAGACGGGCTTCCAGGCCAAGACCCTCGAGGAGGAGCGGCAGTGCCCTGGCATGCGTGTCTCCGTGCTCAGGGAGGTGCAGGACGTCACCGGGGTCGTCCACGCGGCCACCGAAGGGAAGGCCGAGGTCGAGGCCAACGTGGAGCGCAAGGCCACCCTGTCGCGCCTCGAGGCGGAGTGCGAGCAGGCGGGCGAGCTATCGTGCGAGTCGGTGGACCTCTACCACGGAGGCCAGTTCTTCCTCTACAAGTACCATCGCT
>CAZNNH010000095.1:14586-22305 GCA_964574335.1 uncultured Acidobacteriota bacterium | reverse complement strand
CAACCCAGTCAACGCCCTCACGATGGGCGGCATCGTGCGAGACGCGGGCCTCTCCGTGGACGACTTCAGGAAGCTCCTCTAGAGGCGGGCGAAGGAAGCGCTGAGGGAGAGCATCCGGCGGCGAGGTCCTCGGGTGGGTGACGCGCGCGAAGCAGCGGCCGAACGCCGGGTCCGCAGGTACGAGTGGCTGGCCCCCTGGCTGCTCCTGGGCTGTCTGTCGCTGTTCGTCGTCGAGAGCGCGTTCGACGCGTGCACCGGGCCGAGCACGTTCGGCCAGGCCTTGCTGGACTGGCCGACGAACGTCTTGGTGGCCCTCCTGATGGGGTGTGCCGCTGCGGCGGTGCCGTTCATGCCGTTTCGCCGAGGTGGGCCCGTCAGGGTCGGCGCCTTCGTCGTCCTGTGTGGCAGTATCGTATGGGTCGGGTGGCAGCTCGTATTCGTGGCTGTCTACATGGTTGCGACGGGCTGGTTCGGCTAGCCAGGCAGGGGTAGGGGGCCGGCCCTCCGGATGGCATCCCGGAGCATCAGGCCATCGGCGGGGCCAGGTCGAACGGAAGGAGTCAGCGGCGGTGACCAAGAGGATCAAGATCGAACCCGAGCTGTCTACATGGTTGCGACGGGCTGGTTCGGCTAGCCAGGCAGGGGTAGGGGGCCGGCCCTCCGGATGGCATCCCGGAGCATCAGGCCATCGGCGGGGCCAGGTCGAACGGAAGGAGTCAGCGGCGGTGACCAAGAGGATCAAGATCGAACCCGAGGAGGGCATCAAGTTCACCTTCAGCCTTGCAGAGCGAGAGGCCGTCTTGGAGCATACGTTCGCGCACCCGTCGCTCACGGATCGATTGAGGCTCACCGAGGTGGTCGAGGGCGGTTGCCGCGCGTCCTACACCATCGACGAGATGGACGAGTTGCTCGGGTTCGTCGCGGCCGAGGCGAATCACACCAAGAACAAGAAGCTGGGCAAGGTCCTGGATCGGCTCTTCGAGCGGCTCCAGGGGGAGATGGAAGCCCACGATGATGGGCGGTGGCCTGAGTGAAGGGCGGGCCTTTGCGGGAGCGGCGCGGCTCGCGGCCGACGGCGGAGGGCAGCGCCATGGCGCGGGCGAACGCTGATCTGGTGGCCGCGTACATCGCGAAGCAGCCGGTCGAGTCGCGTCGGGCTCTGCGGCGCGTCCGGCTCCTCATCCGGAGGTGGCGCTCGAAGGGCCGGCGACACGATGCAGGTTCACGCCAAGAAGGCAGGCGAGGCCCCGGTTCTTCCAGCAGGAAGCGCCACGGGGCTTGAAGGGGGGTGGCAGTGGCGGCACGACGGACGTTGCTGATACTCGATATCGTGGGCGTGGGCGCGCTGGTGGTCTATCTGCTGGCAGCCCTCGACGTCCTGCCCATCATCGGAAGCGAGCGCATCACGCTGGCGCTGGTGTTTGCCATCGGCCCGATAGCCATCGTGGCGGTTCTCGGCATCCACGAGCTGCTGCGGTCGTCGCCGTCCATCTTCTGGCTCCGGGTCGGCAGCACCTTCTTGATCATTGCGTTCGCCTTGTTGAACCTGATGCTGGTCGTCCAGCAGATGGTGCGACTCCAGTTTGCCCAGTTTCGCCTCGTCACGGGCGACGCGAGCCAGGCCGCGATCCTGGACGCGGTGTTCAAAGGAACGAACCTGGTCCAGTTGGGAATGGACGTCTCCTTCGACGTGTTCTACTGTCTCGGGGTCATCGCGCTCTCGGCGGTCATGTGCCAGGACCCGCGCTTTGGCCGCGTCCTGGGCGGTTTCGGCATGGTGTCTGCGGCGGCGCTTCTGGCATTGAACCTGGCGACGTTTCCGTACGGTCCCGCGGACTCGGGGTTGGTCGACCTTGGGCCCGTCACGGGCATCTGGTGGATCTGCGTCATCGTGCAGATCAAGCGAAGCACCGCCCGGTCTGCCGGCCAAGATGGAGGGCTGGACAGAGCGGGCGTCGCGTAGGAGCGGCCCGGGTTTCTGGCGGGCGGTTGGGAGGAAGAGATGGCTGGTAGGCGAGACAGGCAGTCCGGCATGGCCGCTGCCGTGTCGTTCCTCGTGGTTGCCATTTTGGGAACCGCGCTGAGCCAGGCGGCCGACACCAAGGAGGACGTCGCGCAGGCGGCCGCGGAGAGCTGGCTGGCCCTGGTCGACGGCGGGAAGTACCAGGCGTCCTGGGAAGAGGCTGCGGAGCTGTTCAGGCACGCGGTCACGGCCGAGCAGTGGAAGCAGGCGGTGAGCGCTGTCCGCGGACCGTTGGGCGAGGTCGTCTCGCGGAAGGTCAAGTCCCGCGAGTACGCTCACGAGCTGCCCGGAGCGCCCGATGGGGAGTACGTCGTGATCCAGTTCGAGACCCGCTTCGAGAAGAAGGCGTCCGCGATCGAGACCGTGACCCCCATGCTCGACCCCGACGGGACGTGGCGTGTCTCGGGCTACTTCGTGAAGTAGCCCGGGGGAGCCGCGGCCCGCTACTCGGCCGTTGCGGCGGCCAGCGGCAACCGCGCGTGGTGCGAGTAGAGGATCTCGCCGTGGGCGCCGGTGATGCGGACGTCGTACTCGGCGGAACGGGCGTCATCCGAAGGGACCGCGAACAGCCGGAAGTGGGCCGTCGTGCCCCCGGGCCCCCGGATCTCCTCCTCGATCGATCCCGGCTCCCCGACCTTCGACACGACTGCCCGAGCCAGTAGCAGCGCACCGTTCGCCGAGTCTCGGACCCGAGCCTGGAACCGGTGCGCCTCGTCTCCATGCCAGATGGGGGCAAAGGGCTTGACGCGGACGTCGACGGCGTAGCCGCCTTCGAGGGGCCGCGGCTTGGGCGTCTGGCGGGCGGGATCCGGCTCCGCTTGCACGGGGAACTCCGAAGGGTTTGCGGCGCCGGCCAGGTACTGGTGGGGAGCCGGCTCCTGTCCCTCGGGCGGCCTCCAGGTCGGCTCGTGTCGGACGAAGGGCGTTGCCATGACCTCGTAGGAGCCTTGGGCCACGGCTTCGACGGCTCCCGCCCTGGGGGGCGGCGGGTAGATGGGCTGCCTGGACACCCACCGATAGCCGTGACCGGAGGCGACGGTCGCGGTCAGGACGTCGGTCGAAAGATCCGCTGCGGCCCCGGCGGAGCCTTGTCCCCGGGTGAAGCCCTGTCGCGGCCGCCTGGAGAACAGCAGCCGGCCCTGGCCCGGCACGTACAAGTAGACGATCTCACCCGAGCAGCTTGCCGGGTTCTGGAGCCGGCTGCCGTCCACCCACAGCCGGCCGTCTTCGATCACCAGTAGCTCGTCGAGACGCGACGTCGGGGTCAGCGTGACCGAGACCCGGTCCACCACCTTCTCGCCGGTTCTGGGGTTCTCCAGCAGCTCGACGTCGAAGTCGGAGCCGAGCGGGACCACCACCGGCTCCGGGTACTCCGAGATCCCGGGGCTGAGGGGCGCCGGCTCTGGACAGGCCGGGCAGGCCTTCGCCAGGGACTTGGCCGCGTGCCTCCAGAGGGTCTTGTTCTCGTCGCTCACCGGCTCCACGAAGATGCGGACGGTTCGGCCGTCGGGAATCGCCTCGCCACGGAGCTGGTAGCCGAAGTACAGCCCATGGGCCGGGTCGACGATGAACCGGACGACGCCCTCGGGTCCACCCGTGACTACGCCGGGGTGGTACTCCGAGCCCCCGCTCTTCGGCGGGCTCTTGAAGAAGAAGGAGAGCCCGTTCCCGAGCCTTGCGTGGGCGCCGCCCTGGCCCCAGGAAGGCTGGGCTAGCAGCAGGGCGAGCACCAGCCCGAACCGTGTCCGAGCCTTCATGGCGTCCCTTCCTCTCCCACCACCCGAATCGTGATCCGCTTGACCGGCCGGAAGCCCTCGAGGCTCTGAGAGCGGATCGGCGCCGGGAGCAGCGCCGCGTTGGCCGTCGGGATCGACTCCGGCGCCGGCTGGGGCGCACCCGGACGACGGACCGCCAGCGCGCTGGTGAGGGCGAGAAGGAGGACAAGGCCCGCCAGCACCACCGCCGGCACCCGGACGCGGCTCGCGAGCAGGCCGCGCCAGCTTCGGCGGGGCGGTCGCGCCGGTCGCGCGGCCTCCAGGGAGGCCTCGACTCGCGCGTCCAGCTCGGGCGAGGCGGCCCGCAGCGGCGCCTGCGTCAGGAGGTCTTCGATCTCGTCCATGGTCCGTCTCCATTCACTCGCTGGCGCAGCCGCGCCAGGCCGCGCCGGTACCAGGACGCGACCGTGCTGAGCGGGGCGTCCTTCATCTCGGCGATCTCCCGGAAGCTCAGGTCGGCGAGGAGTCGCAGCACGACCGCCTCCATCTCGTCCGTCGGCAGCTCCCACAACACCGCCTCGACCTGCCGGAACAGCGTCAGCCGGAAGCCGTCCGGGTCCGAGGCGCCGTCCACCGCCAGTAGGCCCTCATCCCCCTTCGGGTGCCGTCGGGAAGCATCGACGGCGGCGTTGCGGACGCAGCGGAAGGTGTAGGGTCTCAGCTCGCGCGGCAGCTCCGGGCGTGCCAGCAGGCGGCAGATCGCGTCGTGGACGGCGTCCTCGGCGGACGCCCCGTGCCGGGTCAACGAGAGGGCGTAGCTGAAGAGAGCCTGGCGGTGCTCCCGGTAGAAGCGCTCGATCGTGGCAACGCCTTCGGAATCCATCCCGACGCCTCAGCACCACCACGGTCGGGGACCGCGATCTCGTGCAAGAAACCCGTATTGTGTCCCCGGGTTTCTAGCGGGCGGCCAGGCGCCAGAAGCGGTCTTCGTTGAGGATCGTGATCTTGTGGCCCTTCTCGCGCAGGCGCTTGGCCTCCATCAGCTTGAGGCCGGCGTCGCGGCCGGCGGCCTGCAGCGGGTTGGGCCGGCCGCGCACCACCACCGTGGTGCGCGCGGAGGGGCCGCCGTGGACGATGGCACCGGCCCGGCGCGCCGCGGCCATGGCCTCCTTGCGGGGGCGGCTCAGGATCCCGGTGAAGGCCAGGTGCACGCCCTTCAGGCAACGCAGCACGCCCGCCCGGAGGCGTGGGGGAGGCGTGCCCAGGGCCTCCACCAGCTCGGGCGCGGTGTGGTAGCGCTTGCGCCGCTCGCCGATGCAGCGGTGGATGATCTCCTTCAGGTGATCGCTGCAGGGCAGGGTCCGGATCTCCCCGGAGCGGATCCGGGCCTCGGCATCGCCCTTCACCAGCATCGCCAGGAGCTGGCCCACCTGGTAGACGTCGTCCCGGGTCTGCCACTTGGGGGCCTCGCCCTCGAGGATCTCCTGGGGCGCGGTGTGGGGGTTGAGCGCGTCGGCGACGGTGCCGCGCGGCGTGCTCTGCTGGCGCACCAGGCCGAAGTCGCCCAGCTTCAGGTGACGCCGCTCGAAGACGAACACGTTCATCGGCGTCAGGTCGCGGTGCAGGACCTGGTCGCGGTGGAGCTTGGAGAGGACCTGCAGGATCCCGGCGATCTCGCGCCGCACCACCGACTCCGGCCAGCCGCGAGCGGTGCGCCGGAGATACGCCCTGAGGTCGCCCTCGGGCGCGTACTCGAGCACCAGGCAGTAGGTGAGCCGGCCACCCGGGTCGGCCACCGGGAAGCGGTCGAAGACCCGGATCGCCCGCGGGTGGTCTTCGAGCACGTGCCCGAAGTAGGCCTCCCGAAGCCAGCCGTCGATGCGGTGGGCGAGCTTGAGGCAGACCGTGCGGGGGACTGCCGACGAGCGCCCGAGCCGCTCCGCCAGGTAGGCCTGGCCGAAGCCGCCGCGGCCCAGGAAGCGTTGGATGCGATACCGGAGGCCCGTCTCCGGGCTGACCACGAGCTGCCCCGGCGCCACCCGCTCGCCCACCTGACGGAGCCCCTTGCCGACCGGGCCGGTGAGCGTGGTGGCGGTGGAGAGCCGTGAGGAGGCACGGGCGCGTGGGGTGCGTGCGGCCGTCGCCCGCCTGGATGACATGCCCTATCTTCGCCGAAACGGGGTCTCGTCGTCGCCCGCAGCGGTTGATCATCGAGAGCCGGCCTTGCGCGGCACGACCCCGCGCGCTAGCCTCGGGTACGATGTTGTCCGCTGAGGAGCTGGTGGGCCCCGAATGGGCGCCATCCTCGCTAGCCCCAGGAACCTCGAGCGGCTCACGGCCGCCCTGTCGGATCTGGCCGCCGAGCCGATCGCGGCGCCCCCGTTGGAGCTCTGCTACCTGAAGAAGGGGCACGCCGTGCACTACCGTTGCCAGAGGGGCGAACCCGCCGGGCTGCGGGTCGACGTGATGAGCAAGCTGCGCGGGTTGCTGATCGAGGCCGCTTCACGCTGGCCCGGGGCGCGCGCGCGGTGTCTGAGGCGACGGCCTTTGTTGTCGCTGGCCGCGCCGGGCCGTGAGCGGGCGCTGGGCGACGCCCTGCTCGACGAGGAGCGAGCCGAGAGGCGGGCAGACGAGGAGTACTGGCGGCCGCTCAAGGCCGAGCTGGAGGGCCTGAGACATCGAGCGGCGAAGCAACGCCGGGGCCGGCGATGATCGTCGCCTACGTGTCGGGGCACGGGTTCGGGCACGGGACCCGGGTGGGCGAGGTGCTGCGGACGGTGCGGGAGCTGCGGCCGTCGCTGCCGATCACGGTGGTGACCTCCGGCCCGGAGTGGCTGTACCGAGAGGCGATCCCGGGGGACTTCGGCTTCCGCTCCCTCGAGTGCGACGTGGGGCTTTCCCAGAAGGACGCGCTGACGATCGACGAGGCGGCCACGCTCCGGCGGTGCCAGGCCTTCCAGGCCGGCTTCGCCGGCCGGGTGGCCGAGGAGGCGGCGTTCCTGCGCAAGGCCGGCGCCCGCGTGGTTCTCGGCGACGTCCCGCCCCTGGCCTTCGCGGCGGCGGCGGCCGCCGGCATCTGCAGCATCGCGCTGGCCAACTTCTCCTGGGACTGGATCTACGCCCACCTCGCCGCTCGCCACCAGGGGCTGCGGGCGTTCGCCGATGCTGCCGCCGACTGCTATCGAAAGGCGCGCCTCCTGCTCCAGCTTCCCTTCGCCGGCGACCTGTCGGCCTTCCCGCGCCGGGAGCCGATCCCGCTGGTGGCCCGACGCCCGCGGCTCACCCGGCAACAGGCCCGGGCCCTCCTGGGCGAGGACGACGCCCCGCTGGTGCTCCTCTCGTTCGGCGGTCTCGGCATGCCTGGCCTCGACCTGCAGGCGCTGGCCGACCTTCGCGGCTATCGCTTCATCACCACCGGCGAGGGGTCGGCCCTGCCACCCAACGTGCGCGCGGTCACCGGGGCCGGGCTCTCGGCCCTGGGGCTCGGCTACCAGGACCTGGTCGGGGCCTCCGACGTCGTCGTCACCAAGCCCGGCTACGGCATCGTCTCCGACGCGATCGGGGCGGGGACGCGCCTCGTCTACACGGACCGCGGCGACTTCCCGGAGTACCCGATCCTGGTGGCCGAGATGCAGGGCTACCTCCCGTGCCGGTACGTCTCCAACGCCGACCTCCGGGCGGGCCGCCTGGGCCCCGCCCTGGCCGCCGTGCTGGAGGCGCAGCGGCCGGCACCCCCGGACCTCGACGGCGCCCGCCTGGCGGCGCTGCGGCTGCTCCAGGCGCTGGACTGAGGCGAAACCAGGTATGATGCCTGCTTGGCTTCGGGGCCCCGCGCTCCGAGGAGGAGGTCTCCCGGGATGGATCCCACCTGGCACGACGGACTGAGCCGAACGGCCCTCATCGAGCTGGTCGAGGGGTTGCTCCTGGCCCTCGACAAGGCGGTGCCGAGGCTGGACGCGGTGGCCCATCACCTCGGCCTGA
>CAZNNH010000095.1:0-14576 GCA_964574335.1 uncultured Acidobacteriota bacterium | reverse complement strand
GAACGAGGTCCTGGGGGGCGTGGCCGACCAGGTGGCGGACATCGCCGACGAGCTCTACTCGGTGAGCGATCGCGAGCGGCTGCAGCAGTGGGGGAACGAGATCGACACGCCGGAGAAGACCCACTGAAAGGGCGCCCCTCGGGCCGACCACTGGACGTTCGTGAGGGCGAGTGGGCACCGATCGCGCTTCGGCCCCGCGCCCCGTCGCCGGCCTCGTCGAGCCAGGCCGGCACCACCGGCTGCGCTGTGGGCCTGGTCAGCCTGGGCTGCCCCAAGAACCTGGTCGACGGCGAAGTGATGCTCGGCCACCTGAAGGGCCGGGGCCACGCGATCGTCAGCGATCCGAAGGACGCCGACGTGCTGGTGGTCAACACCTGCGCCTTCATCGACCAGGCCAAGCAAGAGTCGATCGACACCATCCTGGAGCTGGCCCAGCTCAAGGAAAAGGGGCGCCCGCGACGCCTGGTGGTGACCGGCTGCCTGGCCCAGCGTCACGACCACGAGCTGCGCCGCGAGATCCCCGAGATCGACGCCACCCTGGGCACCGGGCAGGTCCAGGAGATCGTGGCCGCGGTCGAGGACCAGCCCACCCGGGTGGCCGATCCCAGCCTGGCCCCACCGAGCTGGATCTACTCAGAGGCCTCTCCGCGGGTGCTCTCGACGCCGCCTTTCCTGGCCTACCTGAAGATCTCCGAAGGCTGCGACTACGCCTGCTCGTTCTGCGTGATCCCGCGCCTGCGCGGCCGGCACCGCAGCCGTCCGCCCGATGACGTCCTGGCGGAGGCGCAGAGGTTGGCTGACCAGGGGGTTCGCGAGCTGGTGCTGGTGGCCCAGGACTCCACCCGCTACGGCCACGACCTGGGCCGGCGGGAAGGGCTGGCCGATCTGCTTTCTCGGCTGGCCCGGATCGACGCCGTCCGCTGGATCCGGGTGATGTACGCCTACCCGGAAACGATGAGCGATGCCGTGTTGCAGGTGATGGCCAGCGAGGAGAAGGTGGTCAACTACGTGGACATGCCGCTTCAGCACGCCTCGGCGCCGGTGCTGAAGCGGATGCGCCGGCCCACCGGGCGCGGCCATCTGATGGGCATGGTGGAACGGGTGCGCGAGCGGGTTCCGGGGGTGGCGTTCCGCACCTCCTTCATCGTCGGCTTCCCAGGGGAGAGCGATCACGACTTCGAGCGGCTGCTCGACTTCGTCCGAGAGGCCCGCTTCGACCACGTCGGCGTTTTCGAGTACTCCGACGAGGAGGGGACGAAGGCCCGAGACCTGGCCTCGAAGGTGCCGGCCCGGGTCAAGCGGTCGCGCCGCCGGCGGCTGATGGCGCTCCAGCGGCGCCTCTCCCTGGCCAAGAACCGCGAGCGGATCGGCGAGTCGGTCGAGGTCCTGGTGGAGGGCGCCCACCCCGAGACCGCGCTGCTTCTCAAGGGGCGTCTCGCCACCCAGGCCCCCGACATCGACGGCGCCGTGCTCATCGGCGACGGCCGTGCCGAGCCGGGAGACTTCGTGCGCTGCCAGGTCACCGATGCCCATCCCTACGACCTGGTGGCGCGGATCGTGACGCGGCGCCCGAAGTGAATTCGGGCGCCGCTATCAAGCGGGGGGCTCCCGCCCCCCGAGCCCCCGGGACACGAACCCGCCCGCCCGAAGTGAATTCGGGCGCCGCTATCAAGCGGGGGGGCGGCCCCGGCCGCAAGCCGTTGCCGACGAGCCACTTCTCACAGCATCGAGCCTCTGCAGCGGCCTGCGGCGAGGTCTCTCGCGGGACCACCCGGAGGCGGGTTGAGCTTGAGCTATTTCTCTTGTATACTACGAGTTCGAGCTTTGGGGTTGCACCCGAGTGGGCTTTGACCCACTCTTTTTTTTGAACGGAGGGTGGGAGACGACGGGGGGAACCAAGCGAGCCGAGGCCACGCAGGTGATCGAGGGGATCGCCTCGCGGGTGACGGCTGCTCGCGGCCTGGAGCTGGTCGAGGTCGAGGTCAAGCGCCAGCGGAGCGGCAGCCTGGTCAGGCTCTTCGTCGACCATCCGAAGGGCATCGGGATCGACGACCTGAAGGGTGTCTCCGAGGAGGTCTCGGCGATCCTCGACGCCTCGGACCCGATCGACTCCTCGTACACCCTCGAGGTCTCCTCTCCCGGCCTGGATCGAGCCCTGCGTCACGAGGCGGACTACCGGCGTTTCGTGGGGCGGCTGGCCAAGCTCTCGAGCTTCGAGCCGGTGGACGGACGGCGCCACTGGGCCGGCCGACTGGTCTCGGTGGAGGACGGCAACGTCACCATCCGCCTCGAGCGCGAGGGCGGGCAGGAGCTGCAGGTTCCGCTCTCCAAGGTCGCTCACGGACGGCTCGAGGTCGAGTTTCCCAAGAAGAGCTAGCAAGGACCCGATGGCCAATCAGCTTCGCCAGCAGATCGAGCAGATCAGTCGAGAGAAGAACATCAACCCCGACGTGATCATCGCCGCCATCGAGGACGCCATCCTCATGGCCTCGAAGAAGTACTACCGCAGCGACGAGGACCTCCGGAGTCGCTTCAACGAGGAGACCGGCCTGATCGAGGTGTTCTCGGTGCGGCGGGTGGTCGAGACCGTCGAGGACGTCGTCACCCAGATCAGCCTGGAGGAGGCGCGGGGGTTGATCCCCGAGGCCGACATCGGCGCCGAGATCGAGTTCCCCAAGCCCACCGACGTGCTGGGTCGAATCGCCGCCCAGACCGCCAAGCAGGTGATCTTCCAGAAGGTCCGCGAGGCCGAGCGTGACAACGTCTTCGCCGAGTACTCGGGTCGGGTGGGCGAGGTCCTGAACGGGATCATCAAGCGCCAGGAGGTGGGGGACTTCGTGGTGGACCTGGGGCGCGCCGAGGCCCTGCTGCCCCGAAAGGAGCAGAGCCGCGCCGAGGCCTACCAGACCGGAGACCGGGTGCGGGTGGCGATCGTCCGGGTCCTGAAGTCGGCCAAGGGGCCACAGGTGGTGGTCAGCCGCACCGACCCTGCGCTCCTGATCAAGCTGTTCGAGATGGAGGTCCCCGAGATCTACGACGGCACGGTCCAGATCAAGGGGTGCGTCCGGGAGGCGGGCGAACGCGCCAAGGTGGCCGTGATCTCCCGCGAGAAGGACGTGGACCCGGTCGGTGCCTGCGTGGGGATGAAGGGGACCCGGGTGCAGTCGATCATCCGCGAGCTGCGCGGCGAGAAGATCGACATCGTCGAGTGGAACGGGGATGCCTCCACCTTCGTGGTCAACGCGCTCTCCCCGGCCAAGGTCAGCCGGGTCTCGATCCTCGACGAGGAGCAGCGGATCATGGAGGTGGTGGTCGAGGACAAGCAGCTCAGCCTGGCGATCGGCAAGAAGGGCCAGAACGTCCGCCTGGCGGCCAAGCTGGTGGGCTGGCGGATCGACATCAAGAGCGAGGAGGAGAAGCGCCAGGAGGTCGAGGCGGAGATGGCCCGGATGGCTCGCGTGGTCGATGAGCTGCGTAGCCTGGAGAAGGTGGGCGACAAGACCATCCAGAGGCTGATCGACGCCGGGGTGGCGGGGGTCGCCCACATCCTCGAGATGACCGACGAGGAGCTCTGCACCATCGAGGGGGTCGGCCCCAAGACGGCCGAGAAGATCCGCGAGGCGGCCGTCGAGGCCAAGGTGCATTGGGACCTTCGTGACCAGGAGGAGCTGGAGCGTTTCGAGGCCGAGCAGGCCGCGCTAGCGGCGGCGGAAGCGGCGGCGGCGGAAGCGGCGGCGGCGGAAGCGGCGGCGGCGGAAGTGGCGGCGGCGGAAGCGGCGGCGGACGAAGCGGCGGAGGACGAAGCGGCGGAGGCGGACGAAGCGGCGGAGGCGGACGAAGCGGCGGAGGCGGAAGCGGACGAAGGGTTGGAGGAGACGCAGGCGACCCCGGACGACGCCCCTGAAGCTGCAGAGAGCGCCGAGGGAGGAGAGTCGGATGGGGAACGTTAGAGTCTTCCAGCTCGCACGGGAGCTGGGGCTCTCCAGCCACGACGTCATCGAGCAGCTCAGGCGCCTCGGTATCGAGGCCAAGACGGCCTCCAGCTCGGTCGACGAGGACACATCCGACAAGCTCAAGCGCACTCTCAAGATCGATGCCCTGACGGCACGGCGCAGGCGCTACTACGGCAGCGAGGAGGACGAGGCCCAGCGAGAGAACGAGGCCCAGGCGCTGGCCAAGAAGATCGCCGCCGAGCGTGCGGAGCGCGAGCGGGCCGCCGAGGAGGCACGGGCGGCGGCGGAGGAGCGCAAGGTGCGCCGGGGTCGGGGGCGACGCGCCGACCGGCAGGCCGAGCGTGCGTCCCGGCCGGCGGAGGCGTCTGAGCCGGCGCCCGCTCTGGACCACCCGCCGGGCGCGCCGCGGCTGGCGCCGCGGATCGCCCCGGCGCCCCAGGAGTCGGTCGAGGAGGAGCTTCCCGAGGCCGAGCGCGTGGAGGAGGCGCCGCCGGCGACCGCCCCCCCCGCCGCGGAGCCGCCCCCAGCACCGGCCCCGCAGCAGCCGGCGACCCCGCCGGCGCCGGTGGTCCGGCAGGTGACGCGGGTCCGAGGACCGGTGCGCCCCATCGCCCCGGTCCCGCCTCCGCAGCCGGCGAAGGTCGCCGGGCCGGTAGCCGAGCCCGAGGCAGCGGAGGCGGTGGAGGCGGTGGAGGCGGCGGCATCCCCACCACCACCACCACCACCACCGCCGGCTGCCCCGGCACGGCCGGCGCTGCGGCGCCCGCTGCGTCCGATCGCGCCGCCGCGCCCCGCCGGGCCGCACCCGACCAGCCCGCACCCGATTCGGCCGCAGGTGTCGCCGGGCTCGACGGCGGTGCCTCGCTCGCCGCACGCCGTCACGCCCCGGCGGGGGGCGGCTGGAGGGCTCCGACCGACCTCGCCGATACCGCGTCGTACTGTTCCGACCGGGCCGCCCGCGGCGCTGCCCCCCCGCCCCAGCGGTCGTGGGGCCAAGCGGCGAAGGTTGCGGGAGCCGATCGTGCCCCCGGTTCGCGACGAGCGTCCCAGCTACTCGGGGCCGCTGCGCAGCATCTCGCTGAGCGAGGGGGTCACGGTCAAGGAGCTAGGCGAGAAGATGCCGGACGTCAAGAGCCGCGACATCATGAAGCTGCTCATCTCCCGCGGCGTGATGGTCACCGTCAACCAGCCCATCGACCCGACCCTCGCCACCGAGATCAGCAAGGAGTTCGGCTACGGGGCCACCATTCAGTCCTTCGAGGAGGAGGTGGTGCAGGAGCAGACGGCAGAGTCCAAGCCCGAGGACCTGCAGCCGAGGTGGCCGGTGGTGACGGTGATGGGGCACGTCGACCACGGCAAGACCTCGCTGCTCGACGCGATCCGCGAGACCCGGGTGGTGGACGACGAGGCGGGCGGGATCACCCAGCACATCGGGGCCTACCGGGTGGACGTGGGAGACCGGAAGGTGGTCTTCCTGGACACGCCCGGCCACGAGGCCTTCACCCTGATGCGGGCCCGCGGCGCCCGGGTCACCGACGTGGTGGTCCTGGTGGTGGCCGCCGACGACGGCGTGATGCCACAGACCCTGGAGGCCATCGACCACGCCAAGGCAGCCGGCGTGCCGCTGCTGGTGGCGGTCAACAAGATCGACAAGCCGGGCGCCCAGCCCGACCGGGTGCGGCAGCAGCTCTCGGATCGCGGCCTGATGCCCGAGGCGTGGGGCGGCAGCACCGTGTTCGTGGATGTCTCGGCCAAGAAGCGCCAGAACCTCCCCGAGCTGCTGGAGATGGTCCTGCTGGTCTCCGACATGCAAGAGCTCAAGGCCAACCCCGCCCAGCCCGCGTTGGGGACCGTGCTGGAGGCGCGTCTCGACAAGGGTCGGGGGCCGATGGCCACCGTGCTGATCCAGGACGGTACGCTGCGGGTCGGCGACACGGTGGTGGCGGGGGCGGTGGCCGGCAAGGTGCGCGCCCTGGTCGACGACAAGGGCCGACGCCAGCAGGAGGCGGGGCCCTCGACGCCGGTGGAGGTGCTGGGCCTGACTGCGCCGCCCGAGCCCGGGGACCAGCTCCTGGCGGTAACCGATGCGGCCAAGGCGCAGTCGATCGTGGGATTCCGGCAGCTCAAGCTCCGCGAGCGGGCGATGGCGGCTTCGTCCCGGATCCGGCTCGAGGACCTGGGTCGGGCCATCGCCGAGGGCCAGATCAAGGAGCTGCCGTTGGTGATCAAGGCCGACGTGCAGGGGTCGGTGGAGGCGGTCTCCGACCAGCTCACCAAGCTCCCGCAGGAGAAGATCAAGCTGCGGATCATCCGCTCCGGCGCCGGTGCGATCAGCGAGGGCGACGTGTTGCTGGCGGCCGCCTCCGACGCGGTGGTGATCGGATTCAACGTGCGGCCCGAGCGCAAGGCCAGCCTGGCCGCCGAGCGTGACCAGGTCGAGATCCGGCTGTACACCGTCATCTACGATGCCATCCAGGACATGAAGAAGGCGATGGAGGGGCTGCTCGAGCCCACCGTGCGCGAGGTCACCCTGGGCGCGGCCGAGGTGCGCGAGACCTTCAAGATCTCGAAGGTGGGGACGATCGCCGGCAGCTTCGTCTCCGAGGGCCGGGTCACGCGCGCGGCCGAGGTGCGCCTGCTCCGCGACAACGTGGTGATCCACACCGGCAAGGTCGCCTCGCTGCGACGGTTCAAGGACGATGCCAGCGAGGTCAAGGCCGGGCTGGAGTGCGGGATCGGCATCGCCGGCTACAACGACGTCAAGCCGGGAGACGTGATCGAGTTCTTCACCATCGAGAAGGTGAAGGACACCCTCGACTAGGCGACGGGAGGTCATGGTCATCGGGCTGCTGATGCTCGACCTCCACTTTCCCGGGGCCCGCTCGCTGAAGGACAAGCGGCGCGGCCTGCGGAACCTGGAGGCGCGGGTCCGTAGCCGCTTCAACGTCTCGGTGGCGGAGGTGGAGCACCGCGACCTCTGGCAGCGCTCGCGCCTGGCGGTGGTCTCGGTCAACACCGACCCCGATCACCTGGCCGCGACCCTCGACGCGGTGAACGGCGAGGCCGAGCGGTCGCGGGAGGTGCTGGTGGTGGGCTCCGAGCGGGAGATCCTGTGACCCGCCGGACGGAGCGGGTCGGCGAGGAGGTCCGCGAGGTGGTGGCCGAGATCATCTCCCGCCAGCTCAAGGACCCGCGAATCGGCTTCGTGACGGTCACCCGCGCCGAGGTGACCCCGGACCTGGTCTCGGCGCGCGTCCACGTCAGCGTGCTGGGGGACGACCGGCAGCGGGAGGCCAGCCTCCAAGGGCTGTCGCGGGCGGCCGGCTTCGTCCGGCGGGAGCTGGGCCGACGGCTGCGGCTGCGCCGCTTGCCGCAGGTCGTCTTCGTCTACGACCGGGGCATCGAGGCCACCGAGCGCGTGGCCCGTCTGCTCGAAGAGGCCGCGCCCGAGCCGGGGGCGGGTGGTGGGGAAGAGGACTAGCGAGGCCTCCAGCCACCACGGCCTGCTGGTGGTCGACAAGCCCGCAGGACCCACCTCCCACGATGTCGTGGACCGCGTGCGCCGCCTCCTCGGCACCCGGCGGGTTGGACACACCGGGACCCTGGACCCGTTCGCGACCGGTGTGCTCCCCGTCTGCGTGGGCCAGGCCACCCGCCTGGCCCGGTTTCTGACCGAGGGAGACAAGACCTACCTGGGCGAGGTCCGCTTCGGCTTCGCCACCACCACCGACGATCGCCTGGGGAAGCCGATCGGGGAGCCGCGCTCCGTGCGTCTCGAGGCCGCGGAGCTGGAGGCAGCCTGCGCCCGGCTGCTGGGCGACCAGCTTCAGGTGCCGCCTTTCTTCTCCGCCAAGCGGGTGGCGGGGCGCCGTCTGTACGACCTGGCCCGCGCCGGGATGGAGGCGGAGCGGCCCGCGGTTGCGGTCCGCATCCACCGTCTGGTGGTCCGGCGGGTGGAGGAAGAGGTCGCGGAGATCGAGGTGCGCTGCTCGGCGGGCACCTACGTGCGCGCCATCGCCCGCGACCTCGGCGCGGCTCTCGGCGCCGGCGCGCACCTCTCGTCCCTGAGGCGTCTCGAATCGGGGGGCTTCGGCCTGGAGCGTGCGGTCTGCCTCGAGGGGATGAGCCGCCAGCAGGCCGAGGCGGCGCTTCTCCCTCCCGAGGCCATGCTCCCGGGCCTGCCCGAGGTCCGGGTTGGGGCCGAAGGTCGAGAGGCGGTCCGCCACGGTCGCGGGCTGAGCCGCGCGCTGGTGGTGGCGGGCTTCCCGGAGGGGATCCCTCCCGACCGTGTGCGGGTGCTCGACGCCGAGGGGCGGCTGCTGGCGTTGGCGGTCCCGAGAGGCTTCGGCTTCCAGGCGGTGGGGCTTCGGGTGGAGCCGAGCCTCCACCCGGATGTGGTGCTGGTCGACTGAGTCAGCGCCGCACTCGATAGCAGCGGGCGTCCTCCTCCTCGTGGATGGGCACCAGCCAGCTCCGGTCGGGGAAGCGAAGCCGATCGTGCTGGTAGAGGCAGACGAAGCGCGCCTGGAGCTCACGAGCGATGGCCTGGGCCTCGGAGGTGTCGCGGGTGCGGAAGAAGCGGTAGACCATCGCGTGACGGGCGGCCAGCGCGTCCCGGGGCGCGAACTGGGTCGAGTAGGGGGTGAAGCGCTCGTAGGGGACGCGAAGCCCGGAGAGGATCACCGGGCCGGCGGGGTAGCGGGCGCGGGGCCGCTGCAGCACCACGTCGCCCGGCCGACCCACCTGCCCCAGGGTGAGGGCCGCCCGGACCATCGGCGCCGGCAGAGGGTCCGAGGGCTCGGAGCGCTTCTTGACCACGTACTGAACGGTGGACGGACTGGCCAGGCAGAGGGCCGCCAGCAGCGCGAACGCCCGTCGCCGTGGGGTGCGACCCGCGCCGGCCAGCCAGGCGACGGTGAAGATCCACAGCAGCGGTCCGCCCTGCTCGAGGAGGTAGGCGGCGTCGTTGATCGGCTTCTGCCCCGGCAGGACGTCGCGGGCCACCACCCGGAAGAGAAGGCCGATCGGCCACGCGCTCAGGGCCATCGCCGCGGCCGCGCGCGCCACCGAAGGGCCTTCGCGGAGGGCTCGCAGCGCCGGGCACACCCCGAGCACCCGAAGGCCCAGGGACAGCACCAGCCAGACGCCGGCCCAGGCCAGCAGCCGGAGCCCCGAGGCCCCTCCGAGGCCGAGGCTCTTCAGGGTGACCCGAACCAGGTCGAGGGGGGCGAGGGTGGTGGCCACCGTCTGGCCGCCCGCGCCCAGCGCCAGCCCGGCGGTGGCCAGCAGCGGTCCGATCCCGACCAGCGCAGAGCGGCGGGCCCGGGCACGGCCGGCGAGGGCTGCCGCCGCCAAACCGAGAGCCAGGTGGGCCCCGAGGAAGACCTTGAAGAGCGGGACCGCAGTCGCCATCAGGGCCGAAAGCGGCAGCCAGCCGAGACCCTCGCCCGACTCGTGCCGGTCGAGGGCGACCAGGGCGCCCAGGGCGAGGGCCAGCGCCGGCACCACCGGGTTGGCCAGGCACAGGGAGAGGAGCAGGTTCCCCCGCAGCAGGTCGGCCCACCAGTGGGCCTGCGGGTTGGCGAAGAAGACGAAGGAGAGGTCCGTGGCCAAGAGGGTGAAGCCCACTGCCGCCAGGGCACCCCGGGCCGAGGGGAAGAGCCGGCCCGTCAGGCCACGCAGGGCCAGCAGCAACGCCAGCCCCCAGAGGGTGACGTCGAGCCGGGTGATGGAATCCAGCGGGTGCACGTGAGCGAAGCGCCAGGCCGAGGCCCGCAGCAGGTCGGCGCCGAGGTGGTAGTGGAGGGGGAAGCCCGACATCCCCGGAACCTGCGGGGGATAGCCGAGGGTGAGCTCGAACGCCACCCCGACGTGGAACAGGCTGTCGAACGGCACCAGGGGGTCGAGCAGCAGCCGACCTTGGGCGTCGAGGCGGTTCCACGGGTACTGGGTGGCGGCCAGCACCAGGACCAGACAGGCGAAGGCGGGGAGCGCGCCGCGGAGGCTGGGCCCTTCGGCCCGCAATACGGGGCGGCGCCAGGGGACGGCCATCACATCGAGCGCCAGGGGCACGCCCAGGGCAACGGCCGGCTGGCCCAGGACCAGGCCCAGCCAGTAGCTGGCGGCGGCCACCGAGGCCCCGAGGGGCAGCACGAGCGCCGGGTCCACCCGGACCCGAGACAGGCGCTGGAGCGCCAAGCCGGGTCCCACGAGCCCCAGCAGGACCCAGGCGAGGAACCGAACGGCTTCAGCTAAGATGTTTGAAGTCAATGGATTGAGGGAAGGCGATGTTAGCGGGGTCGGGCCCCGGTGTCAAGGCGATCGGGACCGACCGTCTTGGTTCCCGGCCTGTCGACCGCACCTCTTGGAGCGCCTGCGGCGCCTGTGCTACGATAGCCGCTTGTAGTCGAGAGAATGGAAAAGAGAGCGAGGAGGTTCGTCGGGTGACTCTCAGCAAGGATCAGAAGTCGTCGATCATCGCGGGCCATCAAGCGCACGCGTCGGATACCGGGTCGCCCGAGGTCCAGGTTGCCATCCTGAGCCAGCGCGTCAACTACCTAACGGAGCACCTCAAGACCCACCCCAAGGATCATCACTCGCGGCGTGGGCTGCTGATGCTCGTGGGGCAGAGGCGCCGACTGCTGGACTACCTCAGGGGTAAGAACCACCAGAGGTACGGCAGCCTGATCGAAAAGCTTGGCCTCCGTAGGTAACGCCGACCCGGGTCCGGGCGGCCGGCACCCCTCTCAGGGCCACAAGTCGACGTAGATGAGCAACCGGACGTGCGGTGCTCGGGGCCTCGGCTTCGGACTGCCGCGCGTCCATCGCGTGATCGGGAAGGCTCCCGTTGCGACGCTCGAGAAGGGCGGCGTTCACAGCCGTACTCCCCGCATGCTGACTCTGTCTTTCGACCTGCGTGGAACGGTGGACGTGTGCGACGGCGGATGAGGGGCCCCATGGGGGGGCCCGGAACGAGGGGAGAGGGATGAAGCACAAGGTCGAGATGCCCTTGGGGCGTTTCACGCTATCGATCGAGACGGGGCGGCTGGCCAAGCAGGCGGACGGGGCGGTGCTGGTGCGGCTGGGCGATACGGTGGTGCTGGCCACCGCCTGCGCCCAGCACGAGCCCCGCCCCGGTGTCGATTTTCTCCCCCTGACCGTCGACTACCGGGAGAACACGTATGCCGCCGGCAAGATTCCAGGCGGCTTCTTCAAGCGCGAGGGACGTCCCAACGAAAAGGAGATCCTGACCTCACGCATGATCGACCGCCCGCTGCGCCCGCTGTTCCCCGAAGGGTGGGCCAACGAGACCCAGGTGGTCGGGCTGCTGCTCTCGGCCGACCTGGAGAACGACTCCGACACCCTCTCCATCACCGGGGCCTCGACAGCCCTCTACATCTCCGACATCCCCTTCGAGACGCCGATCGCGGCGGTTCGGGTCGGCTACTGGGACGAGCAGTGCGTGATCAACCCGACCTCCACCGAGCTGCGCACCAAGAGCCAGCTCAACCTGCTCGTGGCCGGTAGCGAGGAGGCGATCGTGATGGTGGAGGCGGGCGCCCAGGAGATCTCGGAGGCGGTGATGGTGCAGGCCCTCACCGAGGGCCACGCCGTCATCCGGCAGATCGTGGATCTCCAGAAGCAGCTGCGCACGGCGGTCGGCAAGCCCAAGCGCGAGGTGGTGCGCAAGGAGACAGACCCCGCGCTTCGGGAGGAGATCGAGCGAGCGCTGCAGGAGCCGCTGCTCGAGGCGATGCGGCTGCCGGGCAAGCTCGAGTCGTACGCCCGGATGAAGAAGGTGCGCGACGAGTACCTGGCCCAGGTTCCCGAGGACCAGGCCGAGAAGCGCGCCGCGGTGCGCCAGGTGTACGACGGCCTGCGCGAGAAGCTGCTCCGGGCGGAGATCCTGGTCGAGGGTCGGCGGCTGGATGGACGTCGCTTCGACGAGATCCGTCCCATCACCTGCGATGTCGGTGTGCTGCCGCGCACCCACGGCTCGGCGGTGTTCACCCGTGGCGAGACCCAGGCGCTGGTGACGGTCACCCTGGGCACCTCCGAGGACATCCAGAGGATCGACACCGTGCAGGAGCCGGACCACGAGAAGCGCTTCATGCTGCACTACAACTTCCCGCCCTTCTCGGTGGGCGAGGTCAAGTTCCTGCGCGGTCCCGGGCGCCGCGAGATCGGCCACGGCGCGCTGGCCGAGCGGGCGCTCAGGGAGATGCTGCCGCCGGAGGATGCCTTCCCGTACACGGTGAGGGTGGTCTCCGACATCCTGGAGTCCAACGGCTCCTCCTCCATGGCCAGCATCTGCGGCGGGACCCTGGCGCTGATGGACGCCGGCGTCCCGCTGCGCAGCCCGGTGGGCGGCGTGGCCATGGGCCTGGTCAAGGAGGGTGAGCGCTATGCGGTGCTCTCCGACATCGCCGGCGAGGAAGACCACTACGGCGACATGGACTTCAAGGTGGCGGGGACCCGGACCGGCGTCACCGCCCTGCAGATGGACATCAAGATGAGCGGCCTCACCACCGAGATCCTGGCCGAGGCGCTGGAGCAGGCCCGGCTCGGGCGCCTGCACATCCTGGACCGGATGGCCGAGGCGCTGGCCGAGCCGCGGGCCGACATCAGCGCCTACGCCCCGCGGATCCTCACCATCCAGGTGCCGGTAGACAAGATCCGGGACATCATCGGCCCCGGCGGCAAGATGATCCGCTCCATCGTCGACCGCACCGGCTGCAAGATCGACGTCGAGGATGACGGCCGGGTGGCGATCGCCTCGGTGGACGAGAGCGCAGCCCGCAAGGCGATCGCCATCATCGAGGAGCTGACTGCCACCGCCGAGCTCAACAAGACCTACCTGGGGAAGGTGGTCCGGGTGGTGGACTTCGGCGCCTTCGTCGAGATCCTGCCCGGGACCGACGGCCTGCTCCACGTCTCGGAGATGGCCCACCACCGGGTCGAGGACGTGCGCAGCGAGGTCAACGAGGGAGACCAGATCCTGGTGAAGGTGGTCAACATCGATCCTTCCGGCAAGATCCGGCTCTCCCGCAAGGCCTTGCTCGACGAGGCCGAAGGCGGCGGGCAGCCGGGAGGCTCCGGGGGAAGTCGAGGCGAGGGCGGCGGCCGGCCCGGCGGGGGACGACCGCGAGGCGGCGACCGCGACCGCCGTGGAGACCGGCGCGGGGACCGGGGGGGAGACCGAGGAGGCCCTCGGGACCATCGCCCTCGCGGGCGATAACCCCGGCTTCAGCTCTCGCCGGCCATGTCACGAGCGGGGGACACGATCCGGGTTTCCCGCACCCGA
Source organism: uncultured Acidobacteriota bacterium (assembly GCA_964574335.1). Lineage (GTDB taxonomy): Bacteria > Acidobacteriota > Vicinamibacteria > Fen-336 > Fen-336 > CAZNNH01. The sequence continues at coordinate 1,319 of CAZNNH010000095.1, read as the reverse complement.
ACCTCGAAACCCGGTCATGTCCCCCAGGCCTACTTCGCGACGGGTAGGCGGATCTCGAAGGTGGTGCCGCGGCCCACCGCGGTGGTGAAGTCGAGGCGCCCGTGGTGCCGGCTGACGACCATCTGCACGGTCGACAGACCCAGCCCGGTTCCCTGGCCCTCGCGCTTGGTGGTGAAGAACGGCTCGAAGACGCTGGCCTTGAGCTCTTCGGGGATCCCGGCGCCGGTGTCCGAGACCCGGATCCGGACCTCGCCCTCCTCGGCGTCGGCGGAGACGGTCACCGCGCCGCTGACAGGGGTGGCCTGAATCGCGTTGACGACCAGGTTGATCACGGCGCTCTCGAGCTGGTTGGCCAGGCCGAGCACCGGCGGGAGGGGTTGAGCGAGCTGCCTCTCCAGGCGGACCCCCGCCTTGATGAGCTGGTAGTGGCACATCTCCAGGGCATGCTCGAGCACGCGACCGACGTCGAGCCGCCGCGGCTCCTCGTCGGAGGGGCGGCTGAGCGCCAGCAGGTTGGTGACCAGGCTGCTGATCCGCTCGGTGCCCCGGGTGGCCGAGGCCACCATCTCCTGCTGGTCGGGGGTCAGGGAATGGTTGCTCTTGAGCAGCTCCAGGTTCCCCATGATGTAAGTGAGGGGGGTGTTGAGCTCGTGGGCGATTCCCGCCGCCATCTTGCCGAGGGCCGCCAGCTTCTCCGACTGAAGTAGCTGGTCCTGGGCCAGGCGGAGCTCCTGGATGGTTCGCTGCTCCCTCTCGAAGAGCTGGGCGTTCTCGATGGCCAGGCTGGCGTGCCGGGCCAGCGCCTCCGCGGTCTTCAAGCTGTCGGGGCTGAACGGGGCCGAGGTCTCGTGGTTGTCGGCGTAGATCGCGCCCAGCGGCTTCGGGGAGTCGCCGGTCTCGAGCTCGCCACGGGGCGAGCTGAGCGGGATGCAGACGATGGTGCGAAGGTCCATCAGGATCACGCTGGGGGCGCCGGCAAGCGAAGGGTCGGCTACGGCGTTGCCCGTGGCCACCGTCCCGCCGCTCTCGATCGCCCGGCGGACCACCGAGGTCGAGAGACCGACCGGCGGGGCGTCGGCGCCGTCCCGGCGCCGACCCAGCCTCACGTAGAGCCCGGCGATGGGCTCCTGGTCGTCGCCGAGCTCCGGCGCCTCGGAGAGCAGCAGGAACCCGCGCTCGGCCCGGGTGATGCTCATCACCGCGTCGAGCACCTGGTCGAGGACCTGGCTCAGGACCAGGGTCGAGTTCAGGGTCTGGACCAGCGACAGCAGGAGCTGCTGCTGCTCGATCCACGGGTACTCGGCGATCCGGTCGGTGGA
>CAZNNH010000094.1:0-22388 GCA_964574335.1 uncultured Acidobacteriota bacterium | reverse complement strand
CGACCTCGGATGGTCCAGACGGGCTCCCGAACACGGAGGATGACCTCTCGACCGACGAGTCCTACCGAGCCTGGGCGTACCGTGTCTTCCCGGACCAGTACGAGTAACGGGCTGCAGAGCGCGTCCGCCGGCGGTGTCCGAGATCCTTCCGGGGTACAGCTTCGACGCGGCCCTCAGGATGACGGTCAGGGTTTCTGTCCCCAACTGACCGGCGGTCCGCCGGTGCCCGACTCAGGATGGCGCTGGAGAGGGCCCGCCGTGGTCAGTGGTCGGCGAACAGCTTTCCGGCCGCCACCGGGTCGAGCTTCACACCCAGGCGGGCCGCGGCGGCGCTCAGCACCGGGTCGCGTCCGCTGGCCAGGTCCTCGCCGGTGGGGAGCAGGACCTCGTCGGGCACCACGCCCACGCCTTCGAGGCTCCGGCCGTCGCTCATCACCAGGTCCGCCACGGTGATGCTGAGCCCGTAGAGAACGAAGCGGTACCGATGCCCCTGGCGACCCGGGTACCGCTGCGAGAGCATCACCGCCCCCATCGTACGGTCTCCGATCACCTGGCCCCGGCCCTCGAGCTGCACGCAGCGGGCAGTGATCTCGGCTGCGGAGGCCGAGGCCGCGTCGACCAGGACCACGAGCTTCCCCCCGAAGAGACGCGACCGCTGCGGCTTGGCACGTAGCGGCTTCTCCTTCTTGCGCCAACGCTCCTCGCCGATCCGGACCTCCCGATCGAAGAGGCAGCCGACCAGCTTCTCGACCACGTCGAGGCGCCCCCCCGGGTTGTCGCGCAGGTCGAGGATCAGGCCGGCCTTGCCCTTCACCCGCTCGAACGCCTGGCCGATAGCGTCGGGGTCGATCTCGAACGACGACAGCTTCATCAGAGCCACTCCCGGGCCGAGGTTGGCGGTGCCCAGGAACCGCTTCCGTAGCCGCCGCCCGCGGATGATCTGCCCCTTGAGCCAGTCGTCGACGTTGCGGAATCGCTGCCGCGGTCTGACCTTCGCCCGGATCACCTTCTCCTCGGCCGCGCCTCCCGGCGCCATCAGGCCCATCCTCAGGGCCTTTCTCGGCCGGGCCGTCTTCAGGCTGTACTCGATCGTCCAGAGGTTCTCCCGGGACGGCGCCACCCCCTCGACGGAGAGCACGGTCATCCCGGGCCGCAGCCCGTCGGTCTCGGCCAGGCTGCCGGCGTCGACACGGAGGACGAGGCACCGCTCTCCGACCATGCCCATGTCGAATCCGTAGTCGACGTCGAAGGCGAGCGGAGGGGGGATGAAGAAGGTGTGGGAGTCGTCGAGATCGAGCAAGGCCTTTATCAGGATCCCCGAGAGCTGCGCCTCGGAGTCCGCAGTGTCCACGCTCCTCCCCGCATGGGCGAAGACCGACGTGAGGTCCTTGCCTCGAAACGACGGGGCGTAGTACTTGCTCCGCAGCTCCTTCTCGATCTCCCGGAGCATCTCGTGCGCCCGGTCGCGGTCCGCCTCGATATCCTGGGCGGACGCGGCCCGAATGCCGAACACCAGGAGCAGGAACGTGAGCCCGGCCAGACTGCCTTTCCAGCACCGACCGCGGCGGGGCGCCTCCCCCATTCTCAGCCCGCCAGCTCGTCGAGCAGCGCGTTCACCGCGGCGGGGCCGCTCAGGCGGAAGCGGGCCCGGGTGCCACCCTCGCCGACCTTGATGGTCAGGGCGCTCGGCGGCAGCCGCTCGAAGAGGTCCTCGTCGGTGTGGTCGTCACCCAGGCCGAGGATCAGCTCCCACTCGGCACCCTCGAGCAGCCGCAGGCCGGCCTCCCCCTTGTTGGCCCAGGCCAGGCGCACCTCGATCGACTTGTGGCCCTTCACCGCCCGCAGCTCGCTGTCGGCCAGCATCTCCTCGAGGTTGGCGGCCAGCTCGTTGGCCAGCCACTCGCCGAACTCGGGGTCCGACATGCGGTGGTGGAAGACCAGGGCGTACTCCTTCTCCTCGATCAGGCTGCCGGGGGTGCGGCTGACGAAGTGCTCGAGCACCGGGAAGACCCGCTCCTTCCAGTCGGCGGCCAGCGGGACCGGCGTCTGCCACTCGCGCTTCGCCGGCTCGCGCAGGATGGCGCCGTGCTCGGCGGCCAGCCACAGGCCCGGGATGTTGCCGAACCAGGTCTCGAGATCGGCCCGTGGCCTTCCCGAGAGGATGGCCACCCGGTTGCCGGCCGAGTTGGCCAGGCGTTGCAGGGTATCGATCAGCGAGGCCGGGGGGAGCGCGTCCTGCGGCCGGGCGGCGAAGGGCACCAGCGTGCCGTCGTAGTCGAGGAGCAGCAGCCGGGTCCGCGCCTGGCGGTAGGCCTCGACCACCGCCCGAACGTCGACCGGCGGCGACTCGCCGGCGATCGCCGAGCAGCGCGCCTCCACCGCCTCGTCGAGCAGGCCGAGGAAGCGGCAGCTCCAGCCGTGGGCATCGTTGCGCACGATCCTCCGGTACAGGGCCTCGATCCGCTCGCGTCGCTCCGCTTCCGGCACCGACAGCGCCCGCGCCACCGCGGTGGCGGTCTCGTCCTCGTCGTAGGGGTTGACCATGAAGGCCTCGCCCATCTCGGCCGCCGCCCCGGCGAACTCGCTCAGCAGGAGCACCCCGGCGCCTCCCCGCTGGCAGGCCACGTACTCCTTGGCCACCAGGTTCATGCCGTCGCACAGCGGCGTCACCCAGGCCAGGTCCGAGATCGAGTAGAGGGCCACCAGCTCGCTGCGGGGGACGCTGCGGCGGAGGTAGACGACGGGCGTCCAGTCGGCGGTGCCGAGGTCGCCGTTGATCGCGCCCACCATCTCGTTGACCGTGGAGCGCAAATCGCGATAGCGCCCGATACGCTCGCGGGAAGGCACCGCCACCTGCACCAGCGAGACCGTGCCCCGAAGCTGCGGGTGGCGCTTGAGAAGACGCCGGTAGGCGCCCAGCCTCTCGGGCAGGCCCTTGGTGTAGTCGAGGCGGTCCACCGCCAGCAGCACCCGGCGGCCGGCGAAGCGGCGGCGCAGCGACTCCGCGTAGCGGGCCACCTGGGCATCCTTCTCGAGCAGGCCCACGAACTCGTCCGGCACGATCCCGATCGGGATCGCCTCCATCCCGACCGATCGGCCGTCGACCACCACCCGGTCCATCCGGCTGCCCAGCCCCAGGATGCGCAGCAGCGAGGAGCGGAAGTGCTGCAGGAAACGGTGGGTGTGGAAGGCGATCAGGTCGGCCCCGAGCAGGCCTTTCAGCAGCTCCTCGCGGCGGGGCAGGATCCGAAAGACGTCGGAGGAGGGGAACGGCGTGTGCAGGAAGAAGCCGATCGGCGTGTCGGGGGCCGCCTCCCGCAGCAGCCTGGGGAGCAGCATCAGGTGGTAGTCGTGGACCCAGACCCGGTCGCCGGGGCGCAGGCGCTCCAGGACCTTGTCCCGGAAGCGTCGGTTGGCCTCGACGTAGGCCTCCCAGTCCGCGGGGTCGAACTCGAGCCGGGACGGGAACTGGTGGAACAGCGGCCACAGCGTCCCGTTGGCGTAGCCGTGGTAGAAACGCTGGGCCAGGGTGCGGGGCAGCTCGACGGCGACGAAGCCGTGGTCCTTCTCCCAGCTCGCCAGACGCTCCCGACGCCCCTCGGCGGCCTCGGCGTCCCCGGCCCAGCCGATCCACAGGCCGCGGGTGTCGCGGAGCACCGGGCCGAGCGCCGTCACCAACCCGCCGGCGCTCGGGGCGTCGCGCCAGCCCTTGCCGGTCCGCTCCAGCGTCAGCGGCAGGCGGTTCGAGACCACCAGCAGCCGGCCGCTCATGGGCGGCCCTCCCCGGTGTGCAGGCGCAGCATCTGCAGGTAGTCGGCGAGGTGGCGGGTGATCAGCAGGTTGCGGCGGGCGAACTCCCGCGCCAGACGGCCCATCGCCCGGCGCTGGTCGTCGTCGCTCAGCAGCCGCCTGAGGGCGTAGGCGCACCCCTCCACCGAGTGGACCAGATAGCCGGTCACGCCGTCCTGGATCTGGTGGGTGATGCCGCCCACGGCACCGCCCACCACCGGCCTGGCCTTCCACATCGCCTCGGCCACGGTGAGGCCGAAGCCCTCCTTGATCGACTTCTGGATCACCACCGTGGCGGCTCGCTGCAGGGCGTTGATGTCGAGGTGGGCGTCGCCGGGGAGCAGCAGGACGTGGATGTCGGGGTCGTTGTTGGCCTCCTCGCGGACCCGCTCCAGCACCTGCAGCCCCTCCGGGTCGTCGTCGGCGGCGCCCCCCGCCAGCACCAGCACGCAGTCGCGGACCCGCCGCACCAGGCGGAAGGCGCGGATCACGCCGACCGGGTCCTTGAAGGCGTCGTAGCGCGAGACCTGGAGCAGGATCGGGCGGTCGAGGGGCACCCCCAGCGCCGCCACCCGCGACTCGATCTCGTCCTTCTCGAGGTCCCGGTTCTTGTCGGCCAGCGGGTCGATGCTCGGGTACATCAGATAGCACGGGATCGGCAGGCGCGGGGCGAACGGGGCGATGTGGAAGACGGCCGCGTCGTAGCCGCTCACGAAGGGCTCCAGGAAACGCCAGACCGCCCGCAGCGGGCGCGAGAGGTCGATGTGGCAGCGCCAGATCCAGGCCGCGTCGGAGCGCCGGCCCTCGACCAGAGCCGCCGGCTGCGGGTCGTGGATCAGCACCAGGTCGGCGGAGAGGTCGATGCTGCGAAGCGCCTGCCGGTTGGCCTCGACGTAGGCCTCCTTCATCTGGGCGGTCAGCGGCAGGTCGGCGCCCTGCAGCGCGTTGTGGATGCGCTTGGTGCAGGCGTAGAACTCGGGAGGTCCGGCGATCACCTCCCAGCGGGGCCGGATGCCCAGCTCGTCGAGCAGCGGCAGGAGCCGGTGCAGGATCTCGGCCACTCCGCCGCCGACGCGGGTGGCGTTGACGTGCAGGAAGCTGCGACCCGAGAGCTCCTGGGCCAGGTGGGAGATCAGCGGCAGCGTGCCCGCCGGCGCCAGGGCCTCGTAGTCGGAGAGGCTGGGGGCGCCGCTCACCGCTGGGGCTCGCTCTCCAGAAGGGCCAGCAGGTGGGAGCGCACCCCGCTGAGGCTCTTCACGAACGGATCGATCTCGTCGATGCGGGCGGCCAGCGGGGCCAGGCCGAGCCCCTGGTCGACCCAGGCCGCGAAGTCGGTGCGGCCCCGGCCGAGCCGGCCGATCGACTCCACCATGTGGTAGTAGATCGAGCTGTCCTCGATGGTCCGGACGCACTCGGTGAAGGAGGACAGGTCCGAGGCCACCACCCCCAGCGGGACCTCGGTGAGGTGCCCGCGCAGGAAGTAGAAGCGGGTCCCCTGGCTGGAGCGGGGGTCGTAGCGCAGGTCCCTGAGGTGGTCGTCCAGGATCTCCAGCAGGTGACCGCGAAAGCCATCCACGCTGTCGAAGTCGAAAGGGCTGGGGAGCGCCAGCCGCTCGGCCAACGCCTTGTCCTGGACGTCGACGGCCACCCAGCTCGCGAAGTCGTCCGGGTAGGGCGTCGGCACCACCTGCCGCCGCAGCAGCGAGCGCACCGTGTGGTAGTAGATCGACTCCGCGGGCACCCTCTCGATCCGCTCCATCAGGTGGCGCTCGCTGTCCGCGTGGAGCCCCAGGCTCTCGCGCAGCTCGAAGCAGCCGCGGAACTCGAAGGTGGTCGTGCCGTTCATCCGAAGGAACGTCCCGAACGCAGAAGCCAGTCGCTAGGAACCGGGCCCATTATGGCCGCCGACCCAGGCGATGGCAACGCCGACGCCGCCTACAGCAGCGAGCCGCGCAGCGTCAGCTGGGCCACGCTGAAGTAGATCACCAGCCCGGTGACGTCAACCAGGGTGGCCACGAAGGGCGCCGAGGAGGTCGCGGGGTCGAATCCGAGGCGGCGCAGCAGGAACGGCAACAGCGAGCCGACCAAGGTGCCCCACAGCACCACGCCCAGCAGGGCGCCGGCGACGGTTATGGCCACCAGCAGCCAGTGGGGACCGTAGATGGCCGAGAAGGCCGACCAGACGGCGATGCGCAGGAAGCCGATGGCGCCCAGGATCGAGCCGAGGGTGAGACCGGCCAGCACCTCGCGGCGCATCACCCGCCACCAGTCGCGAAGCGTCACCTCGCCGAGAGCCAGGGCGCGGATCACCAGGGTCGAGGCCTGCGAGCCGGAGTTGCCGCCGCTGGAGATGATCAGGGGCACGAACAGGGCCAGCACCACCGCCCGGGCGATCTCGGCCTCGAAGGCGCCCATGGCGGTGGCGGTGAGCATCTCGCCCAGGAACAGCACCGTCAGCCATCCGGCGCGCTTGCGGATCATGGTCCCGAAGCCCACCGTCATGTAAGGCTCGTCCAGGGCCTCCGAGCCGCCGATCCTCTGGATCTCCTTGGTGGCGGTGGCCTCGGCCACGTCCAGCACGTCGTCGACGGTGACGATGCCGATCAGCATGCCAGCGGTGTCCGTGACCGGCAACGCGGTGCGGTCGAAGCGCCGGAACGCGGCCACCGCGGTCTGCTGGTCGTCGGTGGCCTTGAGGGCCACGAAACGACGGTCCATCAGGTCGGCCACCGGCGTGTCGAGGGCGGTGAGCAGCAGCTCGCGCAGGCGGATGTCGTCGATCAGCATCCCCTGCTGGTCGATGACGTAGATCACGTTGAGGGTCTCGCTGTCCTCGCCGTGCTGGCGGATGTGATCGAAGACATCGCGTACCGACCAGTGCTCGCGCACCCGCACGTACTCCGGGGTCATCAGCCGCCCCACCGAGTCCTCCGGATAGCCGAGCAGGGTCAGCGCCACCGCGCGCTCCTCCGGCTTCAGCAGCGACAGGAGCTGGCGGGTCACCGCCGCCGGCAGCTCCTCGAGGAACATGGTGCGGTCGTCGGGGGCCATGTGGTTGAGCAGGGCGGCCACGTCCTCCTGCGCCATCCCCTTGAGCAGCGCCTCCTGCTGCTCCAGGGAGAGGTACTCGAACACCGCCGCCGCGTCCTTTCTGGGCAGGACGCGGAACGCCACCACCTGGTCCTCGAGGGTGAGCTCGGTGAGCGCCAAGGCCAGGTCGCTGGCGTGTCGGTTGCGGGTGATGTCGCGCAGCCTCGAGAAGTCGCGGGCCGAGACGGCGGCCGCCAGCTCGTCGGCGGGTCGCGCCACCTGGCGCACGGCGGCTACGGCACGGTCACGCTCGGGTCCGGAGAGTTGGTTTTCCATGAGAGTCAGTGCGGCGCGGACGATGTCGTGGTGATGCACGTGCGGTCCGACGCCCTTGACGGCGTCGAGCCACAGGCGGTGGATCTGTTCGATGTCCAGGGCGTTGAGGGAAGGGGGATGGGCCCCCAGGTGATAGGCGTCGGTGCGCCCGCTGTGGTGGTGGATGACCAGGCGGGCCTTGAGGTCGGGCGGCTTGGCGGCGGCCTCCCAGGCCTCGCCGAACAGGCGCGCCTGCTCGTCGACCGCCAGGCTGGCCGCCTCGCCCACGTAGACCTCCGAGGAGCGCAGCCGCACCACCGTGGCCACCACCGCGTCGAAGACGTCGGGGGCGGGGACGATCAGCAGGCGCACCGGGAGGGCGTGCCGCTCGGCCAGGGCCACCACCCGCGAGAAGAGCCGGCGCTCGGCCGGGGTGGGGTCGGTGCGACGCGCCGAGTCTTCGTCCGCGTCGACCCCCATGAGACGCGCGGTCATCACCACCAGGTCACGCCCGACGGCCGCCCGGAAGGCGGCGTCCAGGTGGGCCAGGGCGTAAGGGTTGCGGACCGCCACCAGCAGGTTCCCCGGTCGCGCGTCCACCTGGTCGAGGGAGAGCTCGGTGGAGGTGAGCAGCTCGAAGGCGTCGAGGTCCGGGGCCTCCACCTCCGCACTCACCCGTCGGGTGCGGGCGGCGAAGCCGGCGGTCAGCGTCAGCAGCAGGCCGGCGGCGGCGAGCGACGGGAGGTCGCCGGAGGCCAGCAACGCCCCCAGGCAGACCGCGGCCAGCAGCAAGGCGAGGCCCAGGCCCAGCGGGAGCTCCCGGCCGGCGAGGCGCAGGTTGAAGGCGACCTTGAAGCGACGTGGCGCGGGTGAGGTCCGGCGCAGGCGCAGCAGGGTGGCCGCCTTGAGCAACACGCCGCAGGCCAGGGCGAAGGCGTAGGCCCGGCCCAGCCAGGCCACCCGGCCCGCCCCCGCCAGCATCACCAGCAGGGTGGCGGCGGTGGTCAGGTCGATGGCCCGGGCCGGCGTCCCGAACCGGCGGTGCGGCAAGGCCAGGGCGGCCGGCAGCACCCGCTCGGTGGCCAGGCGCAGGACCACCTGGGTGGCGTCGGTCAGGGCGGCGCGGGTGGCCGGCACCAGCATCAGGAAGGCGGCGGCGACGACGGCGACCGCCGCCATCTCCCGCATCCAGTGGGGCGCCGCCAGGTGCTGCGCCTGGGCCAGCACCGGTACGTCCAGCCACAGCCGCCGCTGCCCCTCGGGGACCATCCCGCCAAACAGGAACGCCGGGATCGCGGTGGCCACGAACGTGAACAGCACCACCAGCAGGGCGCTGTGGCGGAGCGCCCGGACCCGGGGCGGTGGGAACTGGCGGGCGGCCTGCGCCAGGCGATCGCCTCCACCGACCGTGGGCAGGGCGAGGGCGAGCCCGAGCGCGGCGGCGAGCGCCACCGAAAACGGTCCCCCGCCGCTGGCCGGCAGCAGCGGTGGCGGCAGGCTGGCGGACAAGCCGACGCCCCGGCCCCCGCCCGTGACCACGGCCCAGGCGGTGGTGAGGACCAGGGCAGCCACCCCGACCCACACCCCCTTGGCGACGGTGTCCGGCTCGAGGTGGCTTCCGATGCGGGCCCGCAGCCACAGCGTGCCCACCACCACGGCCACCGTGACCGCGGTCAGCTCCTGGGTGGCGAAGCTCCACCGCGGGTACCACGCCAACAGCGCCGGAAGGGCCAGGTGGGCCACGTACCCGCCGATGATGGCGCAGGCCAGGGCCGCCAGCAGCAGGCGCTCGACCAGCACCGCCGCCGAGGCCACGCTGGCGGCTCGGGGCCCGAAGGCCTGGGCGACCCGCCCACCGAACCCGCCGGGGACGAAGACCGCCCAGCTCTCGACGTCGACGGCCCGCACCAGCGCCCCGAGCAGGCACGCCGCCAGGACGAACCAGGCCGCGGACGGTCCGACCGCCGCCTCCACCAGGCCGGTGACGAAGAAGGCGGCGATCCCCAGCTCGGCCAGCGCCAGGGCGGCCGCCTTCCAGACCGACATGAAGGACACGAGCGCGGTGGCGGAGAGGACGATCCGGACCTGGCGGCGCGGCGGGGTCGGTGGGGTCGGCGTCATGCGCTCGCCTTGATGATAAGGCCATGTCCCGGGCCGCGCCCTGCCCGCCCGGGGCGGGAGAACGCGCCTGGGGAGACGTCAAGCTACAATCGGAGCTTCAAGCCAGCGACACGTCCAACCGTCCTGCTCGAGGAGGCCATGCGCACAACGCTCGTCGTGACCGCCGCCGTCCCCATCGTCACCCTGGGCATGCTCGCCGCCGCCCAGCCGGCCCCCGCCACCGCCGCCACCGCACGCGCCCTCGAGGAGCGCTTCCTGGAGGTCCCCAGTCCCGACCGGATGCGGGAGGCGATGCGCCGCCTGAGCGCCCGTCCCCACCACGTCGGCTCGGCGTACGACCGGGAGAACGCCGAGTGGATCCGGGACCGGTTCCGCGAGTTTGGATGGGAGGCCGAGATCGAGACCTTCGAGGTCCTCTTCCCCACCCCGAAGGAGCGGCTGGTGGAGATGGTCGCGCCGACCCACCGGCGCCTCTCCCTGGAGGAGCCGAAGGTGGCCGCCGACCCGACCAGCGGCCAGAAGGCCGAGCAACTCCCCACCTACAACGCGTACTCGAAGGACGGCGACGTCACCGGCACCCTGGTCTACGTCAACTACGGCCTGCCCGAGGACTACGAGCGGCTGGAGCGGCTCGGCATCTCGGCCGAGGGGGCGATCGTCCTGGCCCGCTACGGCCACTCCTGGCGGGGGATCAAGCCGAAGGTGGCGGCCGAGCACGGCGCAGTCGGGTGCCTGATCTACTCGGACCCGCGCGACGACGGCTACTTCGGCGGCGACGTGTTCCCGAAGGGGCCGATGCGGCCGGAAGAGGGCGTGCAGCGGGGCAGCGTGATGGACTTCCCGGCCGCGAGCCCAGGCGATCCGCTGACGCCGGGGATCGGGGCCACCGCCGAGGCCACCCGGCTCCCGCTGAGCGAGGCCAAGAGCCTGACCCGGATCCCGGTGCTGCCCATCTCCTACGGTGACGCCCGACCCCTGCTCGCCGCCCTCGAGGGCCCGCTCTGCCCCGAGCCCTGGCGGGGGGCGCTGGGAATCCCCTACCACGTCGGCCCGGGCCCGGCGAAGGTGCACCTGAAGGTGGCCTTCGACTGGAAGCTGCAGCCGATCCACAACGTCATCGCCCGGATCCAAGGCGCCGAATGGCCCGACGAATGGGTGCTGCGGGGCAACCACCACGACGCCTGGGTCAACGGGGCCGAGGACCCGATCTCGGGCCTGGTCCCCCTGCTCGAGGAGGCCCGGGCCCTGGGCCTCCTGCTGAAGCAGGGTTGGCGGCCCAAGCGCACCCTCGTCTACTGCGCCTGGGACGGTGAGGAGCCGGCGCTGCTGGGATCCACCGAGTGGGCCGAGGCCCACGCCGAGGAGCTGCAGCGGCACGCCGTGGCCTACGTCAACACCGACGGCAACGGCCGCGGCTACCTGGGGATGGCTGGCTCGCCCAGCCTCGAGCACCTGGTCAACGACGTGGCCCGCGATGTGACCGACCCCGAGGCCGGGATCTCGGCGCTGGAGCGGGCCCGGGCGCGGGCGATCATGAACGCCGCCTCCGCCGACGAGCGGAAGCGGATCCGCGAGCGCGCCGACCTGCGGCTGCGACCGCTCGGGTCGGGCAGCGACTACACCGCCTTCCTCGACCACCTGGGCGTGGCCAGCCTGAACCTCGGCTACGGCGGCGAGGACGACGGCGGCATCTACCACTCGATCTACGACGACTTCTACTGGTACACCCACTTCTCGGACACCGACTTCGTCTACGGCCGGGCGCTTTCGCAGACGGTGGGCCTGCTGGTGCTGCGCCTGTCGGAGGCGGAGCTGCTTCCCTTCGAGTTTACTGCCCTGGTGGACGCCGCCCAGGAGCACCTGAAGGACCTGAAGCAGCTCCTCGAGCGCCGGCAGGCGGAGATCACCGAGCGCAACCGCCAGATCGACGAGGGGATCTTCGCCGCCACCAACGACCCGCGGCACCCCACGGTGGCGCCGCCCCGGGAGGAGGTGCCCCCACACCTGAACTTCGCGCCGCTGGAGAACGCCCTGGTGGCGCTGCAGAGAAGCGCCGAGCGCTACGGCAAGGCGCAGGCGGCGGCCAAGGACCGCCCGCTGGCACCCGACGTCCTCTCGAGCGTCAACGCCAAGCTGATCCGGAGCGAGCAAGCCCTGCTTTCACCCGAGGGTCTCCCCGGGCGCCCCTGGTACCGGCACCTGCTGGTGGCGCCCGGCACCTATGCCGGCTACGGGGCCAAGACGCTGCCGGCGGCCAGCGAAGCGATCGAGCTGAAGCGCTATCCGGAGGCCGACGGCGAGATCGCCCGCATCGCCCAGGTGCTTCAGGACGAGGCCCAGCTCATCGACACCGCCGCCGCCGAGCTGGAGACAGCCGGTAAGTAGCGCCGGCCCGGGGGACACGATCCCGACTCGACGGAAGCGGCGCCATGGGGACATGACCCGAATCCTTCGGTAGACCGTGGATTCGGGATCGTGTCCCCCTGGCCGGTCTCGCCGAGATCGGGTCATGTCCCCCAGGGCTCGCAGCCGGCACCCGCCTTCTCCCCTTCGTCCCCGTGATTGATGTTTGAGTCAATCTACTTGACTTACAAGTCTCCACGGCGCTATCCTCTTCCCGTCCGCTGGCTGAAGCAGGTGACCATGGCCAAGACCACGAGGGTCTCGAAGACCGACGCGCCCCGGGTTCGGCTGGGCGGCGAGTGGTACGTGATCGTCCGCGAGTCCGTGTTCCGTTCCCTGTGCCAGGCCGCCGGCGAGCGGGGCGCCTCGAAGGACCTCACCGAGCTGGGCCTCTTGGCCGACCTCTCGCCGCTGGCCGCGGACGACGGCTCGCTCGGTAAGCGCCTGGTCGACCGACGGCGTCTGGCCGGGCTGACCCAGAAGGACCTCGCCGAGCGCGCAGGGATCCGCGTGGAGACCCTGAACCGGATCGAGCACGGACGGACCACGCCGGACTTCTCGACCATCCGCAAGGTCGTCGTCTCGTTGAAGGAAGCCCTCGACAGGCGCTAGCCCGACGACGGAGGTGAACCCGTGGAGCAACAGCCGCCAACCAGGAGCCCCGCAACGCCCGATGCAGAGGAGGTCCTGGCCCGCCTGCGCACCCTGGCTGGCCTCCGGGTCGACCTCGACGGGACCGACGTCGACCCCGATGCGGACCTTCGCGACGACCTCGGCTTCGACAGCCTGGACGAGATCGAGCTGCAGATGGCGGCCGAGGAGACGTTCGGGATCGAGATCCCCGACGACGGCCAGGTCCGGGTCCGCACCGTCCGCGCCGCTGTCGGCGTAGTGATGGCGGCCCTGGCAGACCAGGCCGCCTCCCGGCGGCCCGAGACCTGAGCGGCCAGCTCGGCTAGACTCGACCCATGGGCGAGCCGGCTCGACGCCTGGCGACGTGGGAGGACCTGCTGAAGGCCCCGGACGACGGGCGGGTCTGGGAGGTCCTGGGCGGGAGCCTGGAGGCCCAGCCTCGACCGCGGCCGGGCCACGGGCGAGTGCAGGCCCGGCTGAGCGCAGGGCTCTCGGACCCCTTCGACTACGGACGCGGGGGTCCGGGTGGCTGGCGGCTGGTCCTCGAGCCGGACGTTGAGCTCGAGCCGCACGAGATCGTCGCCCCGGACCTGGTCGGCTGGCGTAGGGAGCGTCTGGCGGAGCTGCCCGAAGACCGGCCGATCCGCGTGCGCCCCGACTGGGCCTGCGAGGTCGCCTCGCCCAGCAACCGATGGCGAGACCGCGGCCGGAAGGCCGACCTCTATGTGAAGGTGGGCATCCCCCACTACTGGATCGTCGATCCCGAAGAGCGGACCCTGGAGGCCTTCGAGGCCCGTGCCGGCGCCTGGGTCCGACTCGGGGCGTGGACCGATGGCAACGCGCCCCGCATCCCTCCCTTCGACGCCGTCACCCTCGACGTCGGCGGCCTGTTCCTCCCGCTCGCATGAAACCAGGCCGTATCCTGTAGCCGACCACCTGGGAACACCCCGGCAGGGGAGGTCTGGATGCCGAGCCCGCTCTTATTGATGATGCTGCTGGCCACGGCCGGCGGCGAGAAGGACCCGGCCGCCCTCGCCCAGCGGATCGATCGCTTCTTCGCCGCCGACTCGGTGCGCGGAAGGGAGAAGGAGGCGGAGAAGATCGTCGCCCTGGCCCCGGCCTTCGACGAGGTCTACCGCCAGCTCGGCGCCGGGCGACGCTACTCGGCCGACGTCAAGCGGGGGCGGGTCGAGCGCTCGCGCCGGGACCACGATGGGCTCCGTCACCGATACTTCCTGGTGGTGCCCAAGAGCTACGACCCGCTCCGGAGCTACCCGGTCTCCGTCTACCTGCACGGTGGCGTGGATCGCCCGGCACCGCAGGGTCCGCCCGAGTACTGGTGGCGGGATCCGGATCGCCTCCAGCGCGAGGACCGGATCGCCGTGGTCCCGGCGGCGTGGAACCAGTCCAAGTGGTGGCAAGCCAGCCAGGTGGAGAACGTCGAGGCGATCCTGCGCGAGGTCAAGCGCACCTACAACGTGGACGAGAACCAGGTCGCGCTGATCGGCATCTCGGACGGTGGGACCGGGACCTGGTTCTTCGCGCTGCGTGACCCCACCCCGTTCGCCTCGTTCCTCCCCTTCATCGGCAGCCCGAGCGTGCTGACCAACCCGACCATCGGCGTCGACGGTCCTTTGCCCCTCCCCAACCTGACCGGCCGCTCGCTGCTGGTCATCAACGGCACCGACGATCCGCTGTATCCGGCCGAGAAGCAGCGCCGGCTGCTCGACTTCGTGAGGCAGATGGGCGCCGACATCACCTTCGAGGTGGTGGAAGGCGGCGCCCACAACGTGAGCTGGTGGCCGGAGAAGGCGGACGAGATCGAGGGCTTCATCCGCTCCCACCGGCGGGACCCGCTCCCCGACTACGTCTTCTGGGCCACCGACCGCACCTCTTGCTTCAACCGGGCCTTCTGGGTGGTGGTCGACGAGCTGACCCCGGCCGACAGCAACGACCGGCTGGAGCTGGCGCTGCTCGGCGATCGCCCCGACCGCCTGGGCGGCGTCGAGGTGCGGCGTCAGGGGAACCGGATCGACGTCACCAGCCACGGCGTCAGGCGCTACCGGCTGCTGCTCTCCCCCGAGGAGGTGGACCTCGACGCCGAGGTGGTGGTCACCACCAACGGCTCCGAGTCGTTTCGGGTGGTGGTGCCGCGGAGCCTGACCACGCTCCTCGACTGGGCGGGGCGGGACATGGACCGCACGTTGCTCTTCGCGGCGGAGCTGGAGATCGAGGTGCCCCCGGCCGCACCAGCCTCGGGCCACTGAACAGCCGATCCGAGCGCACCACGGTCATCGGCGTTCCGGCGCTCGTTTCGCCGCCGCTCAGTCCTCCCGGTCCTTCTGGAACAGCGACTCGATGCCCCGCTGGATGGCCCGGGCGGTGCCCAGCCCAACGCCGAGAGCGAACGCCACCCCGAGGGAGCCGAAGCCGATCAGAAAGGCCGCCAGCACGAGCTGTCGGGCGAAGTTCAACTGCCAGAGGGCGAGCGCCCCCACCAGGGTGAGCAGGAGGCCCTTCAGCAGCTTGGTGACCAGCCGGGCGCGGGGGAACTCCTCCTCCGCCAGCGTCTCCTCGACCCACCCGCCGACCACGTTGGCGACGAGGACGCCGACGCCGGCGATGACGGCGACCAGGCCCAGGTTGGGGATGTAGACGACCAGCGAGTCGATCATCCGCGACAGCACGTTGAGGCCCCAGATCTCCAGGGCGTTGTCCAGGAAGACCAGGATGACGATGCCCATCACCACGCTGCCGACGACCTCGTAGAGGGCGGCGCGGACGTCGCCCTTGGCGAACGCGGCCCGCCAGCCGACCCGCCCCCCCAGGCGGTCCAGGCGGAGCCAGACCAGGATGCTGACCACCGCCCGCTTGGCGATCCAGCCGACGGCGATCCCGAGGGCCAGGACCACCAGCCCCGCCACCAGGGTCGGCATGTAGCGTGACAGGTGCTGGGTGAAGTCCAAGAGGGGTTGGGTGGCTGCTTGCTGCATCGGGGCCTCGCTCACGTGCCGGCGAAGAAGAGACGCTCGAAACGCCCGGGCCGCTGCGGCTCCACGTCGCGGACGACGATCAGCGGGTTACGGGCGCCCCTGGCGATCCGCCCGGGCACCGTCTCGCCGAGCAGGCCGGCGACGGGCCCGGTGCTCGGGGCGCCGATGACCACCAGCCCTCCCCGTCCGAGGGTCCGGGTGATGCCCTGGGCCACGTCGTGGTGCCTCTGGACCTTGAGGTCGGCCGACAGGCCCGCCGCCTCGAGGACGGCGCGGGCCTCGGCGGAGACCCGGTCGGTCTCCTGTTTCGAGGCCGCTCGCGACACGACGGTGATGGCGCTGGTCTGGGCACCGAAGCGCTCGGCGAATGCAGGGGCGAGCGCTGCCGCCAGCTTGGCGTTGCTCCGGCTGGTCACCGGCACCAGCACGCTGTGGATCTTGGCCGGGTCGATCTTGCCGAAGACGATGCCGACCTGGCAGGGGGCACCCTGGAGGACGCGTTCCACGATCGAGGCCACCAGACGCTCGAAGATCGACCCCGGGGTGGGCTGACCGATGATCAGGAAGTTGCAGCGCTCCTCGCGGGCCGTTTCCACGATCCCGTGGCTGATCCGGCGGGCGATCTTCACCACCGGGCGCGCCTCGACACCCTGGTCTCTCGCGAAACGGACCGCCTCGTCGAGCAACGGCTCCAGCTCCCGCACCAGGCGCCGCCCGGCCATCAGCGTCTCTCCCTCCGGGACCTCGGCCACCGTCAGCACCACCAGCTCGCCCTGGTGCTTGGTGGCCACGGCCATCCCCGCCTCCATCAGCGAGCGCATCGTCTTCGGGCTCGACACCGCCACCAGGACCGTGTACTCCTTGCGCTCGAGGCGCTCCATCCATAGGGTGCGCTCGACGAAGGCCGCCTCATGCCTGCGGCTGTAGCCGTAGTAGAGGCCGACCCCGGCCACGATCCAGCCGGCCGCCGCGAACCACGCGCTCGGGTAGTGCTGGAAGAGAACCACGGCCAGGAAGAGCATCGTCCCGATGGCGGCGAGGGGTACGACCGGCATCCACGGCACCCAGAAGCCCCGGTCCAGGTCGGGTCGCGTCCTGCGGAGACGGATCACGGCGACGTTCACCTGAACGAACAGGAGCAGGAACATGATGTCGGCGGCCGCCGCCACGTCTTCTATGGGCAGGGCCACCGCCATGCCGATGATGAGGACGGCGGAGGAGATCACCGCCACGTGCGGGGTGGCGAGCCGGGGGTGCACGCGCGCCAGGGCCTGCGGGAGGTTGGCGTCCCGAGCCATGGCGAACGCCACCCGAGAGGACGAGTAGATGGTGGCGTTCAGCGCGGAGAGGGTCGACAGCAGGCCGCCGACCAGCAGGACGACGCCGCCGCCGGCCACGAACTGGTTGGCGGCGGTGACGAGAGCGGTCTCCTTCTGTTGGCCGAGGTATGCCGTGACGGCCACGCCGGCCGGCGGCGTCACCGCCCCGATCGCCACCAGGGCCACCAGCAGGTAGATGGGCACCACGATCAGCAGGGAGAGGAAGACGGCCCGGGGCACGTTACGCTTCGGGTCCTCGACCTCCTCGCTGGTCTGGGCGATGATCTCGTAGCCTTCGAAGGCGATGAACGTCAGCCCCATCGCCGCGAACACGCCCGTCCACCCGGCCGAGAAGAAGGGGCGGAACGCCACCTGCCAGCCCCCGTGGGCGGCCATGGTCACCAGGCCAGCGGCGACGAAGGCGCCGATGATGACGATCTTGCCGACCGTCACCACGTTGCCGGCCTTCCCCGTCTCCGAGGCCCCCCTCACGTTGATGTAGGAGAACAGCGCGCAGGTCACGACCGCCAGCCACTTCTCGAGCGTCATGAAGCCCCAGTGGAAGGGCGGCACGCCAGCGGCCTCGAGGACCAGGCGGAAGTAGGCGCCGAAACCGAGGGCGTAGAGCGAGCAGGCGACCGCGTGAGCGAACCAGGACATCCAGCCGCTGAGGAAGCCGTTCGGGTCGGGCAGCGACGTCTTGACCCACAGGTAGCCGCCCCCGGCGTCGTGGAAGGCGCTTCCCAGCTCCGCATAGGCCATCGCGGTGAGCAGCGCCACCACGCCGTTGAGGGCGAAGACGAGGACCAGCGCGGGGCCGGCCACCCCTGCTGCGATACCGGTAAGAACGAAGATGCCGGCGCCGATCATGGCGCCGACACCGATCATCGTAATGTCCACGAGCCGCAGCTCGCGGCTCAGCCGGACCTCGAGGGCCATTCCTCCCCCCCCAGTACCGGGGGAGTCTAGCACCTCGAAGGCAGGCAGCCGCCGTGGCGGCTCCGTGACGGCTTGCCTCTTGGACCGCACCTGCCCCCGGGTCCAGACTCGAAGGGTGGAGTTGACGCCGGAGAAGGTGACCCTCCTCCCCCGGCCCTTGCCTTTTCCGGGGTCAGGTCTAGACTTTTGACTTTCCAAGCCAAGGAGAAGAGATGCAACGCGGCGCTGGCTGGATCCACGGTACCTGCCTGGCCTTGGTGGCCCTGACCTGTCCCTCGCCGAGCGCGTGGGCCGAGGCGGGCCCCGAGATCCCGCATCTCCGCCGGCAGGGAACGGCGACGCAGTTGATCGTCGACGGCCGGCCGTTCCTGATCCGGGGCGGGGAGCTGGGCAACTCCAGCGGCGAGCCGGACTACCTGCGGCCCTTCTGGCCAAAGCTCGAAGCCCTCCACCTCAACGCCGTCGTGACGCCCGTCTACTGGGACCTGATCGAGCCCGAGGAGGGGCGGTTCGACTTCGCCACCGTGGACGGGCTGGTGGCCGACGCCAGCACCCACGGGATGCGCCTGGTCCTGCTCTGGTTCGGGAGCTGGAAGAACAGCATGTCGTGCTACGCGCCAGGCTGGGTCAAGCGGGACACCGAGCGCTTCCCCCGCAGCCAGGACGCCTCCGGCAGGAGCCTGGAGATCCTGTCGCCGTTCTCGGATACGAATCGCGAAGTCGACGCGCGCGCCTTCGCGACGCTGATGCGGCACCTCCGGGAGATCGACAGCGCACGCCGGACGGTGGTGATGGTCCAGGTCGAGAACGAGATCGGCATGATCCCCGACGCGCGCGATCACGCCCCGGCAGCGAACGCCGCTTTCGCCTCGGCGGTCCCGAAGGACCTGATGGCCTACCTGGCGGACCACGCCCAGACCCTGGCGCCGGAGCTTCACGCCACCTGGCAGGCAGCCGGAGGCCGGGCCAGCGGGACCTGGAGCGAGGTCTTCGGCACCGGGGCCGCCGCCGAAGAAACGTTCATGGCCTGGCACTTCGCGCGCTTCACCGAGGCCGTGACCGCCGCCGGCAAGGCCGAGTACCCGCTGCCGATGTACGTCAACGCCGCCCTGATCCGCCCCGGATACCAGCCGGGCCAGTACCCGAGCGCGGGGCCGCTGCCGCACCTCCTCGACGTCTGGCGATCGGGCGCCCCGTCGATCGACCTGCTGGCGCCCGACATCTACTTCCCGACCTTCGTCGAGTGGACGCGCCGCTACGTTCGCGGCGGCAACCCGCTCTTCATCCCCGAGGCGCTCCGCAGCCCCGACGCGGCCGCCAACGCGCTCTACGCCTTCGCCGAGCATGGCGCCATCGGCTTCAGCCCGTTCGCCATCGAGTCGATCCCGGACCCGGCCGCCGAGATGCTCTCGGCCGGCTACGACCTGGTGGCGCAGCTCTCGCCGCTGCTGATCGAGCACCAGGGCCGGGGGACGATGGCCGGCCTGCTGCTCGAAAGCCCGACCAACCGGGCGCCGCAGGAGGTCCGCCTGGGCGGCTACGTGCTGCATGCCTCCTTCGAGCGGGGCTCGGGCCCGTCCCTCGCCGACGGCGGCGGCCCCGCCACGACGCCGGCGTTCCCCTCGGGCGGCCTGGTGATCGCCACCGCCCCCGACGAGCTCCTCTTCGCCGGCATCGGAGTCACGGTTACCTTCGCCGTGCTCGACGGTAGCCCCAGGCCGAACGTCGGCCTGCAGAGCGTGGAGGAGGGCCGCTTCGATGACGGGAAGTGGCAGCACCTCCGCTGGCTGAACGGCGACCAGACCCACCAGGGCCGTCACATGCGCCTGGAGCCCGGCCGCTTTGCCATCCAGCGGGTCCGCCTCTACCGGTACTGAGATCTCGCCCCGCATCCCCCGATTCCGCGCCCCGGCTCACTTCTGGTTCTGCGTGGCCACCTCGGCAGTGTCATGCATCGCGTGCATGTTCGCCAGCGGCATTGTTGGGATTGCGTCCCTGGTCATTCTGTTGCGCCCGGGCGTGAGGGAGCTGTTCAACGGGGCCCCTGCTCCAACGCCGAGCGAGCCATAGAACGGGGAGACGGGGCTGACGAAGCCCGGCCAGGATCGAGCCTCGCCGCCAGTCCGCGGCGTTCCACCGACCATGAGGTGGTAGCAGTAGCCAGCCAGGTTGGCCCACCACCGAGGCCCGCAGCCCAGGCCCCAGGCAGAATGGCCCACGGAGCATACGACCAGTGGGACAGACGGGCTTGCGGTGTCCGCAGTGCGGTGGCGAGATCCGTCTGGAAGAAGAAGACGCCTGTGTGGCCTGCCGATTCTGCGGCTCGCGGGTCTACGTGGATCCCGGCCAGGCGGTCCGCCACTGCACGCTGGCGCTGGCCGTCCAGCATGCCGAGCTGCCGCCACGGCTCGACCGCTGGCTCCGGTCGCGCGAGGTCGTGGGGCGAGCTCGCAAGGTGGCGACCAAGCTCGTCTACTTCCCCTTCTGGGCCTTCTCCACACACGGCCGGATCCGGGTGGTGCCGGCAGCGCCGCTGCTCGCCCTCGGTAGCGAACACCTCCACTTCCCCGCCGGAGACCTGAAGGCCTACCACGACGAGCTTGGTGACAAGGCCAGGGTGGTTCCGGCCACGGTCCTGCTCGACGCTGTGCTGGCGAGAAAGGCTCCCAGGCCGGATGGGGCCGCCATGCTCCTCCACGTCCCGTTCTGGGACACCCGGTTCGAGATCGGCTCCGGGAAGCACCGCGTCTGGATCGACGCCGCCCAGGGCCAGGTGATCGCCTTCTCCCTGCCGGTCTCGTCGGAGACCTGGCGCGACCGCCTCTACTCCACGGTCATGGCCCTGACCTACGCGGTGCTGCTGCTCGGCTTCGTCTTCATCTACGCCGGTCAGGGCTACACCGCCCGCGGCCTCCTGATGCTCGCCCTCGGGGGTCCGCTGGGGTGGGCGACGGCCCGACTCCTCATCGGCCGAACCGAGCGCCTGTGAGACCCGCCGCCACCGCCGCCGTCCTGAACTGCCCTTCCTGCGGGGGTGGGCTCGGCCCGACTGCGGTGGGGGGATCCGTCGACTGCCCGTCCTGCGGACAGCCCCTGGCCGTGCGCCTGCCGGACTCGCCGCCGCGCCTCACAGTACCCGAGACCGTGGGCGCCGAGCGGGCGCGCGCCCGGGCACTTTCGGCCTGGCACGGCCCGCTGGTCGAGACGGGATTCCCGTCCCGCGCCCGGATCGACGAGCCCCATCTGATCTTCGTGGCGTTCTACGAGGTCGAGCGGACGCTGGCCCGGGGCCCGGCGATCGTCGAGTCGGTCGAGTCGGTCCCGGCCGTGGAGGTTGCCGAGCTGCCCGTCGCCGCCCTGCGCACCGCCCTGGCCGACCCGGGCGAGCGCATCGCCTTCGACCCCCTGGAGCTGCAGACCCAGGGCACCGTGTTCGATCCGGCCATCGACGCGAAGAGCCTCACGCCGCTGCCGCAGGGCAACCCGTTGCCCGTGCTCCTGGAGGAGGTCGTCCGCGTCGTCTACGTCCCTTTCTGGATCGTCCGCTGCCGCTACCGCCGCAACCTCTACGAGGCCTCCGTCGACGGCACCACCGGCGAGCTGCTCGAGGCCCGGGCGCCCGCCCCACGGACCGCAAGGCTGCCGAGCGCGATCGCCGTGCTCTACCTGCTGGCGGCCGTCACGGCACTTCTCGGGAAGGTGGGACTCAACCACCTGCTGCTGCTGATCCGGCTGCGGGAGCTGGGCCTGGGCGCAGCGGCTGCCTTTCTCGCTGGGCTGGCCTGGCTCACCGCATGGTCCTGGGATCGGATCCGCTTCCGCTGGGAGGTCCTCACCGAAGGTTCCACCCATCGCCTGGTCGCCGTCAACCGTCCCCCGAAGACCCTCCCCGAGAAGGCCGCGGACGCGTTCTTCGCAACCGCCAAGAACGCCTTCGGGCGCCGGCGGGAGACGTGAGCGGAGACGCGACCCGCGCGCTGGTGGTGCTCCGACGCTGCCCGGAGTGCGGGGCCGCCATGCTCGGACAGGCAGGGGACGCCTGGTTCGCCTGCACCTCCTGTTCGCAGATCGTCGACCTGTACGGGAGGCTGTCGGGGGGCGTACGGACCTTCAGGCTCCGAGCCGAGGTGCCGGGGGCCGCGTGTCGCCTGCCGTTCTTCCTGTTCCGCCTCGCCGCCGGCCCGGAGCTGGAGATCGCCAGCGGCCCACCACATGGGCCGGCCCGGCCGACGGCGGGCTCCCCGCTTCCCGTGCCGGTCTGGGTCAACGCGTTCCGGGTGAGCCGGCTCCAGCTCTTCGGGGACGTCGGGGCGCGCCTGACGGCGATGCGGTACGACCCGGAGCTCGCCGCCGCCCCGCTCGGTAGCCCGGTCTCGCGGGGCCCGGAGCAGGCGCTCGCCATCCTGCGGGTCCGCCACCACGCCGACCCGGCCGTCTCGCTCGACGTGCTCTCGGTATCCGTGGTGGCCCTCCCGTGGCTTGCCGACGGCCACCACCTCGTCGACCCGGTGTCGGGCCTGTCGTACCCGACGCTGGCGATCCGTCCCCACGTGGCCCTGGAGCCGGGGTCACGGGCCGCACGCTAGCAAGCGCCCCTCATCCTTCTCGATGACACACGCTTCATCCGTACCCGGGGACGAGCTCGGCCTGATCTGTCCGGGCGCGAGACTCGTCCGTCCCAATCCTGGGACGGACGGACCACGTCCGGGCCGCCCGGAGAACGCCGTGATCTTTCGTTCAAACCCCGTCGCTCGAGTCCGCATCACAGACTCCAGACGTCCTTGACCCGGCCTGGCACGAGTGTTGGATACCCTTCCTGGCCCCGAACACGGCCCCGCCACGAGGT
>CAZNNH010000093.1:0-22532 GCA_964574335.1 uncultured Acidobacteriota bacterium | reverse complement strand
CGATCCGCCGCAGCGGGCCGGCACCGCCACACGCAGACCGTTCAGGGCGGCCACGAGAACCGTCGGGACCAGCACCCCTTTTCCCTTGACATTTCTGGCGCAACGGACCTAGAGTCTCGCCCGACACGCTCCCTCCGCGTGTGGATGTTCGCAGCCGTAGCCACCGAATCGATTCGCTGAGTCATGTCGAGCGGCGTCACATCCCTGAGAGGACCACGCCGCCAAAGGAGGGGCCATGAAGCGGCTGGGAATCGCCGTCGTCGCCATCGCAGCGGTGGTGGGCCTCAAGTACTACAACAAAGGGGCCGCGCACGACGAGGTCAAGGAGCACTTGGTCAAGCTCTGCGAGGCCGACGCGCGCTGCGAGAAGGCGGTGGCCACGCACTTCGACACCTGCTTCGAAGAGAGCTTCAAGATGGGCGGGCGGCGGCAGGCCTCACGGCTCGAGGCCGACAAGCTGGTGAGCTGCCTGAATCGGCGATCCGGAACGCCGTACTTCGCCACCGCCGAGGAGGAGTGACGCCGCGGTTCTGATCCCGTTTCCGTCCTTGCGTCGAGGAGGCTACCGTGCTCCCTGCTCCCGTCAGGCGTAGCGTCCCCATCGTCCTGCTTCTGCTCACCACGTCGTCCGCTCTCGCTCTCGCGGCCGCGACCGATCGCGCCGACCTCGAGCGCGACCTCACCGCCGAGCTGAGGCGCCTGAGACCGGAGGCCGTGCCCATCTGGCAGGAGGCCAACGCCGCCCGCGAGCGAGAAGACCACAAGCGAGCGTCCGCCCTCTATTCCATGGTGGCGCGCAAGGCGCCCCAGTTCTCCGCGGCGACGCGCCGGCAGGCCGGCGAGGAGCTGGCCCTCGGGAATCGTGGCAAGGCCATCACCCTCGGTCGGTCGGCGGTCGCCACCGAGGCGTCGGCCACCAACCTGGCCGCGCTCGCGGTCTGCCTCTCTCGGCCGTCGGGCAGCACCGACCCCGGCCGGAAGGAGATCGAAGAAGCCCTCTCCCACGTCTCACGCGCCGCCGTCCTGGCGCCCGACGACACGTGGGTCCAGATCGCCTTGTGCCAGGTGGCGCTGCAGGCCGAGGACGTCGACGCCCTCGGGAGGGGTGTCGAGCGCCTGCTGGCCCTGGCGCCCGAGGAGTCCTCGACCCACCAGTTCGCCGCCGTCCTCGCCTTGTTCCAGGGGAGCCCCCGCAAGGCCCGGGCGGCGCTGCGCCGGGCCAGAGAGCTGGGGATGCCGGAGCAGAGCTACCAGGCGCTCTCCCACGTGATCGACGAGTCCGAGGGTGTGCTCGGCCGATGGCTCCCAACCTTCGGCTGGGTGCTCGGCGTGTGGGTGGGCGTGCTCCTGTTGCTCCTCGGCCTCGGCGCGCTGCTGTCGCGAACGGTGCTGGCCGAGGCGGAGACGTTGTCGCGGAACAGCCGTACCACGACCGGCGGACGCTCGGCGGTCCTTCGGGTCCTGTACCGCTTCGTGCTCTGGGCCTCGTGTGGCTACTACTACCTCTCCCTCCCCTTGGTGGCCGCCCTGGTCGTGCTCCTCGGCGGAGGGATCGTCTACGCCATGCTGGCCGCCGGTCGGATCCCGATCAAGCTCCTCCTCGTGGTCGTGGTCGTGACCCTGGCAACGCTCTGGTCGATCCTCAAGGGCCTGCTCGTCCGGGCTCGGGACGACGATCCTGGGCAGCGCCTCGTCCTCCAGCGAGAGCCACGTCTCCGTAGGCTGCTCGACGACGTGGCCCGTCGCGTCGGTACCCGCGCGGTGGACAACGTCTATCTGACGCCCGGGACCGACCTCGCCGTGCTGGAGCGGGGCGGCCTCGGCCGCCAGCTCCGCCACGCCACCGAGCGCTGCCTGGTCCTCGGCGTCGGCATCCTCGACGGCCTCAGGATCGGCCCCCTGAAGGCGGTCCTGGCCCACGAGTACGGGCACTTCTCCAACCGGGACACGGCGGGCGGCGGCTTCGCCCTGGCGGTCCGGCGCTCCCTGACCATGACCGCGCAGTCCCTGGCAGAGGGGGGAGCGGCGGCGTGGTACAACCCGGCCTGGCTCTTCCTCAACGGCTTCTTCCGAGTCTTCCTGATCATCTCCCACGGCGCCTCGCGCCTCCAGGAGGTCCTCGCCGACCGCTGGGCCGCCTTGACCTACGGCTCGAAGGCCTTCGAAGAGGGCCTCCGGCACGTCGTCGAGCGATCGGTTCGTTTCGACGTCCACGCCAACCTGACCCTCCAGGAGATGTCCGGAGGGCGAGCGGCCATCGCCAACCTCTACAGCCACGCGCCCGGCAGCACGGTGTCGGAGCAGGAGCTGAGCCGGGCCATCCGGGCGGCGCTCAGCCGACCGTCATCGGTCTACGACACACATCCCTCGCCCATGGAACGTACCCGCTGGGTCCGAGCGCTGGGAGCCAAGGGCACACCGGCCCCGGAGGACGCCGAGGAGGCCTGGTCCCTCTTTTCGAGCCGCGAGGCGCTCGAGACGCAGATGACGGAGGCGGTCCGGCTCGCGCTCCGCTAGGGGCGAGCCTCCCCGGCTAGCGCCAGTCGATGCGCGGAGCGTTGCGTCGGGCCATCCTCCGATACTTGACCCTGGGGTAGCCCACCATGGCCGCGGCGAAGGACCTGTGGCCCTCCGGCAGGTCGATGGCCCGCTTCATGGGCGGGAAGGTCTGGGCGCAGGCATTGAAGTACCCGGCCCAGCAGGTGCCCAGCCCCAGGGAAGGCGCCGCCAGCTCCAGATAGGCCAGGGCCGTGGGGGCCGCCATGGGTGCGAACGGGTCGGGCTCAGGCGCATGGCACACGACGAGATGGGGCGCGCCGCGCAGGATGCGGTCCTTGCCCTCCTCATGGGCGGCGATCACCCGCTCCAGGTGGAGCATCCGGGCCCGTTGCGGTGCCTCGCTCTGGACGTGGCGCATCCACTCGGCGACGATCCCGGCCAGCGTCGCCACTTGTGCCTTGCCGCTGAACACCGTCCAGAAGACCGGCTGGGCGTTGTGCCCGCTGGGGGCGGAGCTGGCCAGGGCGATGAGCCTCTCCAAAGTCTCGCGGTCGACTTCCTCGTCCTTGTACTGCCGCATCGAGCGCCGACCCCGCAGGAAGGCCTCGGCCTCTTCCGGTGTCCGCTGCCAACCCTTGGGCAGCTCGGGGCAGTCGCCGGGCCCCATCGCCTGGTGGGTGAAGGCTCCGTGGGGACAGACCACGACGCAGTGGCCGCAGGCGATGCACATCTCCTCCCCACCTTCCATGAGGCGGGGGAAGCCGGAGTCCGAATCGATCTCCAGGGCCTGGGCGGGGCAGTCCATGACGCAGATCGCGTCCTGCCGGCATCGCTCGGTGTCCACCTCGACAAGGTTCATGACGAGAGACCCTCCTTGGCTGGCGCCCCGGCACCTTCTGCCGGTGGCGTGGCGAACCGGTCGCGCAGCGGCACCGCCAGCGAGGCCGTCACCACGCACAACGCCGTGTAGAACGCGCTGGGCACGGCCCCGGCCTCTCCCAGGTGGGCCAGGGCCAGGACCGAGCCCAGGCCGGCGTTCTGCATCCCGACCTCGATCACCAGCGTCCGCCGCTGGGCCGGCGGCCAACGGAAAGCCGTCCCGACGCCGAAGGCCAGGCCGTAGGCGGCCAGGTTCAGGCCCAGCATCCCCGCCGCCAGGCCGGGCCCGAGGCCGAGCAATCGCTGGCGGTTGGCGGCCACCACTACCAGGATGATCAGCACGATCGCCGCCGAGGCCAGCAGCGTCGCCCGCCGGTCGAACCGGGTCGAGAGCTGCGGCCGCAGCCGGCGCAGGCCGATCCCGATCAGGACCGGGACCACCACCATCCAGGCGGCGTTCCAGGCCAGGCCGGCCACCGGCACATGGATCCGGGCGTCCGCCAGCAGCGGGAGCCAGGTGGCGATCATGAGCGGGCACAGAAGCGTCGCCAGCGTGGTCATGGTCACGGAGAGGATCAGGTCTCCGCCCACCAGCACCGTCATCACGTTCGAGGCCATGGCCCCGGGCATGCAGCCCACCAGCACGATCCCGGTGCGGAGCTGCGGGTCGTCGAATCCGAGCGAGACGGCCCACGCGCACAGGGGCATGATCGTGTACTGGGCCAGGAGACCCAAGAGCGGCCGCAGCGGCGTCCGGGCGAAGGCCTGGACCTGCTCGGGGCGCACCAGCGCCCCCACCGCCAGCATCGTCACCGCAAAGGCCGGCTGCAGCGCCGGGCGCATCCAGAGCACGGCGCCGGGGGCGAGAAACGCCACCAGCGCCCCGACCACGATGCCGATCAGGATCATCGTGTCCGCAGCACCGGGTGGGCGGGGAGATCCTCCCGGGGTCCAACCTCGAAGGAAGACCGGGGATGACGCCCGCGGGCCGTCACGGCAGTTGGCTCTCCCCCATCAGGTACTGGTCGACGCAGCGCGCGGCGCGACGCCCTTCGGCAATCGCCCACACCACCAGCGACTGCCCCCGGGCCATGTCGCCGGCGGCGAAGACCCCGGCCACGTTGGTCATCTTGTTGGCGTCCGTGGCCACGTTGCCCCGCGCGTCGAGCTCGACGCCGAGCTCCTGGAGCAGGGGGCCGCGCTCGGACCCCACGAAACCCATCGCCAGGAGCACGAGCTGGGCCGACCAGGCGCGCTCGGTCCCCGCCACCTCGCGGAGCTGGGAGCGGCCGCTGGCATCCTTCACCCACTCGACCGCCACCGTGTGGATCTCCTGCACCTGCCCGCCCTCGTCGCCCACCAGCCGCTTGGTCATCACGCAGAACTGGCGCGGGTCATCGCCGAACACCGCCGCCGCCTCCTCCTGCCCGTAGTCGAGGTGGTGGACCTTGGGCCACTGCGGCCAGGGGTTGTCCTCGGCCCGCACCGCCGGCGGCTTGGGAAGGATCTCGAGCTGGATGAGGCGCCGACAGCCCTGGCGCAGCGCCGTACCCACACAGTCGGTGCCGGTGTCGCCGCCGCCGATCACCACCACGTCCTTGTCCCGGGCGCTGATCTCGGGCTCCTCTGCCCGCCCCTCGAGCAGCCGCCGGGTGGCCGCGGTGAGGAACTCCATGGCCAGATGGACGCCGCCGAGATCGCGGCCGGGCACCGGCAGGTCGCGCGCCTGAGAGGCGCCGCCGCACAGCACCACCGATTCGAACTCCTCGCGCAGCCGTCCGACCGCCAGGTCCCGCCCCACCTCGACGCCGGTCTCGAAGCGGACCCCCTCCTCCGCCAGCAGCTCGACGCGACGCTCGACCACCCGCTTGTCGAGCTTCATGTTGGGGATGCCGTACATGAGAAGCCCGCCGACCCGGTCGGCGCGCTCGAACACGGTCACCCAGTGACCGGCACGGTTGAGCTGGGCGGCGCAGGCCAGGCCGGCCGGGCCCGACCCGACCACGGCCACCTTCTTGGCGGTGCGGGTGGCGGGCGGCTCTGCGGTCACCCAGCCTTCGTCGAAGCCACGGTCGATGATGGCGCACTCGATGCTCTTGATGGTGACCGGGGGCTCGCTGATCCCCAGCACGCAGGAGCCCTCACAGGGGGCCGGGCAGACCCGCCCGGTGAACTCCGGGAAGTTGTTGGTCTTGTGCAGCCGCAAGAGCGCCTGACGCCAGTGCCCCTTGTAGACCAGGTCGTTCCAATCGGGGATCAGGTTGTGGATCGGGCAGCCGGCCGCCATCCCGGCCAGCACCTGGCCGGTGTGGCAGAAGGGGAGGCCGCAGTCCATGCAGCGCGCGCCCTGCTCCTGCAGCTTCGAGCTCGGCAGGGGCTGGCGAAACTCCTGCCAGTCGCCGATGCGGTCCTTGGGCTTTCGCGACTGGGGCAGCTCGCGCGAGTAGTCGAGAAAACCGGTGGGCTTGCCCATCTCCTCCCCTTCCGTCTCAGTGGCCGGCGGCCCGGGTCTGCAGGGCGCGGGCGTTCAGCTCGAAGGCAGCCATCTCGGCCTCCTCGTCCGACAGGCCCGCTTCGCGGACCTGGCGCTGCGCCTCGAGCACCCGCGCGTAGTCGTTGGGCATCACCTTGACGATCCGCTGCAGCCAGAAGTCCCAGGCCCGCAGGATGGTCCGGCCGCGCTGGCTGTCGGTGTAGTCCACGTGTCGGGTCACCAGGTCACGGACCAGGCCGATCTCCGCCGCGTCGTCGAGCCGGCTCAGGGACACCATCCCCCGGTTGCAGCGATGCTCGAACTCGCCGTCCACGTCGAAGACGTAGGCGATCCCACCCGACATCCCGGCGGCGAAGTTGCGGCCGGTGGCCCCCAGCACCACCACCCTCCCTCCGGTCATGTACTCGCAGCCGTGGTCCCCCACCGCCTCGACCACCGCCTGGAGGCCGCTGTTCCTGACGCAGAACCGCTCGCCGGCCATCCCCCGGATGTAGGCCTCGCCCCGGGTGGCTCCGTAGAAGGCCACGTTGCCGATGATCACGCTGTCCTCGGCGGCGAAGCTCGACTTGCGCGGCGGATAGACGATCATCTTGCCGCCCGAGAGCCCCTTGCCCGTGTAGTCGTTGGAGTCGCCCTCGAGGATCAGGGTGATGCCCGGGGGGAGGAAGGCCCCAAAGCTCTGTCCCGCCGATCCCTGGAAGTGCAACCGGATGGTGTCGTCGGGGAGCCCCTTGGAGCCGTACCTCCGGGTCACCTCGCTGCCCAGGAGGGTGCCCACCGCCCGGTGACGGTTGCGGATCGGCCGGGTCGCCGCCACCGGCTTCCCCTCCTCGAGAGCAGGCCGGCACAGCTCCAGCAGCGTGGTCCGGTCCAGGGTCTTGTCGAGGCCGTGGTCCTGTGGGATCTGGCAGTGCCGGCCCACCGAGACGGGCACGTCGGGCTGATAGAGGATGTTGGAGAAGTCGAGCCCACGCGCCTTCCAGTGGTCGACCGCCGCCCGCATCTCGATCCGGTCGGTCCGGCCCACCATGTCGACCAGACGCCGGTAGCCCAGGCTCGCCATCAGCTCGCGGACCTCCTGGGCCACGAAGCGCATGAAGTGGACGACATGCTCGGGCTGGCCGGCGAACTTCTTGCGCAGCCGCGGGTCCTGGGTGGCCACTCCGACCGGGCAGGTGTTGAGCTGGCAGACCCGCATCATCACGCAACCGAGGGCGACCAGCGGGGCGGTGGCGAAGCCGAACTCCTCGGCGCCCAGCAGCGCCGCCACCACCACGTCGCGGCCGGTCTTGAGCTGGCCGTCGGTCTCGACCGTGATCCGGCTGCGTAGGTCGTTGAGCAGCAGCACCTGGTGGGTCTCGGCCAGTCCCAGCTCCCAGGGGATCCCGGCGTGCTTGATGCTGGTCAGCGGCGAGGCCCCGGTACCGCCGTCGTAGCCGCTGACC
Source organism: uncultured Acidobacteriota bacterium (assembly GCA_964574335.1). Classification (GTDB taxonomy): domain Bacteria; phylum Acidobacteriota; class Vicinamibacteria; order Fen-336; family Fen-336; genus CAZNNH01. The sequence goes on along the minus strand of CAZNNH010000093.1, from coordinate 15,215 downwards.
AGGACCACGTCGGCGTGGGCCTTGGCCACTCCGGCGGCAATCGTGCCCACGCCGACCTCGGCCACCAGCTTGACGCTGATCCGGGCCTGGTCGTTGGCGTTCTTGAGGTCGAAGATCAGCTCCGCCAGGTCCTCGATCGAGTAGATGTCGTGGTGCGGGGGGGGCGAGATGAGACCCACCCCCGGGGTCGAGTAGCGGACCTTGGCGATCCAGGGGTAGACCTTGTGGCCGGGGAGCTGTCCCCCCTCCCCCGGCTTGGCGCCCTGGGCCATCTTGATCTGCAGCTCCTTGGCGTTGACCAGGTACTCGCTGGTAACGCCGAAGCGCCCCGAGGCCACCTGCTTGATCGCGCTGGAACGCGAGTCGCCGCTCGGGTCCAGCAGGTACCGGGCCGGGTCCTCGCCGCCCTCGCCGGTGTTGCTCTTGCCGCCGATCCGGTTCATGGCGACGGCCAGCGCCTCGTGCGCCTCCTGGCTGATCGAGCCGTACGACATCGCCCCGGTCTTGAAGCGCGCCAGGATCGCCTCGATCGGCTCCACCTCCTGAAGCGGCACCGGCTCCCCTGCGGCCTTCAGCTCCATCAGCCCGCGCAGCGTGCACAGGCTGCGTGAGTGGTCGTTCACCACGGCGCTGTACTGCCGGAAGGTGTCGTAGCTGCCGTTGCGGCAGGCCTGCTGGAGCAGGTGCACGGTCTCGGGGTTGAAGAGGTGGTACTCGCCGTCGCTGCGGAACTGGTAGAGGCCACCCGGCTCCAGGCCGTGCGCGTTCGAGGGGCGCCGCGGGAAGGCGTGGTCGAACCGCATCTCCACCTCGCGGGCGATCACGTCCATTCCCACCCCTCCGACCCGCGACGGCGTCCAGGTGAAGTACCTGGAGACGAGCTCCGGGTCCAGCCCGATGGCCTCGAAGACCTGGGCGCCGTGGTAGCTCTGGACCGTGGAGATCCCCATCTTCGAGATCACCTTGACCACGCCCTTGCTGGCGGCCTTGACGTAGCGCCGCTCCGCCTCCGCCGCGTCGATGTCGGGCAGCAGGCCCTGCGCCACCATGTCGTGGATCGTCTCGAAGGCGAGGTAGGGGTTGATGGCGCTGGCCCCGTAGCCGATCAGCAGCGAGAAGTGGTGGACCTCACGCGGCTCGCCGCTCTCCACCACCAGGCCGCATCGGGTCCGGGTGGCCTCCCGGATCAGGTGGTGGTGGACCGCCGACACCGCCAGGAGCGCCGGGATCGGGGCACGGTCGGGGCCCACGCCCCGATCGGAGAGGATCACCACGTCGGCGCCCCGGGCCAGGGCGTCGCTGGCCGCCCGGCACAAGTCAGAGACCGCCCGCTCCAGGCCGGCCGCCCCTTCCCGGGCCGGGAAAAGCATCGGCAAGGTGGCCGACCGGTAGCCGTGTGAGGCCGCAGAGCCGTCCAGGCCCCGGAGCCGCTCCAGCTCCTCGTTGCGCAGGATCGGGGTCAGCAGCCGGATCTGGCGGGCACTTTCCGGCCGCGGCTCGAGCAGGTTGATCTCCGGCCCGATCGACGTGTCCACGGCCATGATCAGCTCTTCCCGGATCGCGTCCACCGGCGGGTTGGTGACCTGGGCGAAGAGCTGCTTGAAGTAGTTGTAGAGGAGCTGGGGGCGCTGCGACAGCACCGCCAGCGGCGTGTCGGCCCCCATCGAGCCGATCCCCTCGCTGGCCTGTCCCGCCATCGGAGCGATCAGCAGCCGCACGTCCTCGGTGGTGTAGCCGAAGGCCCGCTGCCGCTGCTGGACCGTCTCGTGGTCGGGCTCGATGACCGAGGCGGGCTCGGGAAGGTCGCTGAGCGAGATCATGTGCTCGCGAACCCAGGACTTGTAGGGTCTCTCGGTGGCGATGCGCTGCTTCAGCTCTTCGTCCGCCACCACCCGACCCTCGGCGGTGTCCACCAGGAACAGACGTCCCGGCTGCAGCCGGCCCTTGTGCAGGATCCGCGCCGGATCGATGTCGAGGACGCCCACCTCGGAGGCCATCACCACCAGGTCGTCCTTGGTCACGTAGTAGCGCGAGGGGCGCAGGCCGTTGCGGTCCAGCACCGCACCGACCCGGACCCCGTCCGTGAAGGCGACCACCGCCGGCCCGTCCCAGGGCTCCATCAGGCAGGAGTGGAACTCGTAGAAGGCCCGCTTGTCGGCGCTCATCGACTCGTGCCCGCTCCACGGCTCCGGAACCATCATCATCACCGCGTGGGGGAGCGAGCGACCGGTCAGGGTGAGCAGCTCCAGGACGTTGTCGAACATCGCCGAGTCGCTGCCGTCCTTGTCGATCACCGGCTTGATCTTCTCGATGTCGTCGCCCAGCAGCGACGAGGCGAACAGGCTCTCCCGGGCGTGCATCCAGGCGATGTTGCCGCGTAGGGTGTTGATCTCGCCGTTGTGGGCGATGAAGCGGTAGGGGTGGGCCCGCGCCCAGTTGGGGAAGGTGTTGGTGCTGAAGCGCGAGTGGACGAGGGCGATGGCGCTCTCGAAGTCCTCCTGGCCGAGGTCGGGAAAGTAGAGGGCGAGCTGCCGGGCGTTCAGCATCCCCTTGTAGACCAGGGTGCGCGCCGACAGCGAGGCGATGTAGAAGATCTCGCGCTCCGGGATCGAGGTCCCGAGCACCGCGTTCTCCATCGAGCGGCGCAGGACGTAGAGGCGGCGCTCGAAGACCTCCGGGTCGGCCACTGGCTCCCTGGGGGCCACGAAAAGCTGGCGGATCATCGGCTCGGCCGCCTTGGCCGCCTCGCCCAGCGACGAGTTGTCGGTGGGCACGTCGCGCCAGCCGAGGTGGGTGAACCCCGCGTCTTCGATGACGCTGCCGATCAGCCGCTCGGCCTCGGTGCGGTCATCCTCGCCCCGGGGCAGAAAGGCCATCCCGACGCCGTAGCTGCCGGGCTCGGGAAGCCGGATGCCGAGCCCCCCGCAGACCCGGGAGAGGAAGCGGTGCGGCACCTGCGCCATCAGCCCGGCCCCGTCGCCGGTGTTGGGTTCGGAGCCCGAGGCCCCCCGGTGCTCGAGGTTGGTGAGGATCTGGAGACCGCCGGCCACGATCTGGTGGGACCTGCGCCCCTTGGCGTCGACCACGAAACCCACACCACAGGCCTCGTGCTCGTGCTGGGGGTCGTAGAGCCCCTGTGCCGGTACCCGGTCGCTGCGCCGCATCGCCCTGCCCCTCCTGTTGCCCACGACGACAAAGGGCCATCACCCTCTCTGGATGATGGCCCTTTGCCGGTCCGGGTGGGTTTCGGATCAGGCCATCATCCCTTGGCCCCTGGTGACGGCGGTTCGCTTCAGGCGGGACGGACGGACCGGGACGAGTCGACAGAAGTGCCGGCAGGCTTCTGCCGCCGGTCGCCCATGTCGCCCTCGTCCCGCCATGATCGAAACCCGCCCGCCTAGATGTCGAAGTATAGTGCAAACTCCCACGGATGTGGGCGGAGGCGGATCGCGTCGACCTCCTGCTTGCGCTTGAACTCGATCCAGTTCCCGATCACGTCCTTGGTGAAGACGTCGCCCTTCAGCAGGAACTCGTGGTCCTGCTCGAGGTGATCGAGCACGGCGTCCAGGGAGCCGGGCAGCTTCTTGATCGCCTTGGCCTCCTCGGCCGGCAGCTCGTACAGATCCTTGTCCAGCGGGTCGCCGGGGTCCAGCTTGTTGGCGATCCCATCGAGGCCGGCCATCAGGCAGCCGGCGAAGGCCAGGTACGGGTTGCAGGTCGGGTCTGGGGTGCGGAACTCGATCCGCTTGGCCTTCTCGGAGGCCGAGTACATGGGGATGCGGACGGCCGCCGACCGGTTGCGCTGGCTGTAGGCCAGGTTGATGGGCGCCTCGTAGCCCGGCACCAGCCGCCGGTACGAGTTGGTGGTGGGCGCGATCAGGGCGCACAGCGCCGGGGCGTGCTTGAGGATCCCGCCGATGTAGTACCGGGCCAGGTCGGAGAGATCGGCATAGGTCCCCTTCTTGAAGAAGAGGTTCTTCCCCCCCTTCCACAGGGACTGGTGGACGTGCATCCCCGAGCCGTTGTCCTGGAACATCGGCTTGGGCATGAAGGTCACGGTCTTGCCGTGCCTGCGGGCGGTGTTCTTGGTGCAGTACTTGAACCAGAGCACGTTGTCGGCGGTCTTGGTCAGGCTGTCGAACCGCATGTCGATCTCGCTCTGGCCCCCAGTCGCGACCTCGTGGTGGTGCACCTCGACCTGGATCCCGACCTCCTGCATGGCCAGCACCATCTCGGCCCGCAGGTCCATGAACTGGTCCATGGGTGGGACCGGGAAGTACCCCTGCTTGTAGCGGGGCTTGTAGCCCAGGTTGGGTCGGTCGGGCGTGCCCTCCCGTCCGGAGTTCCAGAAGCCCGCCTCGGAGTCGAGGTAGTGGAAGGCGTAGTTGTAGCTCTGATCGAAGCGGACCGAGTCCAGGATGAAGAACTCGGGCTCGGGGCCAAAGTAGGCCACGTCCGCGATGCCCGCCTTCTTCAGATAGGCCTCGGCCTTGCGGGCGACGTACCGCGGGTCGCGGGTGTAGCTCTCGCCGGTCACCGGGTCCTTGACGTTGCAGATCAGGACCAGCGTCGGGATTTTCGTGAACGGGTCCATCACGGCGGTGTCCGGATCGGGCATCAGCAGCATGTCCGACTCGTCAATGGTCTGGAAGCCACGGATCGACGAGCCGTCGAAGCCGATCCCCTCCTCGAAGAGGTCCTCGGTCAGGTCACCGGCAGTGATGGAGAAGTGCTGCCAGAGACCGGGAATGTCGATGAACCTCAGATCGACCATCTTGGCGCCCTGGTCCTTGGCCAACTGAACGACCTCTTTCGGCGTCATCCGCTTGCGTCTCCTTTCCTGAGTGGACGGGCCGCTGGGCCCGTGCGTCCCGCCGCTGTCTGTGCAAGTGCCGTACCCAACCCGGCCCACGGCGCGGTCACACCAATATCACGCGACAGGTCAGAGAGTTGAGCGCCGCTGGGCCGAGTGGGCGACCGACGCCGCCCGAACAAGAATGGATATTTCTCCTCAGATTCCCACGGATTTGTCGGATCCTCAGAACGTGAACGCGACACCGACTCCGCCAAAGAACCCCAGATCCTGCTCGGTGAGGACCTCCTTGTCCAGCGAGCCCGTGTAGTTGATCTGCGCGCTGAGGCTGACGGCCTCGGCCGCCTGGTACGACAAGCTGGCCCCGACCAGGTAGTCGTGAAAGCCGCTCTTGGTGCCGCCGCTGTAGAACTCGGCGAACTTCTCGCCGGCGTAGGCCACCTGGCCGGAGAGGTCGAGCGAGACCTTCTCGCCGAGCGCCCGGCTCCAGCCCAGGCCCACCGTCCCGTAGACGCTGTCGACGGCACCCACGTCGTAGTAGAGGGACACCGTCGGGGTGACCACCAGCTCCTTGCTCCAAGAGAGGAAGACCTCCTGGGTGGCCGGGAGACCCGGTGCGTCGTCGAAGATCGCCGGGAACGTGTAGTCGATGAAGCCCGCGCTGAACCCGGCGGGCAGACCGAGGGTCACGGTCAGGTCGATCTCCGAGACCGCGCCGCTCTTGAGCGCCCCGTCGTTGTCTCCGAGGTCCAGGTTCCCCCAGACGTTGAAGCTGAGGGGCAGCTCGCCGACCTCGAGCTCGCCCGCGTCCAGCGCGAACTGGGCGACACCCGTGTCGTTGACGGTGATCCCGCGCCAGACGTAGGCGGAGAGGAAGTCGACGCTCACCGTCCCCTCGGCCGCCTGGGCCGCGGAGCCACCCAACACCGCCATCGTCGAGACCACCAAACCACACAGACTCCCTGATCTCAGCATACACGCCTCCTCTAGGCAGACAGGTACCGGACTCTCGTCGGCGGGAGGCGGAGGGCCACGACCCCCGCCCACCTGGTGAAACGGTGCGAATGGACGAGCGGACGGCGCTCGGGTGTTAGGCTTTGTGGACTCCCATGGACAAGGATGCGGGAGCGGTGAACCCGGGATAGGCCTCCATGCCGTGCTCGCCGGTATCGAGCCCCTCCTGCTCCTCCTCGGGGGAGACGCGGATGCCCATGGTGAGCTTGATCAGCAGCCAGAAGACGAAGCTGGCCGCGAAGGCGAAGGCGCCCACCGCCACGATCCCCTTGAGCTGGGTGAGCGCGAGCGCGACGCCACCGCCCAGGAACAGGCCGCCCTCGGCGGCGAACAGCCCCACCGAGAAGGTGCCCCAGACGCCATTGACCAGATGGACGCTGAGCGCGCCCACGGGATCATCGATCTTGACCCGGTCGAAGAACAGCACCGAGAAGACCACCAGCACCCCGGCGACCGCACCGATGATCACCGAGCTGGTAAGGCCCACGGCGGCACAGGGCGCGGTGATCGCCACCAGCCCGGCCAGGGTTCCGTTGAGGATCATGCTGAGGTCGGGCTTGCCGAGCATCAGCCAGGCCACGGCGGTCGCCGAGAGACAGCCGGCCGCCGCCGCCATGTTGGTGTTGAGGGCGACGCTGGCGATGACGGCAGGGTCGGCGGCCATCGTGCTCCCCGGGTTGAAACCGAACCACCCCAGCCAGAGGATCATCGCTCCCAGCGTGGCCAGGCTCATGTTGTGGCCCGGGATCGGGAACACCTTCCCACCCCGGAACTTGCCGCTGCGTGCCCCGAGCAGCAGCACCCCGGCCAACGCCGCCCAGCCACCCACGCTGTGCACGACGGTGGAGCCGGCAAAGTCCTGGAACCCGGCGCTGCCGAGCCAGCCGCCCCCCCACACCCAGTGGCCGCCGATCGGGTAGATGACGGCGACCAGCAGGAAGGAGAAGAGGATGAAGCTCAGGAACTTGATCCGCTCGGCCACGGCGCCGCTGACGATGGTCGCCGCGGTCCCCGCGAACACGAGCTGGAAGAAGAACTTGGCCGCCAGCGGGACGCCAGTCCAGCTGAGCGCGGAGAAGACCCCCAGGTAGGCGTCCCCGGTGGCCGGGCTGTTGTCGGGGCCGCCCAGGAACCAGCCCCTCAGGCCCACCACGGCGTTGCCGTCCCCGAACATCAGCCCGAACCCCACGGCCCAGAAGGCCAAGGACGAGATGGCGAAGACGATGTAGTTCTTGGCCAGGATGTTGACCGCGTTCTTGGCCTGGCACAGCCCGGTCTCCAGCATCCCGAAGCCCGCGTTCATGAAGAACACCAGGCAGGCCGCGATCACGACCCACAGGGTGTCTGCGACGACCTTTGCTTCTGGTCCCATCTGTCGTTCTTCCTCCTAGTGCCCCTTTGCTGGGCAAACGCGAAGTAACCGGCTCTCGAGCCTCAGAGCGCCTGCTCGCCACGCTCCCCGGTTCGGATCCGGACCACGTCCTCCAGCGACGAGACGAACACCTTGCCGTCCCCGAACTTGCCCGTCTTGGCCGTCTTCACCACGGCTTCCACGGCGGCCTCTGCGAGCTCCTCGGGCAGGGCCACCTCGATCTTGACCTTGGGCAGGAAGTCCACCTGGTACTCGCTCCCCCGGTAGGTCTCGGTGTGACCTTTCTGGCGCCCGAAGCCCTTGACCTCGCTGATCGTCATGCCGACGACACCCACCTCCTGCAGAGCGTTCTTCACCGCCTCTAGCAGATGTGGTCTGATGACGGTCTCGATCTTCTTCATCCCCTCTCCTCTTCTGGTGGGCCACCCTCGTGCCGGCCGTGCCGGGTGTGGCTTGACGTCACCGCGGAGATGCAACGCCCATTCCACTCCGGGGTCGAACCCAGACAGTCGCCAGCTATTCCTTGCCCTGCATTGGTTTACACGGAGCCAGCCGGCTCGGCCCCGGGCATACCCTGGGTTCGTGTTGCGACTTTTTTGTATGATTGCTTGGGACGAGGCTACGTTCGAGTCTCAGAATGGCCGGGGCCCTTGTTCGACGGGAGCATACGGCCGCGCAGCCGGACCTCGAGAGACCTACGTTTTTGTGGGTACCCTACGATGCTGGTCGGAGCGGGTTCGACGGCGGGCTAGAGGGCGCTTTCGCCGTGCTCGCCGGTGCGGATGCGGATCACCTGCTCGACGGGGGTGACGACGATCTTGCCGTCCCCGAACTTGCCGGTGCGCGCGGTCGAGGCGATGACGTCGACGGCCTGGTCGACCAGGTCCTCGGAGAGGAGGACCTCGATCTTGATCTTCGGAAGGAGGTCGACCACGTACTCGCTGCCCCGGTAGGTCTCGGTGTGCCCCTTCTGCCTGCCGAAGCCCTTCACCTCGAGGATGGTCATCCCGACCACGCCCATCTCCTGCAGCGCGTTCTTGACGGCATCCAGCAGATGCGGCCTGATGATCGCCTCGACCTTTCTCATCGGCCTCCTCCTCCACTCTCCTCGGCCCTTTCCAGGGCCCTCAGCAGAGCCCGCTCGACGTGGTGCATCTGCCCCTCGGTCAGCTTCTGACCCCCGAAGTCGGTGACGTAGAAGACGTCCAGCGCCTGGCTCTTCTCGGTGGCGATCTTGGCCAGGTGGATCGTCATCCCGTTGCCAGCCAGCGTGATCGCGATCCGGTGGACCAGTCCCGGCTGGTCATCGGCACGCACCTCCACCACGGTCCGGCTGGCCGAGGCGTCGTTGTCGAACGAGACCCCCGGCCGCCCCGGAGGCAGCCGCCGTCGTCGCCGGGGGCGCGCCTTGGCCTGCCAGCGCCGAACCGCTTCCTCTACATCATAGCGGCCTTCGATGGCGCCCCGGAGACCCTCCTCGACCTTCTGACGAAGCGCCGACTCCAGCGGGCCCAGCGGGCCGCCGCCGCCGGCCACCCGGAAGGTGTCCAGCACCACCCCGTCCTCCCGGGTGAACAGGTCGAGGCTCAGGATGCTGAGGCCATGCGCGGTGAGGGTCCCGGCCAGCCGTGCCAACAACCCGGGCCCGTCCCGGGTGCACACGGTCACCTCGTCGGGCCGCCCCTCGCCACGGCTCCGCCAACGCAGGACCGGGTTCGAGGCGTGAAGCTCGGCCACCATCCGTAGGTGCCGCCGCAGGCGTTCGAGCCCGGTGGCCTTCAGATACCGATCGGGCAGCAGCGCCAGGTGCCTTTCCACCTCGCTCGGCGGGAGCTCCGGCGCCAGCTCGCGGACCGCACGCTCGCGGTAGCTCGGCGCGTGCCGTCCCGACGCCGCCTCGGCCGAGCCGGTCAGCCGCTCTCGGGCTCGGGCGTACAGCTCCAGCAGCAACGCCGCCTTCCAATCGTTCCAGGCCCCGGGCGCGATCCCCGAGCCGTCGGCGTAGGTGAGCAGGAGAAGCTGGTTGAGGCGATCGAGGGAGCGTACCTCGGCGACCAGCTCGTCGATCGGCCGGTCCTCGTTGAGATCGCGGCGTTGCGAGATCTGCGACATCATCAGATGGCAGCGGACCAGGAACACCACGTCGTCGGTCTCGTGCGCCTCGAACCCCAACCGCCGACACACCCGCTCGGCGATCTGGGCCCCTTTCGGGACGTGCCCGCCGCCCCGCCCCTTGCCGATGTCGTGGAGCAGCAGGCCCAGGTAGAGGGTCGCCGGCCGCTCCAGCTCCGACATGGCTCGGGCAAAGGGAAGCAGCGGTCCCTCCTCGGCCCGGGCCGCCGCGTCGAGGGCCGCCACCGCCTCCAGCGTGTGCTCGTCGATGGTGAACCGGTGGTAGTGGTCGTGCTGGACCAGGAAGGTGATGAACCCGAACTCGGGGAGCAGGCGACCGAGAAAGCCGGTCTCGTGCATCTGACGCAGGGAGGCGGCGACGTGGCCGGGGCGGCTCAGGACCCGCATCAGCTCACGCCCCGTCCTGGCAGAGCACCGGAACCGGCGATCGACCAGCCGGAGGCGGTCGCGCACCAGGAGGCTCAGCTCCTTGGAGAGCGGGACCTCGGCCTGCTGGGCGGCCTCAAAGAGATCGAACAGCCAGTAGGGGTCGGTCTCCCCCGTCGACGCCCCGAGCCGGGCCTGGAGCCGACCGGCGTGGACCTCGAAGCCGCCCATCCGTCCGAACGGCTTGACCCCCAGGATCCGGCGCCTGGGTCGCGAGCCCCAGAGCCGTTCCAGGATCCCCTCGCAGGTGGCGAGCAGGTCGTTGGCGCGCCGGTAGTAGTGGCGCATCAGGAGCTCCGAGGGTCTGAGGCCGCGACGCGCCCCGTAGCCGAGCTGCGCCGCCAGGGTCGGCTGGAGGTCGAGCGAGAGGATGTCGGTGCAGCGACCGGTGGTGAAGTGGGCCTCGTTGCGGACTCGGCTGAGGAAGTCGTAGCAGCGAGACAGGCCCTGGGACTCGGCCTCGGAGACGATGCCCTGGGAGCGCAGGGCCTGGAGGCCTCGGCAGCCCAGCTTCACCCGCGCCAGCCAGCTCACCGTGTGCAGGTCACGCAGCCCCCCGGCCCCCTCCTTGACGTTGGGCTCCAGCACGCAGACGACGTGGCCGAAGCGCTCCCGACGCTGCTGCCACTCGTGCCGCATCTCCTCGACGAAGCCGTCGGTCAGGCGCCCGCTCCGGTAGACGGTGCGCTCGAGGGCCTGATCGAAGCCCGAGAAGAGCTCGGCCTGGCCGGCGATCTGGCGGGCATCCGCCATCGCGTTGCGGGAGTGGAGGTCGCGTCGGGCCATCGCCAGGCAGTCCTCCACCGATCTGAAGCTGTGCCCGACCCGAAGGCCCACGTCCCAGAGCAGGACCAGCATCTGCTCCACCAGGGCCTGGGCCTGGCTGGCGCTGCGACCATCGTGGAGGAACAGGAGATCCACGTCCGAGTGGGGCGCGAGCTCCCGGCGGCCATAGCCGCCGATGGCCGCCACCGCCAGACCCGGCGCCTCACCTGGCCGGCTGGCGGTCTGGAACGCCCGCTTCACCACCAGGTCGACCAGATAGGCTCGGCCGGCAGCGATCTCGACGCCACCCAGCCCGAAACGATGGCGGGTGCGGAGCCGTCGGGTCTCGAGCTTCAGGAAGCCTCTGAAGGCCTCGAGCCGCTCGGCGTGACCAACTCGCACGTCCAGCCGCTCGTCGGCGTGCGAGTCGATTCTCTGATGATCGATCCTCATCGACGGTCTTGTCTCGAGTCCGCTCATGCTACGACTTTCTTGTCGGAATGGCGGCTCGGATGCCGGCCCCATCCACGATACAGCAAGGCGCGTTCCGGACCCAAGCAGTCGCCGCGCGCGGGCGCCGTCCCGTGCCACAGCGCCAAGTGCCGCCGGCTCAGCTAAATCCGAGACAGGTGTGCTAGGCTGCAGGGGCTGGCGAGGCCCGCGTGGTGAGCTCCGACTCCGGCCGTATCCGCCGACCTTCGCATCGGCAAACCGGCCTGGCACGAACCCTACGTGAGCTGTGCCCGGAGGCCAGCGACTCGACCATCCACGACTTCGTCAGCCGGCTCGATCGCGACTACTTCGTGCGCTTCGCTCCGGACGAGATCTGCCGCCACATGGCGATGGCCGAGGCCCTCGACGCGGAGTGTCCAGTTCAGGTCGAGCTGACCCCCCTGGACGAGCGCCGGCTCGGGATCGTGGTGGTCGCCTACGACTACTTCTCGGAGTTCTCGCTGCTGTGCGGTCTTCTGGCGTCCTCCGGCCTCGACATCCAGTCCGGCCACAGCTACACATTCGCCAAGCCCACCGCGCCGCCGCCTGAGCGTGAGCCAGGCCAGCGGCCCGGCCGACGCCAGCCGGGCGCCTCACGCAGCAAGATCGTCGACGCCTTCGAGGTGCGAGTCGTTGCCGGCGAGCGGTTCGCCGGCAACGAGCAGGCTGAGCTGCTCCGGGAGCTCCGGCGCTTGGAGGCGCTTCTGGTCGGGGGCGACCTCGAAGGCGCCCGTGAGCGCCTCAACCAGCGCCTGATCAGCCGCCTCAGCCGAGGCCGCGGCGGCTTCTCCGGGCGGATCGACCCGGTGAAGGTCCGCTTCAGCAACCGTGTCTCGAAGCGCTGGACGGTGATGGACGTCTACACCCGGGACACCCCGGGCTTCCTCTACGCCTTCTCGAACGCACTGGCGCTGCGAGGCATCTACATCCACCGAGTGCGGATCGAGAGCCGCGGTGAAGAGGCGCGCGATCGCTTCTACATCTCGGACCGCCAGGGTCGACGGATCGCCGATCGTCGCGACCAGGCGGTCCTGGCCAAGGCCGTGGTGCTGATCGAGCAGTTCACGCACTTCCTCCCGCGCGCCCCGGACCCGGGACGCGCGATCCGCTACTTCGACCAGTTCCTCGACAAGGTCCTCGAGCGCGACCCGAGCGGCTCCCGCTTCCGGATCGTCGAGGAGCGCGAAGGCCTCGATCTCCTGGCCCAGCTTCTGGGGAGCAGCGAGTTCCTCTGGGAGGAGCTGCTGCGGAACGACTTCGAGCACCTGATGCCGGTGCTCGATGGCCTGACCCGGGGACACCCCCACCGGGACCGGGCCGGTCAGCGCGCCGCGCTCCGCTCCCGGCTGACCGCGGTGCCCGACGACGCATCCCGAAAGCGGGCGCTGAACGCCTTCAAGGACAGCGAGATGTTCCGGATCGACCTGGAACGGCTGCGCGACCCGGCAGATCTGGCGGGCTTCTCCCACGCCCTCAGCGACCTGGCCGACGTGGTGCTCCAGGAGGCCACGGCCCTGGTCGAGGCCAAGCTGCAGGCGGCCCACGGGCCGCCCCGGCTGGAGGACGGCGGCGCTTGCCGCCTTGCCGTCTGCGCCCTCGGAAAGCTGGGTGGGCGCGAGATCGGATACGCCTCGGACATCGAGATCGTCACCGTCTACGATGGCGCGGGGACCACCACCGGGTCCCGGCCAATCGCCAACGACGTCTACTTCGACCGGCTGGTCCGGGAGCTGTCCGAGCTGGTCGAGGCGCGCCGGGAAGGCGTCTTCCACATCGACCTCCGCCTTCGGCCCCACGGCAAGGCGGGCCCCCTGGCCAGCCCGTTCCCGCGGTGGAAGGAGTACTACGCGGCGGGCGGAGGGGCCGCGCCGTTCGAGCGGCAGGCGCTGATCAAGCTGCGCTGGGTAGCCGGATCCGACACGCTGGGGCACTTGGTCGAAGCCGAGCGCGACCGCGTCGTCTACGGAGGCCAGCCCTGGGACCGCGAGCAGGCGCTGCACCTACGCCGGCGCCAGGTGCGGGAGCTGGTGACGCCCGGCCGGATCAACGTGAAGTACAGCCCGGGCGGCCTACTCGACATCGAGTACGCCGTCCAGTACCTCCAGATCCAGCACGGCCACGAGCATGCGCAGCTACGCACGCCGGCCACCTTGCCGGCCCTCGCGGCGCTGGCCGAGGTCGGGCTGCTGTCGCGACGTGCGTTCACCCGGCTGCGAGCCGCCTACCTGTTCCTCAGGCGCCTGATCGAGGCAATGCGGATGGTGAAGGGCGACGCCCGTGACTTGGTGCTTCCCGACCCGGGCTCCCTGCAGTTCGCGTTTCTGGCCCGACGCATGGGCTATGGCGAGCGGGACTGGGAGCGTGGATCGGAGCGACTGGCCCGCCACATCCGCCTCGAGATGACCGCCGTCCAGGAGCTGTTCTCATCTCGCTTCGGCGACGTGACGGCTTCCGCCACCGGCTCGACGCGGTAGCCTTCTTCCTACATTTTCGAATCCAACAATCAGAGATCACACATCTTCGATCGGTCCGCGGGCGGCCGGGCGAACGCGTCGATCCCAACAAGTAACTAGCCTTCAACGAGTTACATCCGGGCGTCCTGGACGGCCGGCGTGGGCATCGTCCTTGCCAAACCTCACGCTGGCGGGTGACGGCGCCTTGTCGCGTTGGGCCCACCCGGCTGAGAAGAGAGAACAAGAGAAGGGGGAGAGATGGTGATGCCGACTCGATCAACCGCGATGAGGATTGCCGTGGTGACGTTTCTGGGACTGGCCGCCGCCTCCTGGGCGGGCGCCCAGGAGCAACCGACGCCACCCGAGACGGCTGCGATCGCCGGCGACGCGCAGAGCTCCCCGCCTCCGGACGCGGTGGCCGCTCCGTCTTCCGAGGAGCCGAGCGCCGAGAGCGTCGCGACCGCGGAGAGCGTCGCCAAGGTCCAGCGGCATGCCGACTTCGTCTGGACGCTGGTCGCCGCCTTCCTGGTGTTCCTGATGCAGGCGGGCTTCGCCTTCGTCGAGACCGGGCTGACCCGGGCCAAGAACGCGGTCAACATCTGCATGAAGAACCTGATGGACTTCGCCATTGGCTCGCTCGCCTACTGGCTGGTCGGCTTCGGCCTGATGTTCGGGGTCAGCGCGACCGGCTGGTTCGGCACCACCGGCTTCATGCTCTCGGACTTCGCCTCCGAGGCCGATCCGTGGGTCTACGCCTTCTGGATGTTCCAGGTGGTCTTCGCGGCCACGGCGGCGACGATCGTGTCGGGGGCGATGGCCGAGCGCACCAAGTTCGTCAGCTACCTCCTGTACAGCGCCTTCATCAGCGCCGTCGTGTATCCGGTGTTCGGTAGCTGGGCCTGGGGCAGCCTCTACAAGGGCGGCGGCTGGCTCGAGAAGATGGGGTTCATCGACTTCGCGGGATCCACGGTCGTCCACAGCGTCGGCGGCTGGGCCGCCTTGGCCGGCGCCCTCGCCCTCGGCCCGCGCCTCGGCCGCTACACCAAGGACGGCAAGCCCCGGGCCATGCCCGGCCACAATCTCGCCTTCGCCACGCTCGGCGTGTTCATCCTCTGGTTCGGCTGGTTCGGCTTCAACCCTGGCAGCACCACGGCGGCGTCGACCGACATTGCCCTGATCGCCGTCAACACCAACCTGTCGGCGGCGGCGGGCGCGGTGGCCGCGATGATCACCGCCTGGGTCTTTCTGAAGAAGCCCGAGGCGACGATGACGCTCAACGGCGCCCTGGCCGGCCTGGTCGGCATCACCGCCCCCTGCGCCAACGTGGTCCCGGGCTCGGCCGTGATGATCGGCCTGATCTCCGGTGTGCTGGTCGTCTTCGCCGTGCTCTTCTTCGACCGGATCCGGATCGACGACCCGGTCGGCGCGATCTCCGTCCACGGGGTCTGCGGAGCCTGGGGCACGCTGGCCGCCGGTCTGTTCAACCACGATGGCGTCACCTTCGAGATCGTGAAGGTGCAGCTGATCGGGATCGGCGCTGCCTTCCTGTGGACGTTCACCACCATGTTCATCTTCTTCAAGCTGATCAAGATGACGATCGGGCTGCGCGTGTCGCCGGAGGAGGAAATCGACGGTCTCGACCAGCATGAGCACGGGAACGAGGCGTACGCCCCCGACACCTACAGCTCGGCGGCCGCCGCATGACGGCCGGCGAGTTTCCCGCAGGCGCCCACACCCTGCGTGCCCG
>CAZNNH010000092.1:6518-23056 GCA_964574335.1 uncultured Acidobacteriota bacterium | reverse complement strand
CATCTCTTCCTCCAAGGTCGCTTGCAGATCCGGAGCGACCGGAGGAAGCTTCGCTTATGGCGGATGTGCGCGCCGCCTCCGCCGCGAAGCGGCTGAGTTCAACAACCAGATGCAACTGCCGGCGCCCAGGACGAGCTGGGGACAGCCCGCTTCGCGGGCTGCCATCATCTAGTCGGGCGCCGCGGTTGATCTGGAGCGTTCGACGGACAGAGGAATCCTGGAGGTCATCGAAGCATCGTGACGATGCCTCACCCATTCGTCATCCCACCAAGCGAAGTGGACGCGGCGCGCCTACTCCGCTGGTCAGTGCTACAGGTACGCGATTCACCCGCGACTCGGCGCGCCAGCCGAGAACGGCAATGTGGAGCTTGGCGATATCGGTGCGTGGCAGCTCATCTGCTCTCAACTCCACCCACAGCTTGACGCACTTCCCGAAGGGGCTGAGATCACGAGCTTTGATTGGGACGCGGAAGAAGGGATGCGGATCCGGTGGAAGCCGGGCGCGTGACCGGTACGAACCCGACGCGTTGAGGCGGCAGACGAGAAAGCTCGTTGCGCTGTGCCTGCTTGGCGTGGCGGTCTACGTAGGGTCCTACGTCGGCTTTCGGTGGACTCATGTCCAGGTCTGGGGCCAGGACGGGCGCGAGTACGTGATCGTCCCTGTCCAGGCTCGCCTTCTCTACTACGCCTATCGCCCGATCATGTACCTGGACGCCCGGCTGACCGGGATGCGGTTTCACATCGGCCCACACCGAGTCGGGGAATGAAGGTCCGGTGAGAGAGGAGGCGCCATCGAAGAAGCCGTTCCAGCCACCGAGGAGCACCCCGGCGCGCCGGAAGGCGCCGTTCCCCGCCGACTGGCAGCGCTCGGCACGCGGTGCGGGAGTGGTACGCGGGGAGGCTACGTGAGGCTGGACGAGTTCCTGGCCTATCTCGCTGAGGAGCCCGGCTGGATTGGTGTTGGGCGAGTCGGGGTCATGACTCGGGACTCGAGCGGCGACAGCCCCCTGCATGCTGCGCTCTGGGCCGGCGACGACGAGGCGGCGAAGGCGCTCGTGGGTGCGGGCGCGGACGTCAACGCACCAGGCGAGATGTCCGAGACGCCCCTGCACGTCGCCGTGGCGCAGGGCAACGCCGGCATGGCCCGCCACCTCCTCGAGCATGGGGCCGACTGGGACACCGTGAGTGGGCTCGGCCACTCTGCACGGCAGAGAGCCCTCTCATCGCAGGAGGCCGAGCTCCGGAGTCTGGCTCAGGAGCCACGTTGAAGCCTGGGAGGAGGTTGACGCTCGCCATGGTGTGGCCGTCGACGGTCGGTCGGGCAGCCAGCGCCATCGAGCGCCTTCCCCTCGTCCGACGCGGGCGTCCTGCGGGCTCCCGGCGCGGCGACTGATCATGGACCTGAAGAGCCTGCCCAGCCAGATCCGATGGCTCACCCGGCGGGGCCGCCAGGCGGGGCTCGTTTCCGAGTGGCCGGGCTGCAGGGTTCATCGACGAGAGGCGCGGGCCGTCCACGCGGCTCTCGAGCAGCTCTCCCGCACGCGGCTGGTCCGTGTCTGTCCCGACCTGTCGCTGGAGGAGCTGGTTCCCCGGTCTGCGGCTGCCCTCCGAGCCGGGACCCACGGCCGGTACTCTGGGGTGCTGCACTCCCATCAGGGGCTCGAAGCCCTTCACCCATCGCCCGCCGTCCAGGAGCTCGTCACCGACGCCCTGCGCGAACACCTTGCCGAGCGGGTGCGGAAGCACCTGCTGGGCGCCGCCGCTGATCGCTGCACGTGGGACAATCAGACCCTCTGCGTCCGGTCGGTCCGCGGAATCGTGAACGAGCGCGTCCGCTGGTGCGGTGGCTGCACGTGCATCTGACGGGAATCGCGAGATCGGCTCCGCCGGTGCAGCGCTGGGCGCTCGTCTTCTTCGGCGTGATCGCGGTCTACGCCGTCGGCACCGCCGGCGCGGTCGCCTCCCATCAGCCCTGGGGGCTGCGAGCGGCCGGCCTGCTGTGGCCGATGTTGGCGGTCTTCCTCGCCCTCGTGGGAGCCGTCACCTGCCTGGGCGCAAGCGCGGTCTGTGCCGCTCGGCGCAGGTGGAGGGGCGCTGGCGCCGGCCTGGTACTGGCCGTGACCTGGATCTGCGTGACGTGGTGGAGCCTCTCGATCGTGGCAGGAAGCTGCCGGCGCTCGTGGGCCCGGATCGCGAGGAACGGCGCACCGCTGGTGGCTGCCGTGCGGGCCTACGAGGAGGAGAACGGCCACGCCCCCGGCAGCTTCCAGGCGCTGGTGCCGGAGTATCTGCCGCGGGTGCCGGACACCGGCGTTGCCTGTCATCCGTGGTTCCGGCTCGGTCCCCTGCTGGGGCCGGCATCACCCTCGGGCTGGTCGCTCGAGGTGATGGTGGCCCATGGGGGCGGCCCCGTTCCGTTGCTCGTGTACTGGCCCGAGGGCCACTACCCGCCGACGGTTGGCGGCGGCGAGTACACCGAAGGCTGGCTCACTCCCATCGAGGACGGGTGGGCTCACTTCCAGCCGAATGACTAGTGGCTCGTGGCCGCTGTCGCCGACCATCGCCCAAGAAGCCCGCCGAGCCGCCGCCGTAGGCGACGAAATCGGACACTACGCTCACCCCAGCGGACACCAGGTGACGAAATCGGACATCAGGCGACGGCTGGCATGGCCGCCTGTGTCCGGGGCCTTCTGGACCGAGGAGCCCACCCGACGGCCGGAGTATCATGGGGCCTCGCCATGGCTCTCGCCAGACCAGCGCAACGCGTGCGGCTCCCCTGCCCGGCCGAGGTCTCCCCCCCATGAAGGCCCGCGACCTCAGACGCCTCGGCATCCCTGACGGGCACTGCCTGGAGGCCGCCTGGGACGCCATCGCCGCCGCCCGGGCCGCCGACTGGCCGCTGCGCGAGGTCCGGGCCGAGCTCAAGAAGGTGGCCGGATCGCCGGAGTCCTTCCTGGACCACGAGCTGTTCGGAACGCTGGCGGGCCTGCTCGCCAAGGCGGCCTCGGTCCCCCGGCCACGCGCCGCACGCGACGGCCCCGCACCGCACCGGGTCTGGGGCCGCGATCACGACGCCGAGGCGCTGCGCCAGATGGAGCGGGCGGTGCGGCTGCCGGTCTCGGTGATGGGCGCCCTGATGCCCGACGCCCACGTCGGCTACGGCCTCCCCATCGGCGGCGTGCTCGCCACCGAGGACGCCGTCATCCCCTACGCCGTCGGGATGGACATCGCCTGCCGGATGAAGATGAGCGTGCTCGACCTGCCGCTCGACGCCCTCGACACCCAGCGCGACAGTCTTCGCACCGCCCTCGAGCATGAGACCCGCTTCGGCGTCGGCGCCAGCTTCCGGCACCGCCGGCGCCACGCGGTGATGGACGAGAACTGGCGCGTGTCTCCCCTCACTGACCGCCTCAAGGACAAGGCCTGGTCCCAGCTCGGCACCTCGGGCAGCGGCAACCACTTCGCCGAGTACGGCGAGCTCACCGTGCTTCGGCCCGGCCTGGGCCTCGACGAGGGACGCTACCTGGCCCTGCTCTCCCACAGCGGCAGCCGCGGCACCGGCGGCGAGGTGGCCACCCACTACAGCCGCCTGGCCCAGAAGCTCCACCCGGAGCTGCCCCGCGAGCTCGCCCACCTGGCCTGGCTCGACCTGGACACCGAAGCCGGCCAGGAGTACTGGGCGGCGATGGAGCTGATGGGGCGCTACGCCGCCGCCAACCACGACCTGATCCACCGCCACATCCTGGGCGCCCTCGGCGTGGAGCGCCTCCTCGACGTCGAGAACCACCACAACTTCGCCTGGAAGGAGACCCACCGGACCCCCGACGGCAGCTCTCGTCGGGTGATCGTCCACCGGAAGGGGGCCACACCTGCCGGGGCTGGCGTCCTCGGCATCATCCCCGGCTCCATGGGCACGCCGGGTTACGTGGTCCGAGGCCTGGGAGAGCCGACCTCCCTCCACTCGGCGGCCCATGGTGCCGGCCGCCGGATGAGCCGCAAGAAGGCCAAGCAGTCGTTCCGCTGGCCGGACCTGCAGGCCTTCCTCCGGGAGCGACGCGTCGAGCTGCTCTCCGCCGGCCTCGACGAGGCGCCCATGGCCTACAAGGACATCGACGAGGTGATGGCGGCCCAGTCGGACCTGGTCGAGACCGTGGCGCGCTTCGAGCCACGCCTGGTCAAGATGGCCCCGGGGGGCGAGCGCCCCGAGGACTGAGCGGCCCCGGAGGAAGCATGCACGAGCCCGATCGACAACTGGACTTCGCCGGACGCGTGGTGCTGGTGACCGGAGCCGGGTCCGGCATCGGCAGCGGCATCGCCCGACGCTTCGGCGAGGCCGGGGCCACCGTCGCCGTCCACTACCACCGCAGCGAGGAGGGCGCCCGGGAGACCGCCGCGGCGATCGAGGCCGAGGGCGGGCGGGCGCTGGTCCTGGCCGCCGACCTGACCCGCCGCCAAGAAGTCGAGGGCCTGCTGAGCGCCGTGGTCCGGGAGCTCGGCGGCCTGGACGTCCTGGTCAACAACGCCGGCATCTACCCGCTCTCGCCGCTGCTCGAGATGCGAGACGAGGAGTGGGACGCCGTCGTCGACGCCAACCTGCGCGCCACCTTCCTCTGCACCCAGGCAGCGGCCCGCCACATGCGCGACAGCTCCCGCCGCGGGGCGATCGTGAACATCGCCTCGATCGAGGCCCACCACCCGGCCCCCCACCACAGCCACTACGACGCCGCCAAGGCCGCCGTCGTCATGCACGCCCGGTCCGCCGCCCAGGAGCTCGGGCCGCACGGCATCCGGGTCAACGTCGTCTCCCCGGGCCTGATCGGGCGCGAGGGGCTGGACCAGGCCTGGCCGGAGGGCGTCGCCCGCTACCTGGCCGCCGCTCCGCTCGGCCGCCTCGGCCGCCCCGAGGACGTGGCCGACGCCTGCCTGTTCCTGGCCTCGCCGCTGGCCGGCTGGATCACCGGGGCCGAGCTGGTGGTGGACGGCGGCGTGATGAGCCACTCCATCTTCTGACCGGAGGACCGCGATGACGGCGCGTGACCTGATCGAGAGGCTGGGCCTTACGCCCCTCCCCGGCGAGGGCGGCTACTACCGCCAGACCTGGCTCGCCCAGGAGACCGTCGCCGCCGAGAGCCTGCCCGCCCGCTACGGGCGCGCCAAGAGCCTGGGCACCGCCATCTACTACCTGCTGACCGACGAGGCCGGCTCCTTCTCCGCCCTGCACCGCCTTCCCACCGACGAGGTCTACCACTTCTACCTGGGCGACCCGGTGGAGATGCTGCTGCTCCACCCGGACGGGACCAGCCAGGCTCCGGTCCTCGGCAGCGCCCTGAAGACCGGCGCCCAGGTCCAGCTCGTCGTCCCTCGCGGCACCTGGCAGGGCTCGCGGCTCCGGCCCGGTGGCCGCTTCGCCCTGATGGGGACGACCCTGTCGCCCGGCTTCGACGCCGAGGACCTCACCCTCGGCGACCGCGCCGCGCTGGTGGCCGGGTGGCCCCAGCAG
Source organism: uncultured Acidobacteriota bacterium (assembly GCA_964574335.1). Classification (GTDB taxonomy): domain Bacteria; phylum Acidobacteriota; class Vicinamibacteria; order Fen-336; family Fen-336; genus CAZNNH01. The sequence goes on along the minus strand of CAZNNH010000092.1, from coordinate 17,556 downwards.
GCCACCAGGATTGCCGAGCTGACCCGACCGCGTCGTCCCTGAGCCCGCAGCGGCGGTGTGAGGCGCATCACCAACGCGAGGGCCCCCAGACGTGCTATAAGCGGGCATCACTCGATGGTGAGCGGAGGGGCCCGCGGGGGTGGCGTCCAGCTTTCTCCTCCAGCGGCTCCTCGGGAGGTGAGAGATGAGGGGCCCTTCAAGAACCCAGGTTGGGGTGTGGCTGGCGGTGCTCTCGTTGGCGCTGGCGGCCCCGGCCGCCGAAGCGGCGGTCAAGAAGATCAGCCAGGGCAAGGCCAACAGCGGCCACGTCACGCCTGGTGATGCCCCCGGCTACCCCATCACCATCAGCCGTTCCGGCAGCTACCAGCTCATCACCGACCTCACCCTCCCCGCGGCGGAAGGGACGGTGGGCATCGAGATCACCGCCGAGAACGTGGTGATCGACCTGAACGGATTCTCGGTGATCGGACCCCGTACCTGCCCGACCGAGGACGACTTCCTGGGCTGCACGCCCGCGGCCGAGGACCCCACCTACGCTCTCGTCTCGGGCGGCCGCAACGTCACCATCAAGAACGGCACCCTGCGCGGCTCGATCGGCAACGGCGTCTGGCTCGGCGCCCATGCCCGGCTGGAGAACGTCAACGTGATCTGGAACTCCATGATCGCCCTCATCATCGGGAAGGGAGCCGTGCTGAAGGACAGCCTGGTGGCCCAGAACTACCAGCCGGCGCTTCTGGGAGACGAGTGCCTGGTGACCGGCAACCGGTTCCGCGTCCACACCGATCCCGTGCAGATGATCGGCTCCGGCTGCGCCTGGGCCGGCAACGTCTTCGACTGCTCGGGCAGCTTCTGCGTCACCGGCGGGACACAGGCCGGGATCAATATCTGCGACGGCGCCCCCTGCCCCTGACGCCGGCTGACGGGCGGTAGCAGCCACCCCCAGGCCCCCAGGCCCGGGTGGCCGACAGCACCGGCTGGTCTGGGCTATGATCTGGGACCAGTGTCTGCCACGCCCAGAGTCGAGCCCCGCATCCTGGTCGTCGACGACTCCAAGCTGGTCCGGAAGGTCCTGGTGATGACCTGCCGGCAGATGCCGGAGCTGCTCTACGCCACCATCGACGAGGCGGTCGACGGCCAGGAGGCCCTCGAGCGGCTCCGGGACGGCCGCTACGACCTGGTCCTGACCGACATCAAGATGCCGCGCCTGGACGGCGTGGAGCTGGTACGCCGGGTGCGAGAGGACCTCGGGGACCGCGACACCCCCATCGTCGTGGTCAGCACCCAGGGGCACGACGACGACGTGCAGCGCGGCCTCGACGCCGGCGCCACCGCCTATCTCCTCAAGCCGCTATCGCCCTATAGGATCCGGGTCGCCCTGGAGAAGCTGCTCGGCGCCGCTGCCGGCTGAGCCCGCCCGTTCCGGCGGCTACGGCTCGCGCTTGCTCACGTACCCGAGGTGGTCCAGGAACAGGTACCGGGCCGGCCGCTCCGAGTTGCCTCGGGTGCTGGTGTAGCAGTAGGTGCAGTCGTTGTGGGCCGTGAACTCGCGAAGCAGGTCGGCGTGGGTCTTGAAGTCCCTGACCAGCAGGCCGCACGGGGACAGCGTGCCGTCGGGGTTGACCACCAGCGACTTCTCGCCGGCTCGGCAGTTCGGCAGCGTCCCCCCCTGGGCATAGAAGCGCACCATGGTCCGGAGCACCCAGTCCGAGGTGAGGACGTTGCGGTGGGCGTGCTTGAAGTCGATCAGCCGGTCGATCGTCTCGCCGAAGCCCTGGACCTGATCGCCCTGGATCATCAGGCTCCGGTCGTCGGTGCGGAGCCACGTGTACGCGCTGTAGTTGATGTTGACCCCCCACTGGAGCGCCAGCCGAGCCGCCTCGACGGCGGTCGTGAAGTTGCGGCTGTGCAGCACCATGGTGAGCACGATCCGATGGCGCTCCTTCGCCGACAGCTCCCCGATGATCCCGCCAATGCGGTCGAACAACCCGGGGATGCTCCGGAACTCGTCGTGGCGCCGGTCCGGGAAGTCGAACGAGATCAGCACCTCGTCGATGCCGGCACGAACCAGCTCGCGGAAACGCTCGGCGGTCAGCAAGCTGGCGTTGGTGTTGATGAACAGACGGATCGGGGCCGCCTCGCGCCTGAAGAGGCGCACGATCTCCAGGAGGTCCGGTCGCATCAGGGGCTCTCCGCCGGACATGATCGCCACCACCGGGCGGAGCTGCCGGCACACCTCGAGCAGCTTCTGTGGCGAGGCCTTTTTCTCCTCCACCACCTCGCCGCGGTGGCAGTGCTGGCAGCGGGCGTTGCAGTTGTGGGTCAGCTCGAACGAGGCGCAGATCGGCCGCTTGCGGAGGAAGTTGACCACGGCGCGACCCGCCAGGGGCAACGGCAGAGACATCTGGGATCCACCTACCTTTCTGGGGCCACGCCCGGGGGCACGCAGCCGGCACGCTCACGCGCGGGGCCGAATGGGTCGCGGCACCGCTCGGCACCGGGAGGTTATCACGTCGCCGGCCGGAGGGCCGGAAGCTCCACCGGCTGACAAGGGGTCCCGGGCGACTTATGATCCCGACGGCCGCGCCTGCCGGCCGTGGGAGCCGAGGGCCCCGCGGCGTGACAAAATCGAGCCGCAGCCAGCGAGGTGACCTTGCGCACATCGACGACGGAGCTCGAAGAGGCCATCGCTCGGATCCTCTCTCCCTACCTCGGCCAGACCATGGCGCGCGCCTCGGTTCGCGCCCACTACCAGCGGCTGGGGCTGGTGGGCTCCCGTCTCGACGACGACCAGGTCTCTACCCTGGTCCAGAAGATCCACGCCGGCCTCAACGTGTTCGTGGGGCGCGAGAAGTCCGCGCGGATCGTGGAGGACCTGATGAAGACCCTCCCGACGTTGAGGCCGCGGCCGTGACCCGGGATCGCAGGAGCGACCTGGCCTTCCTCATTGGCGCCTCGGTCCCGGCGGCGGTGTTTGTGGCCCGACCCTGGCTCGGCGGCACGGCGATCTACACCGCCGCCCTCACCCCCCGCCTGCTGCTCTGGCTGGGCTCGCTCGCCAAGCTCGCCTTGCTGCTGACCAGCGTGGTCTTCGCCCTGCGCAGCGCCCAGCGCTTCGAGCGCGAGTCGCCGATCCGGTCGGCCTGGATCCTCCTGACCCTGGGGCTGGCCGGCAACCTCCTGGGCCAGCTCGGCCTGGCCCCGTACCAACTCTTCCTCGACCGGCCCACTCCCTTCCCCTCCGTGGCCGACGTCTTTTTCGTCCTCGCCTACCCGTTCATCACCCTGGCCCTGATCGCCTTCATCAACGCCTATGAGAAGGCCGGCTTCCCGCTGGGCAGCGCTACCGATCGCTGGCTCACCGGGGTGCTGACGGTCGGCGTCTGCCTCGTGGTGGGGTCGGTGGTGCTGACGCCGATCGCCCAGGCAGAGGCCCCGCTACTCGAGAAGGCGCTGAACCTGGCCTATCCCGTCCTCGACTTCGTCCTGCTGGTGCCCACCGTGCTGCTGCTGCGGATCACGCTGCGGCTTCGGGGCGGCCGGGTGGGCAAGGTCTGGCTGATGTTCTCGCTGGGCTTCGCTCTGTTGGGCCTGGCCGACATCCTCTTCGCCTACCTCTCCGGTCTCGGCGCCGTGCATCTCGACCCGATCGTCGACGCCCTCTACATCGCCGCCTATGGCTTCCTGGCCCGGGGCGCGGTGTGCCAGTACGACCTGGTCTCGGTCTGAGGCGGCGCCTCGACGTTCACATCGACGGCGGGGCGTCCTCGTCGACCTGCAGCCGGCCGCAGACCAGGCCGTAGAATCGCAGCGGCGTCCGCCCCTCGAAGAGCCAGCCGAGGTGCTCCCCGCAGCCGCCGCACAGCGCGAAGCTCCAGGCGAACCCGGCGAACCAGGTGTGCTCGGTGGTCGGCCGGCCCAAGCAGGAAGCGCCCGGCGCGGCCTCGAAACACCAGAAGTCGAAGGTGACGCCGAAGGGGTTGGAGCGACGGTGGGCGTGGCGCCCCTCCACCTCGATCCGGTGCCCCTCGCTGGTGATGGGATGCCGGCACGCCGCGCAGACCAGCCGGCGACCACCGGGCGCGCCCACCCCCGGATCGAGGTCCGGAAGCTCTGCTATCCGCTCGTCGGGCAAGAGCCGGCGCCTGAGCATCGCCAGGCCGCCACGCCCCTCGATGCCCTTCGCTTCGTCCATCTCGCGGCGCCGTCCGAGCCGACCGGGGGGGCCGTTGTCCATCGGCCCGCTCGTCGCGTAGCATTCTGCCATACGCCGCCCCTCCCGGAGGTCTTCATGCTTCTCCCGTTGCTCCCGCCGCCCCTCGGTCTCCCGGGCCTCGAGTAGCCGAGAAAGCCGGATTGCTTCACTCATGAGGCTGCTCCGCGGCTGCGTCCTGTGGCTCCTCGCCTACGTGCTCGGCTACGCCGTGCTCTGCGTCCTCGTCTGGCACGGCCTGCGCCACGCCTTCCCACCCCCTGTGGACCGCAACGTGGCCCTGATCCTGGCCGGCTTCCTGGTCCTGCTATCGGGCTTCTTCTGGCAGGGCTATCAGGCGCTCCATGACGCGTCGCTCTTGGGTGTCGCGGCCCGCGGTCCCCGGCGCTGGCACCACGGCCGGCCGGCAGCGGCGGTCGGGACCATCCGCCCGCTCGGCGCCGGGCTCGAGTCGCCCTTCCTGGGCCGGCCCTGCGTGGCCTACCACTACACGGTGCTGGACCTGGCCCGCCACACCGAGGAGGGGCCGGCCCAGTACGCCACCGGGATGGAGCTGGCCCCTTGCGAGGTCCAGGGGCCGGGAGGCTCGATGCGGCTCCTCGGCTGGCCGCGGATCGAGGGGCTTCCCGAGCAGGAGCCCGACGGCGCCGAGGTGGTCGAGCGCGCCGGCGCCTTCCTCGACGTCACTCCGTTCGAGACCGTCTCGCTGGCCCGCTTCGGCACGGTGATCCGGTCGGCGAAGGAGCTGCGCACCGGCGACGACGGCGCGCTCCGCAAGCACCTCCGGCTCAGCGAGGCCCGGCCCGATCTCTCCGGCTGCACCTTCCGAGAGCGGGTGGTTCCGACCGGCGCCGAGGTCTGCCTCTACGGCGCCTTCGATGCCCGAAGGGGCGGGCTGCTCCACGGGAAATCGTCGGGCGTGGCTCTGCGTCTGGTCGCCGGCGATGTCCGCGGTGCCCTTCGTAGCGCACGCCTCAAGGGCCTGCGCCAACTGGCGACCGGCACCCTGCTCCTGCTGCTGACGAGCGGCGCCACCTACGGTGCGGCCCGGGCACTGGCCCCCTCCTTCGGCGAGGCCATGGTGAAGGCGGCTCTGAGCCGCGACCTCGGCGCGCTGCGGGACATGATCGACGCCGGCACCGACGTCGACGCCCGAGATCCTGCCGGCGGGACCGCCCTCTTGGCCTCCGCCTCGTTCGAGGTGACCCGCCTGCTGGTCGCCTACGGCGCCGACGTCAACGCCACCGACCTGAACGGGGAGACGCCCCTGATGGCCGCGGCTCGCAAAGCCAACAAGCAGATGATCGAGACCCTGCTGGCGGCCGGAGCCGATCCTGGGGCCACCGATCGGAGCGGTCAGACGGCACGGGACCTGGTCCCGCCCGGGAACCCGGAGCTCCTCGACCTTCTCGACTGACCGGGCCGCCCGAAGGCCCCTCGTGCTAGGCTGGAGGCACGCCCCACAGGAGCCGGGCCCGAGGGCCCGGCTGGTGATGGATGGGAGGAACGTATGTGGCCCCGCACCCTCGAGCCCTCGCTTCCCCCGCCCGGTCAGGCGCTACCCGGCCGGAGCGAGCGGGTGCCGGTCCCCGCCCGTCACTACGTGAACGGGAACCCGCTCGAACCGCCCTTTCCCCCGGGCATCCAGCTCGCCCAGCTCGCCATGGGCTGCTTCTGGGGGGCGGAGCGGATCTTCTGGAGCGCCCCAGGCGTTTACACCACCGCGGTCGGCTACGCCGGCGGCCAGACCCCGAACCCGACCTACCGTGAGGTCTGCAGCGGAAGGACCGGCCACGCCGAGGTGGTCCTGGTGGCCTTCGATCCGAGCCGCCTGGCCTATCCGGCGCTGCTCCAGCTCTTCTGGGAGGGCCACGACCCCACCCAGGGCATGCGCCAGGGGAACGACGTCGGCACCCAGTACCGGTCGGCCCTCTACTGCTACGGGGAGGAGCAGCGACGCGCCGCCGCCGCCGCCAAGGAGGCGTACCAGCGGGCGCTCGACTCCGCCTCTCGCGGGACCATCACCACCGAGATCGCACCCGCCTCGAGCTTCTTCTACGCGGAGGAGTACCACCAGCAATACCTGGCCAAGAACCCGGGCGGCTACTGCGGGCTGGGGGGCACCGGGGTGGCTTGCCCCTCCGTGGGCTAGCCGGCGAGGAGAACCCTGAGGCCCGGAAGTGGATTGAGCGACGCAACCAGGGTGCTGCGCTCCTGCGCCCAGCTCCTGTGCCGGCTCGAGGGGACGGCGTCCGTCACCCTCTGCGTCCCGGCGGCCACGCCGGGCGAGAGTCCCATCCTGATTCACGAGGGCCGGCTCGGTCCCGTCCCGGAGCTTGCAGACGAGGATGCCGCAGCCGAGCTCGATCATCGGTACCAGGCCCTCTCCGCACCGGATGGCTTGACGCCGCTGCGGAGCCGGATGGTCGACGGCGAGCTGCACCGGATCCCACTCGGCTCCACCCCCTCACAGTCCGAGGGTGCCACCCCCGGAAAGGAGCGCAGGAAGACCCTGAGCGGGAGCGCGCCGGCGGAGCCGGCGGTGTGGATCGGGATCCGATACGACCACCCGGAGGGATCGGGCGGGATGCGTGCCGGCCCGTTGTGGACAGAGGTCATCGAGCTCGTCACCGCCTTCGCGGCGCACGCCCGCGACCGCTCGAGGGCTCCCTGCGACCAGGTGACCGGGCTCCCCGATCGGAACGAGTTTCACGTCGCCCTGACCCGTGCCCTCGCGCACGCCCAGCAGAAGGCCCTCCCCTTCGTCCTGCTGCTGCTCGGCCCGGAGGAGTTCGGCTGGGTCAACGAGCGACTCGATCGTCGCTCGGGAGACCGGGTGCTGCTGGAGATCGCGACTCTGCTCCGGGCCGGCCTGCGCATGGGTGACCACGTGGCGCGCTACGGCGGCGCGATGTTCACCGTGATCCTCTCCGACACCACCGCCGAGGACGGGCGGCTCGCGGCCGAGAACGTGGTGCGCCGGCTCGCCGAGCATCGCTACCACCGCGGCACGCTGCGGCTGGAGTTCAGCGCGGGCGTGGCCGCGGCAGACCCGGCAGAGCCGCTCGACGGGCAGGAGGTGATCCGGCGCGCCGACCAGGCGCTCAGCGCAGCCAGACGCGGCCTGGCCCACAGCGTGTGCGTGTGGGAGCGGGGCTCGGAGATCGAGCGCGCCGGCAGCGTGGACCGGCTCCAGGGGATCTTCACCGGCGACCGCTCCAAGGACTACCGCAACATGGGACTGCTGCTGGACCAGATGGCGGTGGTCGCGGCGTCCACGGATCCCGGCGAGCTGGCACGCCGCTTCGCACAGCGGCTTTCCGAGGCGCTGCGAGCGCGTCGTGCCGGCGTGCTCGAACGCTCCGGCAACGGCTTCGAGCTGCTGGCCGGCGTCGAGCGCACCCACGGAGAGGCGCAGTTCTTCGAGGTCGGGGATCGGGACCGGGCGCTTCTGGAGCGGGCGCTCTGCGAGCGCAGCGTGGTGGTCGAGGGCGCCCCAGACCCGGCGGCGCTTTCGCTGTGCGCGGTGCCGCTGCTGATCGAGGACCGCTGCCTGGGCGGGATCCTGCTCGAGGTGACCTCGGTCAACGTCTCCCTCGAGGGGCCCGACCGCCGGATCCTGGAGGCGCTGGCCTCTCAGATGGCCGTCGCCCTGGACCGGGCACGGCTCGCCGAGCTGGAGCGCCTTCGCCAGCGGGAGGTACGAGAGCGGCTGGAGGCGGAGGTCAACGACCTGCGCCGCGTGGTGAAGGGCTCACGACTCGCCTATCGGTCCGCCGAGATGGAGTCGGTGCTGCTTGCCGCCCGCAAGGTGGCGGGCACCGACGCCACCATCCTCATCACCGGCGAGAGCGGTACCGGGAAGGAGCTGCTGGCCCACACGGTACACGAGCTGAGCCGCCGTCAGGACCGACCGTTCGTGATCGTCGACTGCTCAACCATTGCCCCCGCGCTGATCGAGAGCGACCTGTTCGGGCACGAGCGCGGCGCCTTCACGGGCGCGGACAGCCGCAAGGCGGGGCGCCTGGCGCTGGCCGACGGCGCCACGGTGTTCCTCGACGAGATCGGCGACATCCCCCTCGACCTCCAGAGCAAGCTGCTGCGCTTCGTCCAGGAGAAGCAGCTCACCCCGGTGGGCAGCGTGGTGCCGCTGCGGGTGGACGTGCGCATCATCGCCGCCACCAACTCCGACCTGCGCGCCCAGGTGGCAGGGGGAAGGTTCCGCGAGGACCTCTTTCACCGCTTGAACGTCGTCAGGCTGGAGCTGCCGCCCCTCCGGGAGCGAAGACAGGACATCCTCCACCTGGCGAGGCTGTTCCTCCGACAGTTCTCGGCCCTCTATCGCCGGCCGGCGCAGCACTTCACGCCTCGCGCCGAGGAGGCCCTCGAGTCCCACGCCTGGCCCGGCAACGTCCGGGAGCTGCAGAACGTGGTCCTCACCACAGTCCTGTTCAACGACACGCCGGAGGTGGAAGTGGAGAGCCTGCGGGGCCTGGACGAAGGACCCCGCCCCGGCTCGATCACGTCGGCGCCGGCCATGGCCCCAGGCCCCTCGAGCAGGCCGCCACCCGACGCGGGCGCGCCGGGGCTCGACACCTCGTCCACAGCCGCAATGAACCTGCGCCGGGCGCTGGCGCGGGAGATCGCCGAAGCCCTCCGGCCGGGCGGGCCGGGGATCCGACCGATCGGCAAGTGGTTGGCACAGGACCTCGTCCTCGCCGGAGACCGCCTTTCGGGCGGGACCCGCCGTCGCGGTGCCCGACTGCTCGGGCTGCCCGACTCGACCTACCGCCGCCAGCTCCAGGCCACCACCCGGGACCGCGCGGCGGAGGCTCCGGGACGCTCGCCCTCGTGGCCCGCGGTGCTGAGCGTCCTGGAGGAGTTCGTCCGCGCCCGCAGCGGCGAGGTCGACGTCTGCCAGTGGGCCGAGGCGTGCCTGCTCGCGGAGATCGAGTCGGCGGCTCCCGGCGACGCTCGAAGCGCAGCCGCGCTGCTGGGCGTGACGGAACCCACCCTCCTTCGGCGACAAGCCGGCCGTGCGCGCCATTCCTCTATTTCGGCGCGCCAGAATCCATAACGGCTCCCCCGCACCGATCGACCACCAAGCCGAATGGACTCTAAATAGCTCGACACACGAGACTTCGCCAATCAGTAGGCGGAAACGCCCGCTGGCATCGCCTTTGCTCCTTGGACGTCGGCAAGGAATGGTGATGAAGACTCGAAGGTGGATCAAGGGGCCGCTCCACGTTCTGTTGGGCGTGGCCATCGTGTTCACGGGAACGGCTTCCGGCGCCCAACGACATCGGAAGAGGGTGAAGCTCAGCGAGAGGGCGCGAGACCACGCCAGGGGCAAGGGAACCCAGAAAATCTCGGTGCTGGTCCGGTTCAGACAGCGGCCCGGCTCGGCCGAGAGGTCCCTCGTGAGCTCGTTCGACGGGGACGTCCGACGCGCCTACCGGTCGTCGCGCTGGATGGCGCTACGAATGCCGGCGCAACTCGTCGCCAAGCTGGCGGACAACCCGAACGTCGAGTTCGTCGGCGTCGACGAGCCTGTCACCGCCGCGATGGACGTCGCCCGCCAGACCGCGGGCGAGCCCCCGGTGACCGCGAACGAGAGCGCCCTCAAGGGCGCCGGCGTCACGATCGCCGTTGTCGACTCCGGGGTCGCCCTCCACCCGGAGATCCAGACCCTGGTCGCGGCCGTCGACTTCAGCGCCGACGGTCCGGGCCAACCCGAGCCGCCGGCCGACCCGGAGTCCAGCGTCGATCCTTTCGGCCACGGCACCCATGTCGCCGGCATCCTGGTCGGCAGCGGGCTCCACTCCCCCGAGGGCCGGCTCGCCGGGGTCGCCCCGGAGTCGAGCCTGGTCTCGGTTCGCGTGCTCGATGAGAACGGCAGCGGGCTGACCTCGGACGTCCTGGCGGGCCTCCAGTGGATTGCCGACCACCAGGCCCAGTACTCGATCGGGGTCGTCAACCTCTCGATCGGGCACCCCATCTACGACTCCCTCGAGAGCGACCCCTTGGTGCAGGCGGTGGAATCGCTCTGGGATGCGGGGATCGTCGTGGTGTGCTCGGCCGGAAACGCCGGACGCACCGGCAGCTTCACCGTGACCAGCCCCTGCAACTCGCCGAAGGTCATCACCGTGGGGGCCCAGAACGACCGCAACACCGCCACCTTGACGGACGACACCGTCGCCACCTACTCCTCCCGCGGCCCGACCCGGGGCGACCTGGTAGCGAAGCCGGACATCCTCGCGCCCGGCAACCGGATCGTGTCCCTGCGGTCGGCCGGCTCGACCCTCGACTCGCTTTTCCCGGAGCGCCGAGTGGCGGCGGATTCGGCTCACCCCGAACGGGTCGAGCACTTCGAGATGTCCGGTACCAGCATGGCATCGCCCATGGTGGCGGGTACCGCGGCGCTGATGCTGGAGCAGGATCCGTCACTCAACCCGGGTTCCGTCAAGGCGCGGCTGATGCTCTCGGCCCGCAAGGTGGCGATGGGCGATCCCTTCGCCAGCGGCGCAGGAGCCCTCGACATTCTGGGCGCCCTGCGCACCGCCGGCTGGGCCGCTGACGCGCCGTCGCCTCGCGTGTATCCCGACGCGGCGACGGGCCAACTGGGCTTCGACAACACCGCTGTGACCTGGGGAGACACCCTCTACTGGCTCGACGCGGTGTGGTCGGGCTCGATCCAGTGGTCGGCAGGCACCCAGTGGAGCACGCCAATCATCTGGTCCGACGGCCTGGTCACCGACGCGAGCGGGGAGCTCTGGCCCGACGCGGAGCTGTGGCCCGACGCGGAGCTGTGGCCCGACGCGGAGCTGT
>CAZNNH010000092.1:0-6418 GCA_964574335.1 uncultured Acidobacteriota bacterium | reverse complement strand
CCGACGCGGAGCTGTGGCCCGACGCGGAGCTGTGGCCCGACGCGGAGCTGTGGCCCGACGCGGAGCTGTGGCCAGACGCGGAGCTGTGGCCAGACGCGGAGCTGTGGCCAGATACGGAAGTCCAGCCCGACGCCACGGTCATCCCGGACAACTGACTTGGGGCACCACGAGACGACGGGGCTTGGGGACACCGAGCGAGGCGGGGCCCTGCGTGCCCTGCGAGTGGTGCCCCGGAACCAGGACAGCGACGCAGGTGAGCCCGAGAGCCCGCTCGCGCTCCTCATGGGCCTGGACGGATCGAACCGCTCCGAGGCCTCGCGCTGGCTGGGCAGCTCCGGCTTCCAGGTGGTGGCGGTCGAGACCATCGCCCAGGGCGTAGAGCTCCTCCACCAGCTCCAGCCGCAGATCATCCTGGCCGACATGGCCCTGCGCGACGATCGAGGCCGCAACGCCTGCCAGGTCGCCAGGCAGCAGGCGGATTCGTCGAACGCCGCTCTGATCGCCCTGTGCTCGAGCGGCAGGCAGGCCACGGAAGCACTGGCCTCAGGCGCCTGCGACCTCCTGGAGCGACCCTACGACTGGCGTCTCGCCACCCTTCGCGCCCAGCGCCTGACCCAGCTCGCCGCCACCCAGCACGAGCTGGGACGGGCCCGCCACCAGTTGGCGGCGCTCAAGAAGACCCAGGAGGAGGAGCGGCGCGAGCGGATGTGGAGCGCTCACTACGATGCGTTGACCGGGCTGCCGGACGGCCAGCGGCTGGAACGGGCGCTCGAGAACGCTCTGGTGGCCGCCTCCGAGCGTCGACAGGTGGCGGTGGCGTGCTTCAAGATCGCACACCTGCTGCAGGTCAACGGCCGTCTGGGACGCGCCCGCACGAACTCGGTTCTCCAGCAGGTGGCACAACGACTGGCGGCGGGCGTCCGATCCCAGGAGGTGACGGGCTCGATGGCAGGGCCGTCCCTGTCGATGACCGCCCGAGTCGGCGGCGGGCTGTTTGCGGTGATGCTCACCGGCCTGCGGGGCTCCGAGGAGGCGCAGGCGAGCCTGCGGCTTCTCCTCGACCTTCTCACCCACCGCTACTCCACGGGAGACGGGGAGGAGATCGTCATCTCCGCATGCGTCGGCGCCGCCCTCGCCCCGGAGGACGGGCTCTCCGCCGAGACCCTGCTCCAGAAGGCGGAGCTGGCGGCGTCCGAGGCGGAGGACGGCGGCGGCGCGATTCGTTTCTACGGCCAGTCCTCGCGCCCGCTCTCCGAGCGGAGCCGAGCCATCATGCGTCTGATCCCCGGCACCCTGGCCCGGGGCGACTTCCGCCTTCACTATCAGCCGGTGGTCGAGGGGCGCTCCCTCCATGTCTCTTCCGCCGAGGCGCTGCTGCGCTGGGAGTGCCCCGAGCTCGGGTACGTCTCGCCGTCCGAGTTCATCCCGCTGGCCGAGGAGGCCGGCATCATGGTGGAGCTCGGAAGCTGGGTGCTGCAGACCGCCTGCCGGCAGGCACGTAGCTGGGTGGACCAGGGGCTTCCGCTGCGAAGGATCGCCGTCAACGTCTCCCTGTGTCAGCTCGCGCGAGGGGACCTGGCCCGGGTGGTACGGGAGACTCTGGTGGAAACCGGTCTCGCGGCGTCGTCTCTGGAGCTGGAGCTGAGCGAGCGCGGTGTGCTCCGGAACGACACCGACATCCTGCGCCAGCTCCAGGAGATCCAGGCGCTGGGTGTCCGGATTGCGATCGACGACTTCGGCACCGGCAACTCCGCTGTGAGCTACCTCCGGCAGTTCCCGATCCACATCCTGAAGATAGACCAGTCGCTGGTGCGCGGTGTCCAGAGCTCCGCGCAGGATGCTGCGATCACCAGCGCGACCATTGCCATGGCCCACCAGCTCGGGCTGCGGGTGGTGGCAGAGGGGGTCGAGGAGCACGGCCAGATGGAGTTCCTCGGCCGCCACGGCTGCGGGGAGTACCAGGGCTTCCTCTTCTCGCCCGCCATCCCCCCGGAGGAGTTCGCGGCGCTGCTGCGAGGCGGTCCCGAGTCTTCGTTCCGCAAGCACTTGGAGGCCAGAAGCCGATGAAGCCTGTCGAGATGAGCCGTCTGTGGGGAACGCTGGGCGTCGTCCAGCTCGCGCTGCAGACGATGGTCCTGGCGGCCCCCGCTCGCCCGATCCGCTTCGACCAGCTATCGCTCGAGCAGGGCCTGTCCCAGTCGACCGTGATGCAGGTCCTGCAGGACCGCACGGGCTACATCTGGCTGGCCACCGAGGACGGCCTCAACCGCTACGACGGCGTCTCCTTCAGGGTCTACTCCCACGATCCGGGCGATCCCGCGTCGCTGCCGAGCAGCTTCGTCTGGGCGCTGGCGGAGGATGGCAACGGCAACCTCTGGGCAGCCACGACGAGTGGCCTTGCGAAGTGGGAGCGCGCCAGCGACCGGATCTCCCGGCACCCGGCGCTGGCCGGCCTCCACCTCCGCGCGCTGCACTTCGCCGCCGATCAGAACGCGCTCTTCATCGGCACCCGCGACTCCGGTCTCGTCAGGCTGGACCTCTCGAGCGGCGCGACGACCCGTTTCGTCCACGATCCCGCCGACCCGTCCAGCCTGAACGACAACCGGATCTACACCCTCTACGGCGACAGCCGGGGCCGGCTGTGGGTCGGCACCGACGGTGGCCTGGCGCTCCTGGACGCTCAGGGCAAGGGGTTCGAGCGTTACCTGGCCGGCCCGAAGGGCCTGAGCGACCCAGGCGTGCGCGCGATCGCGGAGGATCCCTCCGGCGCCCTCTGGGTGGGAACGCTCAGGGGGGGCCTGAACCGCCTCGATCCCGAGAGCGGGACCGTCGAGCGCTTCCGGAACGATGTGAACCGTCCCACCAGCCTGGCGCACGATCAGGTGCGGGCCCTCCTGGTCGACTCCGAGCGCCGGCTGTGGGTCGGCACCATCCAGGGGCTCGACCTGTTCGACCGGGACAGCCAGACGTTCGTGCACTACCGCCACGACCCCAAGAACCCCAGGAGCCTGGCCAACGACCACATCCTGGCCCTGGCTCAGGACCGGGGCGGCGTCCTCTGGGTCGGCACCCGTGTCGGTGGGGCGCACAAGTGGAAGCCGCTGAGCTGGCAGTTCGGGCATGTCGCGCCCGATCCTGCGAGCCCGACCGGCCTCGGCAGCGGCAACGTGACAGCATTCTCCGAAGACCATCTCGGACGTCTGTGGGTCGGGACCTTCGACGCCGGCCTCTACGCGATGGACCGGACCTCCGGGGAGATGAGGCCCTACCGACACGATCCGAAGAGCCCCCGCGCCCTCGCCAGCGACAAGGTGATGTCGCTGCTCCACGACCGGAAGGGGGAGCTGTGGATCGGCACCTTCGATGCCGGTCTGGACCGCCTGAACCCCGCCACCGGCATCGTCAGGCACTATCGAAACGATCCGCGGCGCCCCGACAGCCTGAGCGCCGACGGCGTGACCTCGATCATCGAGGACCGCGGCCGTCTGTGGCTGGGCACCTACGGCGGCGGCCTGGAGCGGCTCGATCCGGAGACGGAGCGCTTCACCCACTACCGGCACGATCCCAAGGACCCGGCCAGCCTCAGCGGCGACCGTGTATCGAGCCTGGCGCTGTCGCCCTCGGGGTCGCTGTGGGTGGGCACCATGGAGAAGGGCCTCAACCTGCTCGACCCGATCTCCGGCCGCTTCCGCCGCTACGGCCACCGGGATGGCGATGCGGGCAGCCTCCCCTCCGACTCGATCTTCACCCTCTTCGTGGAGCCGGCCGGCGGCCTGTGGGTGGGGGTGCGTGGGGGCCTCAGCTACCTCGCCCCAGAGGCGGAGTCGTTCCAGACCTACACGAAGAAGGACGGCCTCCCGAGCGACGTGGTGTATGGCATCCGGGGCGACCGCCTGGGGCGGCTTTGGCTGAGCACGACGAAGGGTATCTCCTGCTTCGACCCGCGCAGCGGGGCGTTCACCCGCTACGGCGTGAGCGACGGCGTCCAGGCCCCCGAGTTCAACTTCGGAGCCTGGTACCAGAGCCCCAGCGGCGAGGTGTTCTTCGGCGGCATAGACGGGTTCAACGCCTTCATCCCCGAGCGCGTGCGCCAGAGCAGGCAGCCGCCGACGGTGGTGCTCACCGCCGCCACTGTCGGTCGCCAGCCGGTTGCCGGCCCTGCCGACCAGACCCGGCGGATCGCCCTTGGCTACCGGGACCACGTCCTCGGCTTCGACTTTGCCGCCCTCGACTTCAGCGCTCCGGAACACAACCAGTTCGCCTGCAAGCTCGAGGGCTTCGATCCGAACTGGGTCCCGCTCGGGGAGCGGCGCAGCGTGACCTACACCAACCTTCGGCCCGGAGGCTACACCTTCCGGTTGCGGGGGGCCAACAGCGACGGGAGCTGGAACCAGGAGGGCCTGGCGGTCGAGGTGGACGTGGCGGCGGCGCCCTGGCGCACCCCCTGGGCCTATGCCATCTACGCCGTCCTGCTGGTGGCGGGGGTTCTCGCCGTCGTCCGCGTCCAGCGCCGCGAGTTCGAGCGTGAGGCGGAGTACGCTCGGACACTGGAGCGGCGCGTCGAGGAGCGAACCCGGGAGCTGTCCGCGCGGCAGGCCGAGCTGGAGCGCGCCAACTTCGAGCTGGCCCAGGCCAGCATCACCGATTCGCTCACCGGCCTGGCCAACCGGCGCTTCCTGGTGGAGTACCTCGAGCGGGAGGTGCCCCTGCTCCACCGCCGGTACCGGCGCCTCGAGGAGGGGACGCTCGGCGCGGACTCGATCGACATGGCGTTCGTGATGGTCGATCTGGACCACTTCAAAGACGTCAACGACTCCGCGGGCCACGCGGCCGGAGATGCGCTGTTGAGGCAGATCAAGGACCTGCTGACGTCGGTCAGCCGCAGCTCGGACATCATCGTCCGCTGGGGAGGGGACGAGTTCCTGGTCGTGGCCCGGGACCAGACCGGCGACGGCCTGATCGAGTTCGCGGAGCGCATCCGTACCAGCGTCGGACAGCACGTCTTCGAGCTCGGCGAGGGGCGCATCGTGCGCACCACCTGCTCGATCGGCTTCGCCCGCTATCCCTTCATCCGGCAGCGGATCGACGCCCTGACCTGGGAACAGGTGATCAGCGTGGCCGACCGGGCACTCTACGTGGCCAAGGCCAGCGGCAGGGACACCTGGGTCGGCCTCCATCCCGGCGTGACCCCGCTGCCGAGCGAGGGGCTGTTCGCCACCATCTGCCACGCCACCCAGAGGCTGGTCCAGGAGGGGGGCCTGCGCGTCACCAGCTCGCTCACCGGCATTCGCAAGCTGGTGTGGGAAGCGCCCGCCACCGACGAAGGGAGCGCCCCGGCCGCCTCAGGCGAGACCGGCGGAGCCCAGGTCATCCCCATCCGCCCCAACCCCCGCGGCCCCGGCTCCCGCAAGCCCTGACCGGGCCGAGCCCAGCCGGACGCCGAGCCTGGCGACCGGGTTGACGGGCTTGGAAGCCGTCGCCAGCCGCCCTATCATGGAAACAGGGCGGCGGGCTCGGTGGACGGCCGTCGGGGAGGTGGCACCTTGAAACGGGCATGGGCGGTGCACGCGTTGGTCGGCGTCGCCATCCTCGGGACGCTGCCTTTCCGGGCCGAGGCCCAGTCGGACTGCTCGCTGCTGGGCCAGAACACCTTCGTCGCGGACACCCTCGACGAGTTCTACCTCTGGTACCAGGAGCTGCCCGTCCTGGACCCCGCGGCCTTTGCCTCACCGGAGGCGTATCTGCAGGCGGCCCGCTACCGCCCCCTCGACGAGCACTTCAGCTTCATCGCCCCGAGGGCCGAGCAGGACGCCTTCTACTCCGAGAGCCAGTTCATCGGCATGGGCTTCAGCGACATCGTGACGGCGCCCGACGAGGTCCGCATCGGCCAGGTGTTCCCGCAGAGCCCGGCCGCCGATGCCGGCCTGCGCCGAGGGGACCGGCTGACCGCGGTCGGCGGCGTTCCCGTCGCCGAGCTGCTGGCCCAGGGGACCCTCGGCGACGCCTTCGGCCCCAATCAGGAGGGGCTGGTGGTGGTCCTCGCCTGGCGCAGCCCGGACGGCAGCGAGACCCAGGCCACCCTGGTCAAGCGAGCGGTGACGATCCCCACCGTCTCCCAGAGCTACGTCCTCGACGTCGCCGGCCGGAGGGTCGGCTACCTGCACTTCCGCAACTTCGTGCGCCCTTCGTATGCGGCCCTCGACCAGGCCTTCACCGAGCTGACCGCGGCAGGGGTGACCGACCTGGTGCTGGACCTGCGCTACAACGGGGGAGGGCTGGTCGACGTCGCCCGGTACCTGGCCAGCCTGATCGGGGGCACGACCACCAACGCCCAGGTCTTCGGGCGGATGGTGCACAACGACAAGAACAGCTTCCGCAACGAGGTGCTCCGCTTCGAGTACCCGACCAGCTCGCTGAG
>CAZNNH010000091.1:0-23133 GCA_964574335.1 uncultured Acidobacteriota bacterium | reverse complement strand
CAAGTCTTTCCCCCACACCTCGCCCGAGATCGAGCGGGCGCTCGGGGCGCGGGTGCAAGGGTCTTTCGGGACACGGGTGGACCTGACCGATCCGGAGCTGACGCTCTACGTCGAGGTGCTTCGCGACCGGATCCTGTTCAGCTTCGAGAAGCTGCCCGGCCCCGGCGGGCTCCCGGTGGGCAGCTCGGGTCGGGTGCTGACGCTGGTCTCGGGCGGCATCGACTCGCCGGTGGCGGCGGCCCGTCTGATGCGGCGGGGGTGCACCACGTCGCTGGTCCACTTCCACGCCTTTCCCCTGCTGGACCGGGCCACCATCGACAAGACCCGACAGCTCGCCCGGGTCCTGGTCCGCCGCCAGTTCACCACCCGGCTGCTGCTGGTCCCCTTCGGAGAGATTCAGCAGACCATCGTGGCCACCTGTCCGGAGCCGCTGCGGGTGGTCCTCTACCGGCGCCTCATGCTACGCATCGCCCAGGCCCTGGCCCGGCGCTGCCGCGCCCGGGCCCTGGTCACCGGCGAGAGCCTGGGCCAGGTGGCCTCCCAGACCCTGGGCAACATGGCCACCATCGACGAGGCGGCCGAGATACCGGTGCTACGACCGCTCTTGGGCATGGACAAGGACGAGATCGTGGCGGAGGCCCGGGCCCTCGGGACCTTCGAGATCAGCACCCTGCCCGACCAGGACTGCTGCCAGCTCTTCGTGCCGCGGCGGCCCGCGACCTCGGCCCGGCTCGACGAGGTGCGGCAGGCCGAGTCTCGGCTGGACCTGACCGGGCTGGTCCGGGCGGCCCTTCTGGCCACCGAGGAGGAGCGCTTCCGCTTCCCCGGGCGCCCGGCGGATCCCGGGAAGCCTGGTGCTACAATCGAAGGATCGCAGGCAACCGAGCGTACCCAGGTGGGCCCGGGGTTCCAGGGAGGGTGAGCGTGACCACACAGCCAGCCGGTATCGAGGCCATCGAGAAGTCTCTGGGAGCCGACGCCCGGACCTTGCTCGATCACGAGTGTCGGGGCATCCGCAGGGACCGCCTCTACCCGCCGGGTCCCGACTTCGTGGACCGGGTGATGGCCGCCTCCGACCGGCCGGTGCCGGTGCTCCGCTCCTTCCAGCAGATCCTGGGGACCGGCCGCCTGGCCGGCACCGGCTACGTCTCGATCCTGCCCGTCGACCAGGGGATCGAGCACTCCGCCGGCGCCTCCTTCGCCAAGAACCCCGACTACTTCGACCCCGAGAGCATCGTCAGGCTGGCCATCGAGGGGGGGTGCAACGCGGTGGCGTCTACCCTCGGCGTGCTCGGGGCGGTGGCCCGCCGGTACGCCCACAAGATCCCGTTCATCGTCAAGTTCAACCACAACGAGTTCATCAGCTACCCGAACCGCTACGACCAGATCCTCTTCGCCCGGGTCGAGCAGGCAGCGGACATGGGAGCGGCGGCGGTGGGGGCCACCATCTACTTCGGGTCGGCCGAGTCGGCCCGGCAGATCCAGGAGGTGGGCGAGGCGTTCCAGGCCGCCCACGAGCTCGGGATGGTCACCATCCTCTGGTGTTACCTGCGCAACAGCGCCTTCAAGACCAAGGAGCGCGACTACCACGTGTCGGCCGACCTCACCGGCCAGGCCAACCACCTCGGAGTGACCCTCGAGGCCGACATCGTCAAGCAGAAGCTCCCTCAGAACAACGGCGGCTACACCGCCCTCAAGTTCGGCAAGACCGACCCCCTGGTCTACTCGGAGCTCACCACCGACCACCCGATCGACCTCACCCGCTACCAGGTGGCCAACGGCTACATGGGGCGGGTGGGCCTGATCAACTCGGGGGGGGCCTCGGGCCAGAACGACTTCGCCGAGGCGGTGAAGACCGCGGTCATCAACAAGCGGGCCGGCGGGATGGGGCTGATCTCGGGGCGCAAGGCCTTCCAGCGGCCGATGGGGGAAGGGGTCGAGCTGCTCCACGCCATCCAGGACGTCTATCTCTGCCCCGAGGTGACGATCGCCTGAGACCGGAGCCGCTGCTATAATCCCCTCCGCCCGGGGCGTCCTCGGGCAGGAAGAGTCGGAGCCGATGACCCAGGCAGTCGTCCTTCTCGTCGTGATCGGCCTGCTGCTGGCGGGCGCCCTCGCCGTGCCCGTCCTGTTCAGCACCCGGGCCACCCGGCTCCGCGGGTGGGTCGAGGGGTTCTTCCGCCGGCCCGTCAAGTCGCCCAAGACGGTCGATCGCGACCACTACTACAAGCCCTACTGGCAGTCCCGCTGACCCCGGAGATCGGGTGACGGCTCAACCGGAGGGGTCGGTGCGGTTGCTCCACGCCCGGGCGCGCGAGCGCGGCGACGAGATGCGGGAGCTGCTGTGTGAGCTGGTCGAGATCGAGTCTCCCTCGTCCAGCCCCGACGGCGTGGCGGCGGTAGCCAAGCGGCTGGTCCGGGCTCTCGAGCCCTGCGGCCTGGAGTCGGAGCTCCTGCCGGTCGAGGGCGCGGGTCCCCTGCTGCGGGCGCGCTCGGCGGCGGCGCGCTCCCGGCCGTCGGTGGTGCTGCTCGGCCACCTGGACACGGTCTGGCCCATCGGCACGCTGGAGCGCCGTCCGGTCCGGGTCGACGGTGACCTGCTGTACGGCCCGGGCAGCTACGACATGAAGGGGGGGCTGGTGGTGATCACCTTCGCCCTCCTCCTGCTCTCGGAACGCGGGGCCCTTCCCCCGGTTTGCCTGCTCATGACGCCGCTCGAGGAGGAGGACGGGAGCCGGTACCGGTCGCTGCTCGAGGACGAGATGCGGCGGGCCTCGGCGGTGCTCGGCTTCGAGCCGGCGGGGCCGGGCGGCTCGGTCAAGACGGCTCGCAAGGGCTCGGGGACGTTCGTGCTCCGCGTCCATGGTCGGGCCGCCCATGCCGGAGCCGAGCCCGAGAAGGGGCGGAGCGCGGTCCTCGAGCTGGCGCGCCGGCTGCTGGAGCTGAGCGCGCCGGGCGCCTTCGGCGCGGGCGTCTTGCTGAACGCCGGCGTGATCCGCGGCGGGGTCCGGCCCAACGTGGTGCCGGACCGGGCCGAAGCCGAGCTCGACGTGCGCCACGACACCGCCGAGCAGGGCCTTCGGCTGGAGGCGCGCCTTCGGGGCCTGCGCTCGGAGGACCCGGCGGTCCGTCTCGAGGTCGAAGGGGGCCTTCACTACCCACCGCTCGAGCGCACCCCGGCGGTGATCCAGCTCCTCGAGCGGGCCCGCTCGGTGGCCGCGGAGATGGGCTTCGAGCTCGAGGAGACGGCCACCGGCGGCGCCAGCGAGGCCTCTTTCGCCGCCGCCCTGGGCCGCCCCACGCTCGACGGCCTGGGCCCGGAGGGCGAGGGGGCGCACGCCGAGCACGAGCAGGTCCACCTCTCGTCGCTCCCCCGGCGGGTGGCCCTGGTCGCCGGCCTGCTGGAGAGGTTGGCGGCGGACGGCTAGTACCTCGGGGGACACGATCCGGATTCCCTGGCCCACCGGGGGAATCCGGTCATGTCCCCTGCGAATCCGGTCATGTCCCCGGGGTCGGCGTGTATACTTCCGCAACGACCTAGCCGCCTCCGCGGGCGCGAGCGAAGGGCGGCCGCCTCAGCGAGGGACTCATGGAGCTGAAGCAGGGCCAGCGGCTGATCCTCGTCAAGATCGTCTACTACGGCCCCGCCGTCGGCGGCAAGACCACCAACCTGCAGATGCTCCACAACGGCGCCCAGCTCGACCGGCGCGGCGACCTGGTGTCGATCAACTCCGCCCAGGACCGCACCATCCTCTTCGACCTGCTGCCGATCCGGGCCACCGGCTTCCGGGGCTACGAGCTGCGGGTCCAGCTCATGGCGGTGCCGGGCCAGGCGATGTACTCGGCCACCCGCAAGCTGGTGCTGCGCGGCGCCGACGGGGTGGTCTTCGTGGCCAACTCCGCCGCCGACCGCTGGGACGAGAACGTCAAGAGCTACCAGGAGATGACCCGGAACCTCCTGGCCCACCACCTCGACCCGTCCACGCTGCCCATGGTCCTGCAGTACAACAAGCGGGACCTCCCCGCCCTCACCCCGATCGACACAATGGAGCGGACCCTCAACCCCCGCAGGCTCCCGTCGATCCCGGCAGTGACGATCCGCGGCGAGGGGGTGCTGGAGACGTTCTCGGCGGCCGTGTGCCGCACCATGCAAGACCTGTCGTCGCGCTACAAGCTGCTGGCCCTGCAGCCGGGCCAGAGCGTCGAGGACTGGACCCGCCAGATGGTGATGGGGGTGTTCGGACGCCCCACCCTGGCGCAGCGCGAGCCGGAGCCCGAGGAGCCAGAGGAAGAGGACCTGCCCCCGATCTCGGGGGTGGGAGACGAGCTGTCGGACCTGATCGAGATCATGACGCCGGCCGCCCAGCAACCTACCGTGCAGCGCTCGGTCCGGGTGACGCTGTCGCCCGAGGCGGTGAGCCAGTCCGGCTCGGGACCGGACGCCCGAGCCAACGAGTCGCTGGTCGAGTCGTACGCCCAGGCCTCGGCCGACCTGACCCTGACCCTCGAGGACGTGCGGGCCGAGCGCGACCAGGCCCGTCGTCAGGTCGACGACCTGCGTCACACGATGGCGGCCATCCACGCTCTCTTGTCCGGGCATCCGGTCGACACCGCGCTGCGGGTGGTGCTGATCCGGATGGCGCAGGCCACCGACTGCCGGGTGGCCAGCATCGTGGCGCGGCAGCCGTCCGGACCGTTCAGGACCCTGGCCGGCCTGGGGATGGCGCGGGACCTCTTCCTCACCCACCCCGACGGGGCGGCGGTCGTGGAGCGCCTGGGCGCCGAGACGGCCCCCCGCATCCATCAGGTGGCGGACGACCCGGCGCTGGCCGACGTGCTGGCGGTGGCCACGCCACCGTTCGCCACCGTCCTGGTGGTGCCGTTCCTGGCCCCCGAGCTCAAGGGGCTGGCCCTGCTCTACTTCACGAGCGATGCCGCCTTGCCCCAGGCCGAGACCCTCGAGCACCTGGCGGCTCTGGTGCGGCCGGTGGCCGCCGCCTGGCGGCAGGCCGAGGCCCCGAGCGCGGCCTCGCCGCCCGCGCCCGCCGCCCCCGAGCCGGCCCCGGCCGCCGATGGCGAGCTGCTGGACGCGGCGGTGGCGGGGCTGGCCGCCACCCGCGGCCTCGAGGAGCTGGGAGCGGCGCTGGACCCTGTGTGGGAGCGCCTGCAGAGCGTCGGCCTCCACTCCCAGACGCCGCCCCCGATCGGCGCCGAGATCGCCCAGGCCGCCGGCGGCCTGGTGCGGATCGCCACCTCGATCCGCTCGCTGACCGACTTCGCCGCCGGCCAGGCCCGGCCCGCCACCGCGATGGTCCCCGAGGTCCTGTCGGCCCTCCGGGCGCAGGGGGTCAAGATCCGGATCGATCCCGCCATCGAGTCGATCGAGGCGGACCCCACCTTGCTTCGGGTGGCCCTCGAGTGCCTGGTCGACGCCGCGCGCAAGGCCGGCTGCTCGCCCGAGCAGATGGTGCTCACCGTGTCGGCCAACGGCGAGCAGGCCCGCTTCGAGCTTCAGGCCCCGGCCACGCTCGGCCACGGCGCCGCCCGTCTCGAGGAGGGCCTGGCGCGGCGCATCGCGGAGCTGCACGGCGGGCGGCTCGCCTCCGGCCACCAGGCCGGGCTCACCCGGTTCGCGCTGCTCCTGCCGCGCCAGCATTAGGGGGACACGATCCCGATTCCGGGCCAATCGAGAATCGGGTCATGTCCCCCAGGACGGGCGGGCGGGTTCGGGTCCGGGGGCTCGGGGGGCGGGAGCCCCCCGCTTGATAGCGGCGACCGAATTCACTTCGGGCGCCGCGGCTCAGATCACGCCCAGCCGGCGCCCCACCTCGGTGAAGGCGGCGACGGCGCGGTCGATCTGCTCCTCGGAGTGGGCGGCCGAGAGCTGGACCCGGATCCGGGACTGTCCGCGCGGCACCACCGGGAAGAAGAAGCCCTTGACGTAGATCCCCTCGTCGAGCAGGGCGCGGGCGAAGCGCTGGGCCAGGGGCGCGTCGTCGGGGGCGAAGCGCGTGAACAGGATGGGCACGATGGGGTGGACGCCGGGCCGGATCTCGAAGCCGGCGGCGGTCATCCGCTCGCGGAAGCGGGAGGTGTTGGTGGCCAGCCGATCGCGCAGCTCGGTCGTCTCCGAGAGCAGCTCGAGGGCCCGCAGCGTGGCCCCGGCCACCGCCGGGGCGAGGGTGTTGGAGAACAGGTAGGGGCGGCTCCGCTGGCGCAGCAGCGCCACCGTCTGGTGGCTCCCGGCGATGCACCCGCCCGAGGCCCCGCCCAGCGCCTTGCCGAAGGTGGTGGTCAGGATGTCCACCCGGCCCGCCACGCCGCAGTGCTCCGGCGTGCCCCGGCCGGTCTTGCCCAAGAAGCCGGTGGCGTGCGAGTCGTCGACCAGCAGCAGGGCCCGGTGGCGGTCGGCCAGCTCGCAGATCTCGGAAAGCGGCGCGATGTCGCCGTCCATCGAGAAGACGCCGTCGGTGACTATCATCCGGAAGCGGGCCGACTGGGCCTCGCGCAGCTTGGCCTCCAGGTCGGCCATGTCCATGTGCTCGTAGAGGAAACGCTGGGCCTTGCACAGGCGCACGCCGTCGATGATCGAGGCGTGGTTGAGGCGGTCGGTGAGGATGGCGTCGTCCTTGCCGAGCAGCGGCTCGAAGACGCCGCCGTTGGCGTCGAAGCAAGCCACGTACAGGATCGCGTCCTGCATCCCCAGGAAGGCCGCCACCCGCCGCTCCAGCTCGAGGTGGAGCCGCTGGGTACCGCAGATGAAGCGCACGCTCGACATCCCGTAGCCCCACTCATCGAGCGACCGGTGGGCGGCGGCCAGCAGCTCGGGATGGCCCGACAGGCCGAGGTAGTTGTTGGCGCAGAAGTTCAACACCGGCTGGGGGCGGCCCTCGACGCGGATCTCGGCCCCCTGGTGGCCGAGGATGGGCCACTCCTCCTTGAACAGCCCCTGCTCCTTGATCCCGTCGAGCTCGGCGCTCAGGAAGTCGGCAAACGCTGGGTCCATGTCTTCTCTCCCTGGCTCACATCTCGTAGAGGGTCGAGTCGACGCTCGGCGGGAGCATCCGGCGCAGCCGGGAGGTCCCGCCCGGCTGGGGCCCGCCGGTGAAGGGGTCCTCCTCCAGGACGTCGCCGAGGTCCTGCTCGATCTTCTCCATGTCCTCGCCGGCCTCCATCCGCCGCAGCGCCTCTTCCATCCCGCTGCCGACAGGCATGCCGGTGGCCTCGAACAGCTTGCGCATCAGCCGCGAGGCCTGGCGCGGGTCGTCCTCGTTCAGGCCTTCGGCCTCGCCAGCCAGCGACTCCATGGCCGACTCGAGCTTGGACTCGTCGATCTTGGAGAGCGGGTCTTCCTGGGTCTCCTCCTTGCGCCCCTTCGAGATGGCGAAGGCGGAGACGCGGCGGCTGAGGTCGGGCCGGGCGCACTTGGGACAGGCCGGGCGGCGCTCGGTCTCGATCGACCGCGACAGGAAGTTGAAGATCCGGTGGCAGCTCGGGCAGTAGAACTCGTAGATCGGCATACGCGCTCCTCGGCCCTCGATGATAGCGCAGGAGCCGCGCCCCCGCCCCAGGGCCGACCGGCGGTATAGGATGCGTCGGATGGAAGCCTGGCTGGCCGCGACCGGGATGGCCCTCGGCGTCCTGCTGGTGCTCGAGGGCGAGCGCCGCGGCTCGCGGAGGCTCGAGGTGGTCGGCAAGCCGCTGGCGTCGGCGCTCTTCGTCTGGCTCGGGCTGACCCGCTGGAGCCGGCCCGACCCGGTCGGCGGATGGATGCTGGTGGCCCTCCTCCTGTGCGCGGCCGGCGACGTCCTGCTGATCGGCGAGCGGACCTTCGACGCCGGCCTGCTGGCCTTCCTGGCCGGACACCTCGGCTTCGCCCAGGCCTTCCGCATTGCCACGCCCGTCGCGCGGTGGCCCCTGCCACCCCTCCTCCTGCCGGTCGTGGTCTCGGCGTTGGTGCTCCGCTGGCTGTGGCCCCACCTCGGTCGACGCCGGGTTCCGGTGCTGGCCTACGTCGTCGCCATCACGCTGATGGTCTGGGGCGCCGTGGCGACGGCCATGGCCGGCTCCCGCCCACTGTGGGTGGTCCTGGGAGCCGGGCTCTTCTTCGGCTCGGACGTGCTGGTGGCGCGGCAGCGTTTCGTCACCCCGTCGCTCGCCAACCGGGTGGTGGGCCTGCCCGCCTACTACGCGGGCCAGCTCCTGCTGGCGCTCTCGATCTGAGAAGGCCTCCCGCAGGCCCTACGCCAGGCTCCACAGGATCACGAAGCCGCCCAGCGCATAGAGGAGCGAGACTGCAGCGCCACACACCGCCATCGACCGAGACCAGGTGCGCGAGCGCGCCAGGTCCCACCTGCCGGTCTGTGTGCGCCTTGTTGATGCCGAGCACGGCCGCCAGCAGGAGGAGAGTGGCCGCGGCCATCACGACGATCCAACGATGTCGCGCCTCGAGGGGTTGTCTCCTGGCGTCCGTTTTCGTCACCTGGTGTCCTCCTGGGACCTCCTGATGTCCGATTTCGTCTCCTGCCGCGGAGCGCGGCGAACGGTCGGCCGGCTCAGGCCAGGATGCCACCGCCCCAAAGACGCGAGAGGAACTCGCGCCACGGCACGACCTGGATCCCATCGACGACGCGGGGCGCGCGCTCGTTGCAGACGAGGAGGGCCAGCCGGGGCCGGTGGCTGTCGACGAAGGCACGCAACGAGCGGAGGTCCGCGGTGTCGGCCCGCGCCGCTCCCTTCACCCCCACCGCCACCTCCCCGTCGCCGAGCACGAAGTCCACCTCGAGGCCGCTCTTGGTCCGCCAGAAGTGGACGCCGTGGTCGAGCTCGAGATAGGAGCGGTGGGCCAGGATCTCCATCAGCACGAAGTGCTCGAGGGCGCGGCCGAACGCCTCGCCCCACTCCTGCTGGATGCGTCGGTGAAGCAGAGCGCCGGCCACCCCGACATCGAAGAGATAGAACTTCGGGGCCTTTCCGATGACCTGCCTCTCTTGCCTCTTCTTCCACGGGAGAACGAAGGTGCCGAGCAGCGTGTCCACCAGGATCTGGAAGTACTCCTTCACGGTCTTCGAATCGACGCCGCAGTCCCGGGCGATGTTGGAGTAGTTGGTCAGATCGCCGTGGGAGTGGCCCATCGCCTCGAAGAAGCGGGAGAAGGCGGCCACGTTGCGGGTGAGCCCCTCTGCGAACACCTCCTCCTTGAGGTAGTCGACCGTGTAGGCCCGCAGTGAGCGCACGTAGCTCTCCTCGAGGTAGTGCGAGGGGACGAGACCCCGGTTGAGGGCCTGTAGGAGGTCGACGTCCCCGAGCTCCTCCGAGGTCAGGGGAAACATCGTGAAGCGCCAGGCGCGGCCGCCCAGCAGGTTGACACCGGACCGGGTGACCTTGCGCGCGCTGGACCCACAGAGGATGAAACGCAGGCCGCGGTTCTCGATCAGCCAATGGACCTCGTCCAGGAGCTGCGGGACCTTCTGGACCTCGTCGATGATCACCGGGGGGCGAAGCCTCCCGGCCGGCTCGGCGAGCAGGCGCTCGCGGAGCAGGGCGGGACGGCGGACCATCTCCAGCATGAGGTCGGTCTGGAGGAGGTCGAAGGTAATGCTGTCGGGGAAGGCCGAGCGGAGATAGGTGCTCTTGCCGGTCTTCCGGGGTCCCCAGAGGAACGCCGAACGGCGCGAGGGGAGGTTGATCTCGAGGCGACGCTTGACAACCAATTCGGAATCTACTCCGATCCAGTCGAACCAGATCGGAGTGTACTCCGGTTTGGTATCCCCGTCACCTGATGTCCGTTTTCGTCTCCTGGTGTCCTCCAGGGACCTCCTGATGTCCGATTTCGTCTCCTGGCGCGGAGTACGGCGAGCCCGGCTGCTTCACGCGGACCTCCGGCTGCGGCGTGGCGAGGCGCCCCGGGCTCCCGCCTTCTCCGGTCCCACGGCGCGGTCCAGGAAGCGCCGCATCTCGCCCGCGTAGCCAGAGAAGGCGGACCGCCCGGCTGGGGTCAGCCGCAGGGTGGTGAGCGGGCGGCGCTCGTTGAACCCCTTCTGGATCTCCAGGTAGCCGGCGGCCTCGAGCTTGGTGAGATGGGTCGACAGGTTGCCGGCGGTGAGGCCGGTACGCTGCCGGATGAAGGTGAAGTCGGCGGCCTCCACCACGTAGAGCAGGGCGACCACGGCCAGCCGGGCGGGCTCGTGGATGGCCCGGTCCAGATCGGGTACGGCGGTGGGCGGCGCGGTCATGGTGCCGTCACTCCTGGTCGAGGTTTGGGTGCGCGGCCAGGAAGCGGGCCACCAGGCCTCCCGCCCAGACAGAGAGCAGCGCACCGGCCAGCGTCATGTAGGTCCCGGGCTCGGCGCCGAGGCGGGTGGCAAGGCCGGCCACGACCAGCAGCGCCGCGGCGTAGACCAGGAAGCGTCGGGCCCCCACCATCAGGCTGACCAACACCAGCCCCACCACCAGCAGCGCGGCCGGGATCAGAGGAGCGAGCGACGTCCATGAGGGGGGCTCCACAGCCCCGCGGCGGAGCCCGAGCTCGCCGAGGCCCACCAGCGCCAGGACGCCGGTGCCCAGCGACACCGCCCTGGCCGCGCGGGCCCGCTCGCTGGCGCGCCGGTCGGCCGAGAAGCTCACCCGGCCGAGGCGCGGCTCGGTCACCTGGCGCCGCAGCGCGATCCAGAGCGGGATCAGCACCGCAGGCACCAACACCGAGAGCGCGGGGCTGCCGGTCAGCCAGGTCACCCCCACGCCGACCAGGCCCAACCCGATGAACAGGTCCAGGAGGCCGTCGTCGAACCGGCCCGTGTACAGCTCGTTCTCCAGAGATGGCGTCATGTTTCCCTCACACATCACTTTGTCATGCAAAGTAATCCGTGACGCAGGACCTGTCAAGCGATTTTCTTCCCATCGACCCCCCTTCCGACTACGATTCCCCCGCTCGGGACCGGGCGCGCCAGGCCCCGAAACCCGACCGCCGGACGAGACACGAGGAGGAGAGGCCATGAAACGTCGAGCTCTGCTGGGGGGCGTGTTGGCGGTCGGGAGCGGGTCGGTGGGGTTGCGTGCCGCCGAGCCGGAGCCCGAACCCACCCACCGGCTCACCGTGGTAGTGGTGGGCGCCCACCCCGACGACCCGGAGTCGGCCTGCGGCGGCGTGATGGCGCGCTACGCGGCGCTCGGCCACGACGTGGTGGCCCTGTACCTGACCCGCGGCGAGGCGGGCATCCCCGGCACGCCCGCCGACGAGGCGGCCCGGATCCGCACCGCCGAGGCGGAGAAGGCGTGCCGCATCCTGGGGGCACGAGCGGTCTTCGCCGGCCAGATCGACGGCGCCACCGAGGTCGACAACGCCCGCTACCAGGAGCTCTCGGCGCGGCTCCACGGCCTGTCTCCGGACGTGGTGTTCGTCCACTGGCCGGTGGACAGCCACAAGGACCACCGGGCGGCCTCGCTGCTGGTCTACCAGGCCTGGCTCGAGGGGCCGCGCTTCCCCCTCTTCTATTACGAGTGCATGACCGGGATTCAGAGCCAGGACTTCCACCCCACCCACTACGTGGACATCACGGCGGTGGAGCCGAAGAAGCGGGAGGCACTTCTCTCCCACGCCAGCCAGAACCCGAACGGCGCCATCTACAAGGAGCACGAGCTGATGCAGCGCTTCCGGGGGATGGAGTCGGGCACCGAGTTTGCCGAGGCGTTCATCCGTCACGCGTTCGGCAACCAGGACGGTTTCCCCGGCCTGCGGTAGCTCGAGCGAGGAGGTGTGCCGGTGACGCGAGGCGTGTGGGCGGCGCTCACGGTCCTGCTGGTGGCCACGGGGACACATCCGCTGGTCGGCGCCGAGGCCCAGACGCCACGCCCGCCCACGCTCTACCTGGTCGGCGACTCGACGATGGCCGACAAGCCCGACCTGGAGCTTCCGGAGCGCGGCTGGGGCCCGGCCTTGCGGAAGCTGGTGAGGCCGCCGCTCCGGCTCGAGAACCGGGCGCTCAACGGCCGCAGCACGAAGTCGTTCCGTGACGAGGGGCACTGGGCGAAGGTCCTCGAGACGCTGGCCGCCGGGGACTTTGTCCTGATCCAGTTCGGCCACAACGACGAGAAGGCCTACGACCCCACGCGCTACGCGGACGCGCCCGGCGACTACCGGCACAACCTCGAGCGCTTCGTGCGCGAGACCCGGGCCCGCGGCGCCCATCCCCTGCTGGCCACCTCGGTGGTCCGCCGGCGCTTCGACGAGAAGGGCGTCCTGGTGGACACCCACGGCGAGTACCCGCAGGTGGCGCGGGAGGTGGCGGCACAGGAGGGCGTCCCGCTGCTCGAGCTCGAGGGCCTCTCCCGCGCCCTGGTGACGGAGCTGGGCCCGGAGGCCTCCAAGGCGCTGTTCCTCCACTTCGAGCCGGGACAGCATCCGCGGCTTCCCGAGGGCCGCCACGACGACACCCACTTCTCGCGCCTCGGGGCGAGGCGGATCGCGGAGCTGGCGGCCCGGGAGATGGTGCGCCTCCACCTCCCCCTCTGCCGCTCCCTGGACCTCGAGCGCCTGGTGCCTCCCCCGCCGGCCTGGTCGCCCGACCTCGGCGACGGCACCTACCAGAACCCGGTGCTGCACGCCGACTACTCCGACCCCGACGTGGTGCGGGTGGGCGACGACTACTGGATGACGTCATCGAGCTTCGGCCACGTGCCGGGGCTGCCGATCCTTCACTCGCGCGACCTCGTGAACTGGCGCCTGGTGGGCCACGCCCTGCCGCGGCTGGTACCGGAGGAGACGTTCCGCACGCCCCAGCACGGCAACGGCGTCTGGGCGCCGGCGATCCGCCACCACGCCGGCCGCTTCTGGATCTACTACCCTGACCCGGACTTCGGCATCTACGTCACCACGGCGGCCGATCCGGCCGGCGTCTGGAGCCCGCCGGTGCGGGTCCTGCCCGGCAAGGGACTGATCGACCCGTGCCCGCTGTTCGACGACGACGGCTCGGTGTGGCTGGTCCACGCCTGGGCGCGCAGCCGTTCGGGGATCAACAACATCCTCACGCTACGCCAGCTCACGCCGGACGGCCTGGCGCCCGCCGACACCGAAGGCACCGTGATCATCGACGGCAACCAGGTGCCCGGCTACAGCACGCTGGAAGGCCCCAAGCTGTACAAGCGTCACGGCGAGTACTACGTCTTCGCCCCGGCGGGAGGCGTCCAGCGGGGCTGGCAGTCGGTGTTCCGCTCGCGCGACATCCGCGGGCCCTACGAGGGTCGCATCGTCTTGGACCAGGGGCGCACCGAGACGAACGGCCCGCACCAGGGTGCCTGGGTCGACACCCCCTCGGGCGAGGACTGGTTCCTGCACTTCCAGGACAAGGGGGCGTACGGCCGCATCGTCCACCTCGAGCCGATGACGTGGGCCGAGGGTGGCTGGCCGGTGATCGGCTGGGACCCGGACGGCAACGGCCGCGGCGAGCCGGTCACGCGCTGGCGCAAGCCGGCGCTGCCACCGCAGCCCGTCGTGGTGCCGGCCAGCTCGGACGAGTTCGACAGCCAGCAGCTCCAGTCGACTGCTTCGGGTCCGGACGTCGAAAGGCGTTGCGTTGCGCTTTCCCCCTGCTCTGATCCTGCCTGTGCTCCTGGCGAACTCCGTCTTCGCCGACGACTTTGGCCTGGAGCTGGACAACGACCTCCCGACACCATGTAGGACACAGGTGGCGCACTCCCGCAACACCTGCAGGTCTGAGGCCGTGCTCGCTGACCTACGAGCTCACCACGTGGATCGCAAGCCTTTCGAGCTGACAGCGGTCCGGGTTGGCCTGGCGCATTGCACGGTGGGGTTCGCTTCCGGCAGCGAGCGGGCTGCGTTCGCTGACGGCGTTGTCGCCCTACTCGCAGAGCCGGCCGTCTTCGACGAGAAGGGTCTCCTCCATTCGACGAGCTGCTTCCGCTTCTCATGGATGCGGCGCGCGATACAGGCGGAGATCGACGTGGGGAATCACGCACCCCAGGCCGATGCACGCCTGAAGAAGGCGTTGGACCTCGCGGCAAGACGTGATGGAACCTAGAGTCGTGAGGCCACACGACAGCGAGTTGGACCCGCCGGTCCGGCGCACGGCCGGCCTCGACGGTGCCCCGCTTCACACCGGAGGTCGGGCCGCTCGCCCGAGAGGACCCGCGTTGATGGTCGCAGTCCTGCTCTTCGCTGGCCCAGTCGCCGCCCCCTCCGAACCGGCACCCACCTGGAGGGTTCTCAACGACGACGGCTGGCGGGTGCCCGATCTCGAGAACCTGAAGGACCCGTCCCTTGCCTATTCAACCCGGACTCGACTCTCGGGCGCCCTCGAGGTGATCGAGCGGGGATACTGGGGGTCGCGGAAGAGAGTCCGGTTCCCGAACGCCGGCTGCGACGTCCTCGCGCCTGAAGATGAGCTTCGCGATCGGGAGCTGGTCGTGGCGTTTGTGCGGGGCTACTTCTACGAGAACACCGTCTACGCGGTTCGCTTGACTCTCCGGCATCCACCGGATCCAGATCCCTTGGCGCCTGTCCCCGGATGCCAGTCGTACTCGATTCTCCTCGACACCGACGGAGATGGCTTGTTCGAGACGCTATTTCCGGATGTCGACCCCCTCAGCACTCCCGAAGTCCCGGACTGGTTGCGGCTCGGCCGATGACGACACGTGCTACGCCCTCGCAGGGCTCCATGCCACGGACCCCGAAGCGTTCTCGAAGGCAGCGAGCGTCCTCCGGAGCGGTCGACTCGCCCGAATGCTGCTCCCTCGGCAACGGGTACCGAAGCTGTTTGGCTGCTTCGAGTCGGAAGTCTACTTCGACGACCTCGTGGCGTAGTTGCAGTCTCGGGCCCTTGTCCGGGACATCGTAGGGCTGGAAGGTGACTCCTGAGCACCGGCGCTGACAGACCCACAATGCCGACGGTGGCCGAACCTTGGCTCGCCCCGTCGGGTAGACTCTTGCCCGCAGAGTCGCCATGGTGACAGTCGCCCTGCCACTGGGAGCTGCCGGCGTCGCGGCCGCTCTCGTTCTCGCTGGCAGGCGGCGACATGCCCGTCGCCTTTTCGACCTAGCGGCGCGCCTCGAGGCGCAGGTTCCCTCGACGTGCTACTTCGACTGAGAGAGCGCCGACTGGAGGCCACGTGAGCGCAACAGCAACAGCCCGACGGCCGTGGGTGGCGGCTCTCCTGGAGCTACTGATTCCCGGTCTCGGCCATCTCTACGCGGGGTTCGTTCGCCGGGCCGTCCTCCTGTTTCTCCTCTACTGGATCGTGGCTGTCGCGGCGCTGGTGGTCGCGGTTGCCGTTCCGATCCCGGTCCTCAACCTGGCCCTTGCGGCCGCCATCGTACTGGCCTGTCGTCTCCTGGTCGCTGCCGTCGCCTTCTTCTCTACCCGCCGATCCCGGAGGGAGGCGGCCATCGGCCGACTGAGCCGCTGGTACTCGCTCGTCGCTGCCGCCCTGGTGATGGCCGTTGTCGTGGATCCCTTGTGGCTGCACGTCATGCGTACCAGCTTCGTCCGGGCCTTCCGCATCCCGAACGGTGCAATGGAGTGGTCACTCCTGCGCGGAGATCACCTCCTGGCGGCCAAGTGGGCGTACGGCTGGCGCCTCCCTCTTCTCGAGAAGTACCCGATAGGGGCTCGACCGCCCCGACGCGGAGACCTGATCGTCTTCCGTTTTCCAGAAGACCCGAGGCGCGTCTTCTTGAAGCGGGTCGTCGGCCTTCCCGGCGAGGAGCTCGAGATACGGAACAAGGTCGTGTACGTCGACGGCAAGGTCCTCGAAGAACCCTACGTGCACTTCCTCGACGAGACGGCTGTGCCTTTCCGCGACGACTGGGGCCCCAGGGAGGTGCCCGCCGACTCCTACTTCGTCCTCGGCGACAATCGCGACAACAGCCGGGACAGCCGCTTCTGGGGGTATGTCGAAGAAGAGCTGCTCCTCGGGCAGGCCCGCGTCGTCTACTGGTCGGTGGACCCGGTCGACGGCCGCATCCGCTGGGAGAGGATCGGGCAGCGGCTCGAGTAGCATCGCCGCTCGCTGCTGTTCCCGGAGCACGAGGGGCGGTGGGCCCCTTGGCAAGGCACTCTGCGGTAGGATCCCTGGCGGATCATCGAAGCCGCCACGGCACCGGTTGAGTGAGACTGAGGCCGGGGCTCGCGGGGGCGTCGGATAGCCGCTCGTAGGGACGCAGCGGGTCGGGCTGACGAGTGACGTTCTGAAGGAAGGGGAGGCTCAGCGTGCATCTGGTGTGGTTTCTTCTGGTGGGGCTGGTGGCGGGCTGGCTGGCAGGCAAGCTGACCAAGGGTGCCGGCTACGGGGTCGTGGGGGACATCGTCACCTTCGTCGGCGGCTTCCTGGCCCGCGTGGTGGGAATCTCTGCCCACGGGACGATCGGGAGTATCATCCTGGCGACGATCGGCGCTGTGGTCCTCGTTTCGGTGGTGAGAGCCCTCAAGAAGGCCTAGGAGGCCGAGACCCAAGGAGGAGGACGATGCAGGAACCCAGCTTCGTCTACCGCTGGCTGTGTAGGCTCGCGCAGCCGAAGTGGCTGGGACGGCTCGCCGTTTGTCTTGGGCTCGCGACGCTCCCGGGCGGCTGCGGCGGCGACGGGGGCACGACGTCGCCCACGCCGACGACGCCCCAGCCCACCCCGACTCCCGCCCCGCAGTACTGGGACGTCTCCTTCGTCGGGAGCGAACCCCCGGCCAACGGCACCCTGCAGCTCTCCGCCCCCAACAACACTCCCGTCTCACTCTCCGTGACCTTCATGGTGACGGTGCCCAGAGGCCAGGCCGGTACCTACAACTGGAACACGGTGCTTCAGATGGACCTCTTCGCAGACCCGGCCTTCATCTCCCCGGGGGTGACGACCGGGTTCCAGCCTGTGGCCCTGCAAGAGGGGATCCAGCTCATCACCGTGACGGGCTTCCACACCACGAACACCACGTGTTACCAGCCCGCCGACATGCCGGCCACCAACGAGAGCCTCGACATCGACATCCGGGAAGAGGGGGCCTCGCAGGCGCGGAACCGGCCCCAGGTGGTCGGAAAGAGGTTCGACGTCACCTACGCCCTGAGCTGCGTCCCCTAGGTGAGACGACCCGTGGCCGAGATCGGGCTCGCCACTCCCGAAGAGATACCCCGCCTTCAGGCCATCGAGGAGAAGGCCGCGACCCTGTTCCGCACCCATCCCCAGACCGCCGGCCTCGACCTTCCGGGCACGCCGGCGGCCGGCTTCGCCCGCGCCCGGGAGGCGGGGTTGCTCTGGACAGCCCGTGTTGCCGGCGAACCGGCAGGCCTTCTACGAGCGGCTGGGCTTCGTCAGGCTGGACGCCTCGAACCTGCCGCCGGCGCTTCGCCAACGTGTGCGCGAAGAGGCGGGCCGAGGCCTGGCGCCCGAGGACCGAGTGGTCCTTCAGCTCGAGGAAACCTCGGGCCTCCCGAGCACTGGCCGATCGACGTAGACGCCGGACCTGAGACTGGTTAGGAGGGTGTTTTGCGGACTTGGGCCTACGTCTTCATCACCACGCGTCAGCCGAAGAAGGTCCTGCGCTCGGTCCGGAAGATCCGGGGCGTGGTTCACGCCGACGCGCTCTTCGGCACCCCCGACATCGTGGCCATCGTGGCCGGCGAGGACATCGCCGACATGGACGCCGTCATCGACCGGATCGCCACCTTGCGGCTCATCGCCGCCACCGACTCGATGGTGGCGCGCTGGATCGACGGCGTGGAGCTGCCGTTCGCTTCGGCCAATGCGCCGAAGGGCCAACGAGGGCGCGCCAAGGGCTAGGCTGGCCTGCCCTACCACCCCTCCCAGAAGCCGCCGTCCACCATGTCCCACAGCAGGAAGGTGTGGATGCGGTAGTCGTAGCTGCCGCCGGTGAGGGGCACCTCGACACCCACGTTGAGGGCCACGTGGCCGCGCTTGGTCAGCGCCAGGTGGAGCTGCGGGATCAGCGTCACCTGCCAGTCGGCGTCCGAGTCGAAGGGCGCCACCACCACCGCCTCCAGGCCGGGGAAGACCCCTCGCTTCCAGTCGGTGGGCAGCCAGTGGATCACCTGCGACGCCTCGACATCCCCCTGGCCGACATCGTTCGAGGGGAGGTGGGCGCGGACCGTCCCCTGGAGGGTGAAGCGGTCGCCCAGCGGCGAGGCGTGGGCCAGGTAGGGGATCCAGACGCTGTCGCCGGCCTCCTCGAAGGGGATCTCGACCTCGGCCCCGGCCGCCATCAGCAACGACGTCCCGCGGTTGAAGAACGACCACTTCACGCCCAGCTCGGCCTCGTGCTCCGTCTCGTCACCGCGGCGGGTCTGGTTGAGCTTGGCCTCGGCCTGCCAGCGCGGGCCCAGCCGCCGGCCATAGTAGGCGGTGCTGCGCCAGGCGCTCTCACCGCCCTCTTCCTCGGGGGGCTCGTAGCGGCCCAGGAACAGCAGCTCCGTCTCGGGGAAGGCCTTGATGGTGCGCTGGGGCCGGGGGAAGTTGAAGTCGCCCGGCGGGTAGGCCGACGTGTCCGCCAGCTCGCCCAGGTACCCCACCACCCGCTCGATCTCGGCGTCGGTCAGGCGCCCTTCGTGGGCCGGCATCTGGTGCGACAGCCCCATCCGGGCTCCCCCGTACTTGACCACGTTGAACCAGTCCCCCTTCGGCTCCCGGCTGTTGAACATCGGCTCGGTGAAGTCCGCGGGCGGGGCTTCGAAGTTGGAGAGCAGCGGATGCCCCTCGGGCAGGCCACTGCCCGCCGTGGTGTGGCAGCGGGCGCAGTGGCGCACGAACAGGCGCTTCCCGTCGGGTGCGGCGTCGGCCGCGTCGGCGAGGGGCGCCGACGAGAGGCCGGCGATCAGGGTAACCGTCGTGACGAGTCTCATGGCTCCTCGGGGCTCAGTCGGGGATCGGGGCCGGC
This sequence comes from uncultured Acidobacteriota bacterium, assembly GCA_964574335.1. Classification (GTDB taxonomy): domain Bacteria; phylum Acidobacteriota; class Vicinamibacteria; order Fen-336; family Fen-336; genus CAZNNH01. The sequence continues at coordinate 4,246 of CAZNNH010000091.1, read as the reverse complement.
GTGGCCTCGGTCGACTCGGGCGGCTCGGGCTTCGCGATGTAGCCCGCCGGAATGGTGCCGGTCAGGCCGTCCAGGAAGACCAGCACCAGCCTCAGGTCGGCGGCGTCGAGCTCTTCGCCGAGCTGATGGGTCGCCATCCGCCGGACCGCCTCGTCCAGCGTCTCGATCGACCCGTCGTGGAAGTAGGGCTCGGTTTTCGCGACGTTGCGTAGCGCCGGCGTCTTGAAGCGCATCTTGTCCGTCTCGGCGCGGGTGCGATCGTAGAGGCCCAGGTCCCCCTGGTCGGGGTACGGCTCGATCAGGCCCAGCACTTCGTAGGTCTGGCCGCCCAGCACCGGCCCGTTGTGGCAGCTCGCGCAGCCGAGATCCACGAAGCGCCGGAAGCCCGACACCTGCTCCGCCGACAGCGCCCCTGCCTCCCCGCCCAGGAACGCGTCGAAGGGCGCGGGCGTCACCAACCCGCGCTCGAACGCGCCGATCGCCCGGGCCATATTGTCGTAGGTCACGGGCTCGGCCTGGCCCGGGAAGGCCCGCTCGAAGAGGGCCTGGTAGCCCGGCATCGAGCGCAACGTGGTCACCACCCGCTGCTCGTCCGGCATCGCCATCTCCACCGGGTTGAGGATCGGCTGCTTGGACTGGTCCTCGACGTCCGGGGAGCGGCCGTCCCAGAACTGGCTGACGTGGACGGCGGCGTTGTAGACGGTGGGCGAGTTCCGGGTGCCGGTCTGGGTGCGATGGCCCAGGGACACCGGCAGGTTGTCGACGCCGTAGCTCTCGAGGTCGTGGCAGGTGTTGCAGGACACGTCGTGGTTCTTCGACAGCCGCGCGTCGTAGAACAGCGTCCGGCCGAGCGCCACCTTGGCCTCGGTGATCGGGTTGTCGGGGTTCTCGAAGGCCTCGGGCAAGGCCTGGAACGAGTAGAGGTAGTCGGTGGGGATCGCCTCGCCGGGCGGTGTCCCCTCGCCCGCCGTCAGGGACGTCGCCCAAGCCAAGGCCGCCAGCAGCGCCAGCACGATCGGGCTCTTCTTGTGCATGCCCCACGGAGAGCAACATGTGTGCCAACACCGGAAGGATCCAGGACGCCTCTGCCAGGGATCCTTCCGGGGTTCAGCGTCGAAGCACGCTCAGGATGACGTGCCCAGGGCGTCATCCTGAGGGCGCCCGTCTGGCCGCGCCCGAAGGATCTGGGACACAGCCGGCCACAGATCCTTCCGGGGTCCAACCTCGAAGAGCACTCAGGATGACGGGGGCTGGGGCGGTGGCGTCGAAGCACGCTCAGGATGACTCGGGACTCGTGCGGTGAGCGGCCTGTGCGAAGCGCAAGGTCTGCGCCTGGCTCGACCATCTGGGCGAGCGGGCCTACATCGTAAACCAGTAGCTCAGCTTGACCAGGAACACGTTGTCGCCCTTGGTTTGCCTGAGCTGGTCCAGGTTGCTCCCGAAGGAATCCTCGTAGACCTCGCTCTCGCTGGTCCGGCCCTGCGACCAGACCACGTACAGGCTGGAGCCGGGGACGTACTCCCAGCGCAGCACCAGGTTGGAGCGGAACTGGCGGAAGCTGAACTCGGGGTTGTCGAAGGAGTAGGTGGTCCCGTCCGCCTCCCGCACCCGGTAGGTGTCGTCATCGGCCTGGTAGCTGAGCTCGTCGCCGCCGAGACGGTGGAAGCGGTCCTCGTAGCCCTCGGCCTGGGTTCGCTCGGCCCGCTTGAAGTCCGAGTAGCGCCCCGAGGAGAGGTACGGGCTGCCGTAGTACTGGATCGAGAGGTCAGGGGTCAGGAAGAGGTTGATCCGGAAGGTCGCGCTCAGCGTCTTCTGGTCGATCTGGCCGAGCACCCAGCGCGATCCCGCTTCCAGCTCCGGAGTCGCCACGTACTGCAGGTCGTCGGTGAGCCGGCCGTAGTCCAGGTCGGCCGACAGCGAGAGCCGGTCCAACACGCGCAGGCGGATCCCCGGGAACAAGTTGAAGACCCGCGAGTCGCCGTCGCCGTAGGTGTGGGCGTGGACCCCCATCGAGAAGCCGAGCCGCCGGGAGAAGTCGGTGTGGCCGCTCAGCGACATGTGGACGAAGCGGCTGAGCCGCATCGCCGGTCCGCCCCACAGCCGGCGGGTGTCCTCCGGGTCCTGCACGGCGCGCAACGAGCCGCCCAGCCCCCACCGGTTCCGGAACTGCACGCCGCCGAACAGCCCGAAGGCGCCCTCGGTGTGCAGGCCGCCGAAGTCCCACTGGTCCTCACGCTCCAGGAAGACGTCCCACTGGCGCAGCCAGCCGTGGGGCTCGGTCTCCACGTAGCCGATGGAGACGCCGCTGTCGATCAGGTCGGCCTGACGCAGGTAGCCCACGTCGTTCAGCTCCAGCCCCGGCGAGCTCCAGTGCAGGTCGCCCGACAGCTTCCACTTGCTCCCCCCGGTACGCGAGATCCCCAGGAAGCCGCCGTGGCCGGAGAGAGAGGTCCGGCCCTCGTCGAGCGAAAGGTGGGAGGCGTCGGGCCGCTGGAAGTAGTGGACGGCGTTCTGCTGCAGGTCGGCGATCGCCGTCTCGGAGCCGCGCACGTAGCTGCCGACGGCCATCATCTGGAGGGACCAGGTGCGGTTGTCGAAGAAGCGGCTGAAGTCGACGCCGGCGGTGAACGCGTCGGTGGCCAGGAAGTCGAGGCCCTCGTCGCCGATGAAGCGGTGGGTGGAGGTGAAGACGCCGCCCAGGCTGGTGTTGCCCTGGTCCCAGTCCTTGCGCACCCGGGCCACCAGATAGTTGGACCACGGCTCGACCGCCTCGCGGCTTTCCACTCCGCCACGAGAGACACGGGCGGTCTCATCCGTGGTGAGGCTCTCGACGATCCCCAGGGACAGCCCGTCTCTGGTCTTGCCGGTGACCTTGAGCGCGCTCAGGATCGAGCTGCTGTCGGGGACGCTGGCGTACTCCCCGTCGTCCAGCTCGGGCACTCCATGGGGCGCCTGGCCGATGCGCCGGGTGTAGAACAGCATCGAGCCGCCGCCGGGATCGAAGGTGAGGATGTTCTTGCCCTCCAGGAAGAAGGGGCGCTTCTCCTCGAAGAAGGTCTCGTAGGCGGTCAGGTTGACCACCGAGGGGTCGGCCTCGACCTGGCCGAAGTCGGGATAGACGGTGGCGTCGAGGGTGAAGTCGGTGGAGAGGCCCACCTTGGCGTCCAGGCCGAGGGCGCCGTCCGCGGAGCCGCCCGAGTAGGGATTGCCGGCCACCTCGGGGGTCGACGTCGCCTGGCCCACCACGTGGGGGAGCAGCTCGATGTGCCGGAAGCGCTCCAGCCCGCGGATGCCGTGCAGCTCGCCGATGTTGTGCATGATCCCGCTGTTGTTGCGCGGGATCAGGTTCCACTGGTCCTCCTCCTGCAGCCGGTCGATCCAGCGCCAGGCGTGCAGGCCCCAGACCTGCTCGTCCTGGGGGCCGTAGCGGAGCTGGCTCAGCGGGATCCGCAGCTCGGCGGTCCAGGCGTCCTCCTCGAAGCCCACCTTGCCGTTCCAGACCGCGTCCCAACTGGCGTCGCCGTCCTGGTTGCCCAGGATCAGGTCGATCTTGCTGCCGCCCGCGGTGAGGTCGAACTCGAAGCCGCCGCGCTTGTCGAAGTAGCTGTCGAAGCAGATCCCCACGATGTCACCGGCGAAGGCGTCGCGCCGCCCCGGGTAGCGGTGGATCTTCTCGGGGTCGTCGAAGGCCCGCACCGCGACGTAGACGTTGCGGGAGTCGTAGAGGATCTTGATCTCGGTCGGCTTCGAGGGCGGTGCCCCCTCGGTCGGCATCTGCTGGGTGTAGTCGCCGGCCCACTCCCCCTGGTCCCAGGCCGGGTCGTCCAGCCGGCCGTCGATGGCCGGCGGTGCCCCCTGGAGCCGCACCGTCCGGTAGATGCGGGGCGGGTACTTGCGGCCGAACGGGTCGTCGGTGAGCGCGGCCCCGGGCGGGGCGGACCAGGCCCGGGACGCGAAGACGGTCACCGTGAGAAGGGCGAGAAGCAGCCGAACCGGGGGGACGATGGAGCAGGTGCGCATTTCGAGATGGGTGCAGAACGCGAGGCCGGCGCTCGAACACGGCAGGCGCCAGCGAGCTGGCCCACTCCGCCACCGTGCCCCCACGGAGCGAGCTCGAAGGCTCCTATTCTAGCAGGAAGCCGGGTCGCCCGCCGGCTCGTGTCGCGGATTCTCCGGGCGCAGGCAGACCGCCGCCCTCCTAAGAAACAAACCGCGGAAGTCCTTTGTTATCAGTCGCGGAGCCTGA
>CAZNNH010000090.1:0-23188 GCA_964574335.1 uncultured Acidobacteriota bacterium | reverse complement strand
AGCGTTTCGTAGCGCACGTGCCGCACCACGCCGACCACCGTCCGCCACGGGCTCGTCGCCCCGGCGCCTCCCAGCTTGAGCCGTCGGCCGACCGCATCCTGATTCGGCCAGAACCTCTCTGCCATCGTCTCGTCGATGATCGCCACGGGGGCCGCGGCGTCCGTGTCCCGCTCGTCGAAGTCACGCCCGCTCACGAGGGTGATCCCCAGGGCGCGGAAGAGCCCCGGCGTGACGCACCTGCGGTCGGCCTCTGGCGAGGCCTGGTCCGGCGTGACCGCCTGCGTGTCGAGGGTCGTCGTGCCCGAGCTGCCCTCTCCGGCCAACGGCAGCGCCGAGGTGAAGCCAGCCGATTCCACACCGGGGAGGCTGGCGACCCGCCGGCGCAGCTCGTCGTAGAAACGTTGGCTGCTCGCTCCCTCGCCGTATCGGCTCTCGGGAAGCGAAAGCCGCATGGTGAGGACATGGTCGCCGCGGAAGCCGGGGTCGACCTCGAGCAGGTGCAGGAAGCTCCTGACCAGCAACCCCGCGCCCGCCAGCAGCACCAGCGACAGCGCCACCTCGGCCACCACGCCCAGCTTCAGCCAGTGCCCGGTCCCTCCGGCCACGGTACGCCCCCCCTCCTTCAACGCGGAGGCGTTGCTCCCACGCACCGAGCGCAGGGCGGGCGCGAGACCGACGATCACGCTGGTGGCGACCGCGACCAGGAGGGCGAAGCCCAGCACCGGGAGGTCCAATCCCACCTGGTGAAGCCGCGGCACGCTCGAGCCGGCGCCCGCGGCCAGCGCCGCCAGCGTCCAGTTCGCGAAGAGCAGCCCGGCGGCGGCGCTTCCCACGGACAGCACCAGGCTCTCGGTTAGCAGTTGCCGCAACAGCCGGCCGCGACCGGCACCCAGCGCCGCTCGGATGGCGATCTCCCGCTCGCGTTCTGCGGTCCGCGCCAATAGAAGGCTGGCCACGTTGGCGCAGGCGATGAGCAGGACGAAGGCGACGGCTCCCATCAGGACCAGCAGCGCCGGCCGCACTCCTTCGACCATCTGGTCGAGCAGCGGGTTCATCAGCACCCGGAAACCCACTTCCTCGTAGTGATAGTCCGGCGCGCCCTCGATGATCCGTTGCGACACCCGGGCGAGGTCGGCCTGGGCCTGCTCGAAGCTCAGGCCGTCACGAATGCGTGCGATCACCTGCAGGCCGTGATTGCTACGAGCCCCCGCCGCCACCTCCTCGGGCCCGATGACCAGGGGTAGCCACAGCCCGACCGGCTCCGTGAAGCCCACGGTGTCGTCCGGGAAGTCGAAGGTGGCGGGCATCACTCCCACCACGCGGGCGCTCTCGCCGTCGATCTGAAGGAGCCGGCCGACGATGTCTGCGTCGCCGCCGAACGAACGCTGCCAGAGCGCATGGCTGATGACGGCGACGCGCTGCCGTCCTGCCTGCTCCTCCTCCGGAAGGAAGACGCGGCCCAGCTCCGGCTCGACGCCCAGGACCGGGAAGAAGCTCGGCGACACGAGTGCGCCGACCAGGTTCTCCGGCGCCTCGCCGAGCCGGACGTTCAAGAGGGCGCCGCGAAACGCGGCGATGTGCGAGAACGACTGCGCGTGGTCTCGCAGGTCCATCAGCTCGGGGACGGACACCCGGTTCCGGTCGTTGGGGAGCCCGAGGCCGACAAAGCGCATCCAGAGCGCGACCAGCTTGTCCGGCTCGTCAAAGGGCAGGGGCCTCAGAAGGACCTGGTGGAGCACGCTGAACATGGCCGTGTTGGCCCCGATGCCGAGCGCGAGCGTGAGCACGGCGACAGCCGTGAAGCCCGGGCTCTTGCGCAGCACCCGCACGGCGTGTCGAAGGTCTCCAATGAAAGTGCTCATCTGCCCTCCTGGTCGGTCGGAGGATCCGCCGCGGATCTACGTCTCGAGGCGATCGAGCGGTGATCAGGTCATGCTGTAGCAAGGCACGTGCCATTCTCGGGAACGCCGCGGAACCAGGGCCCGCCGGGCTCCTGGCCGCGGACGGCCGATGCGCCCGGGGCTGGAGCCGCCGTCAGGCGAGCGTTGCCGGTGTCCGCCTCCGGGAAGGAGAGTGCCGGTTCCGGACAGCCGGAACGGACGTCCGTGTCATTCCTGTCGGAGGGCGACGGCGGGGTCGACGCGCGCCAGCCGGCGAGCGGGCAGCCAGCTTGCCAGCAGGGCCGCCGCCAACAGGCTGAGCGCAACGATCCCGAAGACCACCGGATCGTCCGGCCGCACGCCGTAGAGCAGCCCCGACATCGCCTGCCCGAGGGCGTACGCGCCGGCCAGGCCCGCCAGGACGCCCACCAGGCCGACCTTGAGCCCTGCGCCGGCGACCAGGCGGACCACCTGCTCCGCCGTCGCGCCAAGCGCCATCCTGACGGCCATCTCCGGGGTCCGCTGGACGACCGAGTACGAGACGATGCCTCCAATGCCGACCACCCCGAGCCCCAGCCCGAGCAGGGCGAACGCCCCCACCAGGACGGTGTTGAGGCGTTCCCGTGCCCGGCCGTCGTCGAGCAGCGCCGAGAAGGTTCTGACGGCGAAGACCGGCTGCTGCGAGTCCAGCCTGGCCACGGCCCGCCTGAGGGCGGCCGCAAGCGACCCCGGGTCACCTGTCGCCCGCATCACCACGAACATGGTGTCGGGGACGTACCAGGAGAGGGGCAGGTACTCGGTGGGTCTCGGATCCTCGTTGAACACGAGCTGCTTGACGTCGCCCACCACGCCGATGACCGTGTGAGGCCGATTGGCCCCGAGCTGGACGAGCTGCCCAGTGGGATCCCGGCCGTCCGGCCACAGGCGGCGCGCCAGGCCTTCACTGAGGACGACGGGGCGACCGGAGGCTTCGTCGCGCCCGTCGAAGAGGCGACCGTGCACCAGGGGTATTCCCAAGGCCTGGAAGTATCCCGGCGTGACGATCCGATAGGAGGCGTTGACGAACTGCTCGGGCAGAGGCGGAGAGCCATGGAACGGGGCCGCCTCCATCGAGGAGTCGCCTCCCGCGAGCGGGACGATGCTGGCCACCCCCGCGGCTTGGATCCCGCCCTCGGCCTTCAGCTCGGTCTCCAGCTCCCCGTAGAAGGTGATCGCCCGGCTCTGAGAGTACTTGGCGGCAGGAAGGCTGATCCGGGCGGTGAGCACGCTCTCCGGCTGGAAACCCAGCGGGACGGCCTGGAGGCGTTGGAAGCTGACGAGCAAGAGTCCGGCGCCGGCCACCAGCAGGGTGGCCAGGGCGAACTCGCCCGCGACCAGCACCTGTCTCAGGCGCTGGGTGGCGGCGCCCGCGGTGGCGCCCCGGCCGTGCCTCAGCCGGTCCTGTGCGCGGGTGCGAGCCGCCGTCCAGGCCGGAGCCAGCCCGAATACCAGCGCCGTGGCCAGGGTGAGAGCCGCCGCCACCGCCAGCACGGGCAGATCCAGCGACAGGTCGGCGACGCGCGGAAGGTCGGCGGGCAGGATAACCCGCAGCCCCCGGACTCCAAGCCAGGCCACCAGCAGGCCTGCCGCGCCGCCGGCGACAGCGAGGACTGAGCTCTCGACGGCGAGCTGGCGGGCGAGCCTGAGCCGCCCGGCGCCGAGCGCCCGGCGCACCCCGAACTCTTGCACGCGAGAAAGCGCCCGCGCGACCGACAGGCTCGCCACGTTGACCGACGCCACCAGCAGCAGCAGGCCCACGGCGCCCATCAGCAGCAGCAGCGCCGATCGCGTGTCGCGGCCCACGATCCACTCGAGGGCCGGCGCCACCGCCACGCGCCAGCCCCGGTTCGAGTCCGGGAGCTCACTCTCGAGCCGCGCGGCGATCCGGTCCAGCTCGGCCTCGGCCTCGCCCGGGTCGACACCCGCCTTCAGCCGACCGAGGACCTTGATGTGGTGGTTCCGGCGGTCTTCGCGGGCGGGGTCGAGCACCAGCGGCTCCCAGACGTCGAGATCGCCGGCGAAGGCCACATCGTTCGGCGCGATGCCGATCACGATACGGCTCTCGCCGTTGACCGAGACGGTGCGCCCGACCAGCCTGGGATCGCCGCCGTACCGCTGCCGCCACAGGCGCTCGCTGAGCATCACCACCCGGTCCTGGCCCGGCAGGTCCTCGCCCGGCACGAACACCCGGCCCCGGAGCGGCCGGATGCCGAGTGTGTCGAAGAACCGGGCGGTGACGGCGATGCCGCGCACCCGCTCGGGCTCGCCCGGTCCGGTGAGGTTCGCGCTCCGGCCCTCGAACGCGACGATGGAGTCGAAGCTTCGCGAGCGCTCGCACCAGGAGGCGAAGTTCGGCACCGACGCCGAGAAGCGGTGGATCCCCAAGGGAAGGTTCGTCTCCCAGATCCGCACCACTCGATCCGGGTCCCGGAAGGGCAGCGGGCGCAGCCAGACGGTGTGGACCACGCTGTAGATGGCGGTCGTGGCACCGATCCCGAGCGCCAACGTCGCTATCGCCGCCACCGTGAAGGAAGGTGCGTGCCAGAGCGACCGGACCGCGTACCGAAGGTCCTCGAGGAGACTCTGGAGGGTGCGAGGCAGGTCGAGATCGCCCGTCTGCTCCTGGTAGCCGGCGAGGCTCCCGAACTGGAGGCGGGCCAGCCTTCGGGCCTCCGGCTCGCTGACACCCTGCTCGACAAGCTCGTCCACACGCTCGCGGATGTGGAACTGGAGCTCGTCGCTGATGGCCTGGGAGACCTCGGCCTGGCGAAACAGGTTGCCGAGACGGCGAAGCCGGCCCATCCCACCTCCCCTAGGCGTACCGGAGGACGCGAGCGACGCCCCGGGTCAGCCGCTCCCAGCTCTCGCGCTCGCGAGCGAGCTGCCTCTCGCCCTCGGGAGTCAGCGCGTAGAAGCGGGCCCTGCGCCCCTTATCGGTGAGGCCCCACTCGGCTCGGACCCACGAGTGCTGCTCCATCCGATGGAGCGCGGGATACAGGGACCCTTCCTCGACGCGGAGGAGCTCGGCCGAGACCTTGTGGATATGGCTGGTGAGCGCATAGCCGTGCATCCTGCCGCGGGATTGCAGCGCCTGGAGGACGAGGAGTGAGAGGGTGCCCTGGAGGACGTCAGTCTTCGGTGTGCCCATAGAGTACCTAGCTGTCTAGGGGTCAGTGTGCGCCTCGGGAGCTGGGTTGTCAAACGCCGGGTAGGCTGACCGGCGCGGTTGGCCAGGCCTCCGAATCGGCCCGCGCCGATCCAGATCGCCTACGTCGTCGTCGTCGTTCGCCCGGCTACGGGCCAGGCGGAGGTGTGGAACTCCGGTTTGGCGGCGCGTAGAGTAGCTGGGCCTTCGTGTCGCCACGCGAGAAACGGGGGTCGGGAGGTGTCCGTGTTCTACGTCCTGCTGTGGGCCGTTGTGGGGGGCGCCATCCTCTCGATGGGCGCCGGCCTGTTCCTTCTCTTCCGTCGTCCCCGCGACCGTCGGCCCGCCATGCTGCCGGCCTTGATTCCGTTGACCTTCATGGGCCCGATGCTCGGCCTCGCAGCCACCGGGCGGCTTCTCCTTCGCGGATTCGCCGAGGCCGCTCGAGCCGGAGGAGTCGAGTCGATGGCCGAGGTTTGCCTTCGGGCGAGTCAGCTGCTGCTCGCCGGGGCCGCCTGCGCGGCCACCGCGCTGGGCCTGGTAGCGCTGCTGGCGCTGGCCGGAAGCGCCGGTGGGTCGGCGGCCGCTCCGTCATTCCGGCGACAGGCGGTCTTGGCTCTGCTCCCCGTGGTCGCGGCGTGCTCGTGCGGCGCGGCTTTCGAGTACGGACGACGCACCGTCGACATCGCAGCCATCGTCGTCTGCGCCGACGACGGGCGCCCCGAGGACCTGGCGCGGTCCGCTCGATACCCTGTCTTGGGGAGCCCGGGCAGCGCCGGCATCGCGGAGATCTCGCAACGCGTGGCGTTGGGAGCGAACGCGGGGGTGTTCGGCGGCGCCTACCTGCTCGTCGTGCTGCTGGGTCTCGCGGCCGCGGGCATCGCCGTCGCGTGGCCGGCGTCCGGCTCGAGGTCGCTGACGGCCTACACCCTCGCCCTCGCGCTGGCTGCGGGGGGTGTCTCCGGTCTCTGGGCGTGGCGCATCTCCACGGACGCACGGTGGATCGAGGAGCGCATGCAGTCGACCGGCCCTTCCGAGACGTCGTCTCGGAAGCCGGCGCCCTCGGGCATCGTGGGCGGCCGCGGGGCTCAGAGCCTGAAGTTGACCGTGACGGTCATGATCACCGGAACTGGGACACCGTCGAGCAGCGTGGGCGTGTACTCCCACTGGCTCACCGCCTCCCGGGCGGCTTGAGCCAGCAGCGGGTCGCCGCTCACCACGCGCACCTCCTGGACCTTTCCGCCCGGAGAGATCGTGCACTCCAGGATCACGACCCCCTGGAGCCTGGCCTCCGCGGCCTCGGGCGGATAGCGCGGGCTGACCCTCTTGGTCCGCGTGGGCTCAACGACCGGCCCGCCCACACGCAGGGCCTCCGATGGACCGAGGGAGCTGGAACCGTCCGCTCCCCCGGGCGGCGGCGGCGGTGGTGGTGGCGGGGGCGGCAGCGGGACGGGTGCCGAGGTGGTCCACAACGGCGTGGCGACGTCCGGCAGCGACGGCTCCTCTGTGAGCCAGTCGAAGGCGCCGACGCGGGATGCCCCGGAGACGAACAGGGCCAGGGGAACGGTTGCCAGCAGCGAGAGCAGGCTCGTCAGGATGCCAGCCAAGGCCAGCTCGACGCCGGCGAAGCGTCTGGGATCGCGGTCGATCTTGACCAGGGCGGCTATCCCCGTACCCAGCCCAACGAGGGCACCGATACCCAGCAGTCCTGCCGTGGGCAGAGCGACGAGACCGCAGACGAGCGACGTGATGGCCATTGCTTTGCTCGGACCTTTCGCCCGCCCGCCGCTTGCCATGTTTCACCCCCTGAAGGTGGCTCAAGTATGGACCACGATCGCCGCGGTGAACCGCGTTGTGGGGCAAGTTCATGGTGCGCCAGGCCGTGCAGAGGGCGAGGTGGAATGCCCGGCGAGCCCTGGGCGGTGCCCGGCAGGTGAGGCTGTCTATCGGTGCTATCGGGCGCCAGCGAAGCGGGTGGGGATTCGGTAGCGGTGGCCGGCGCGGATGAGGGACGAGCGGAGGCCGTTGGCGCGGCGGATGGCCGATACCGTGGTGCCGAAGCGGCGGGCGAGGGCGCCGAGGGTGTCGCCGGGTCGGGCTCGGTGGATCACCGAGGGTGGAAGAGCGAGGCGGGCCTCGACCAGGAGGGGGTAGGCGGCGCGGCCCCAGGCCTGCGCTCGCGGGTTACGGAACCGGACATGGAGATGGTCCCGGTGCCGCGGCTCGTGCTGCACGATGGTCTCGCTCCGGCCGCCGGGGCTGCCGAAGACCCGCATCAGCCACTCGCGGTCTTCGCCCCGGCCCAGGGCGTAGCGGAAGATCAGGCGCTGGATGGCGGCGTCCATGAAGATGTGCTCCACGTCCGTCCGGGTCACCAGCGCCCGGACCAGGGCCCAGCAGCGGGGAAGGTCGAGGTTTCGTGCCGAAGCGAGGCGGAAGTGGCTCGCCTCGGCGCCTTTGAGATACCAGCCGAGGTCCACGTCACGGCCGCTCTGGTGCGAGCGGTGGCGGTTCAGAGGGCCGCCGCCTCGCCGACTGATGTCGCCGACGAGAAGCGGGACCGACCCCGGCAGCTCCGCCTCCACGGCTTCGATGGCTGCCTTCAGGTAGGCCAGCGTCTCGCTGGTGGCCCAGGCCTCGCGGGCATTCCGGACGCGCCACAGGCGTCCGGAAGAGAGCTGCTGACCGCCGAGCAGGGCGCCGTTGTCCGGCTCGCCGATGGACAGCGACCCCAACCCTTCCGGCGACTCCGCAATGAGCTGTCTCAAGGTCGTCGGATCGGGAGGCGGAGGCAACGCCGTCCGCCCCACCCGCACGGGGAGGAGCGACGGTGGCGCTCCGAGTACCAGGCAGAGACCCTGGCGCGCGGGGCCCAGGTGGCACTCCTCGAGGGCGTCGCGGGCCGGCGCGGCCTGGTTCGGCGAGACGCCAAGGCTCAGGAGTATCAAGCCGGCCACAAAGGCGCGGGGCGCGAGTCTTCTCATCGACCATCCACAAGCGTAGCCATGTCGCCACGTTTGTAGCATCACGGCGGCGAGTCGTCAAACGCCGAATCCTCCAAGCCCCCCCGGGGCTATCATCAAATCAGGATGACGTCCGGCGAGGGGCCTCCGGCCCTGGGGGGATGACATGCACACCAGCCCGACTTCGGCCAGCCCGCGGCTCCTGGACTCCTTCAAGACCTGGGAGAAGCTGCTCTGGCGGGCGGATGGGCTGGGCCTGGTCGTCGTCGCCCTGACCGGAGTCTACTCGGTGTCGCCAGCCGGCGCCCTGGGCTACGCGATCTTCGCGGGGATCGGGCTCGCAGTCGGACTACCCAGCCTTTGCTCGCACTGTCCCTACCCGACGCGGCACTCGGACTGCCTGTTCCTGCCTCCGAAACTGGTTGCGCGGCTCTTGCCGTATCGCGGCCCGAAGCTGACCCGGCTCGAGGCCCTGGTGGTGGGGGGCGTCACGATCGGCTTCTTCCTGCTGCCGCAGATCTGGCTGATCCAGCGGCCGCTCTGGCTGCTGTCGTTCTGGGCGCTTGCCCTACCGATGGCGGTCGGCTTTCCCGTCCACTACTGCCGGCGCTGCCGCCACGTCGGATGTCCGATGAGCCGGGTGCCGTCTCGAGCGCGGTCGGCCGCGACCGACGCCAATCCCTGACGGGTGAAGACGTGGGCTGGCTCCCAGCCTACCGAGAGGGCGGTCGGCCCGCCGGGGCGCGTTTCTCCAGGAAGACCACCGTGACGCGGGACCCGAGGGCCTCCTGGCGAAACACCTGGTAGCCCAGCTTCCGGTAGAGGTGGAGGTTGCGCTGGCTGCGGTGGCCGGTGAACAGCTCGTAGCGGGCGGCCTCGGCGAAGCGCTCCTCGATGGCCCGCATCAGCCGCTGGCCGAGGCCGCGGCCCTGGCGTTCCGGGGCCACGATCAGCCGTCCGATGTGGCACGTTCCCTGGTCGTCGAGCCGGGCGCGCACGCTACCGACGATCCGCCCCTCCTCCGTGGCCTTCAGCACCGCCATCCGAGCGATGTCCTCGCGCATCTGCTCCAGGGTCTGATGCAGAGGCGGGATGGTGTCGTCGTCGTAGATGCGGGCCTCGCTCTGGTAGGCGAGCTTCTGCAGGGCGAGGATCTTCGCGGCGTCCGCCTCGCTGGCCTGCTCGATGACGAGGCTCACGGCCGTGCCGGCGGCGGAGGCATCCGCGGGCTCTCGGGCGGGCCCAGGTAGCTCGGCTTGAGGCCGCCGGTGTCGATCACGATCTTCTGGAAGACGACACCCGGGTCGAGGGCCCAGATCCTCAGCACCGCCGGCCCCGGAGCCGGGACCATGTGCTCGGTGGTGAGGGTGGCCGCCCCGTCGGCCACGCTGCGCTCCCACGCCTGCAGCGAGGTGTTCTGGTGGACGTTGACGACCTGGGGGGGCTCGTCGCCGAAGGAGACGGCGTAGCGGAGGCCGGGCCCGGCCAGGAAGTTCTGGGTCGGCGCCAGGTGGACCTGCACCTTCACCTCGCCGGCGCTGAAGAGATGGACCGCGTACTCCAGGCGCATCACGTCATCGCCTTCCAGGGATGCGGTCCGGTCCACGGGAAAGGCGCTGACTCCCGAGAGGGTGCGGCCGTGGCCCGGGATCGTCTGCCAGTGACGCCCCTCGGGCGCCACGGCCCCGGCGTAGTGCTCGGCCTCGATCGAGACGTAGCCGTTCGTCTCCACGAAGCCCTCGATCTGCTCGGGACGGGGACTCTCGGGATTCTGGAGCGGCACCTCGATCTCCACCCGGCTGCCGTCCGAGCCCTCGACCGTCAGCGTCGAGCGCAAGACCCCGATCGGCACGGCGGCCCAATCCGCACGCACCCACACCCGCTGGTCGAGGTCGACCTCTCCCTTGGGAACGTCGACCTGCAGCCAGGGATCGCCCGTCGCGATGGAGAAGCCGATCCGGCCGAGGCCGCGGTTGAACACCTCGATGGAGCGGGGCCTCTGGTCGAAGACGCTCAGCGTGGGCAGTTGGGGCCGCGGCGGCCCGCCATCCGGCCAGCTCCAGGCGGAGCCCTCCACGGCCACGCCCAGCGCGGGCTGGCTCGACGGCTGGACCCTCTGGACGCCGGGCATGGCGTTGCGGAGCGGCTGGTTCCAGTAGGTGTAGCCGATGTGGGTCTGGTCCATCATGTGGTTCCACTTGCCGCCGGCCACCTGCTGGTTGTAGCGCCGGCTGATCTCGGCGTCTTCCTCGAAGAGCTCCCGGGCCCGCTCCGCCAGCCGGTTGGTCGAGGTCCGGCCCTGGACGGCGTAGAGCCGGTTGTGGCCCACGGTCACGTAGAGGTCGTTCAGCACCGCACAGGCCTTCACCGGGTGGAGCACGAGCTCGAAGAAGGCGTCCTGCGCCTCCGCGGGGAGCCGGGCGGCCACCGCCTCGGCGCGCGCCTCGAGGGCACGGTACTCCTCGACCACCCGCTCCGCCTCGTGGTAGTCGACCAGGCTGTAGGTGTCGGGCTCGAGCATCTCGGGACGCCGCCTCGAGTTGAAGCGCGTGTAGCCGCGCACGATCTCGGCGATCTCGGCGGCGTCCGCCTCGCCGAACTCGCGCTCGGCCCACAGCCGGGTGTATTCAGAGAGGCGCTCGGCGGGCCACCGCTCGGGGTCCCAGGCGTAGTCGAGGAAGAACTGGATCGGCAGCTCCATCGGCTTGATGTCGCCCACGTTGACGATCCAGATCCGGTTGGCGTCGTAGCGGGACGCCAAGTGCATCTGCTCCCAGACCTTGGGCAGCGGCGTCACGTTGAGCCACTTGTAGGAGCGCGGGCCGCCCACGTAGTCGAAGTGGTAGTAGACGCCGGCGGCGCCGGCGCGCTTCCGCTCGGCCGCCGTCGGCAGGCGGCGGATGTTGCCCCAGTTGTCGTCGCACCACAGCAGGGTCACGTCGTCGGGGACGCGCATGCCGCGCTCGTAGTAGCCCTGGACCTCCTTGTACAGAGCCCAGACCTGGGGGACGGCGGTGAGGTCGGGGTTCAGGTGCTCGGCGATCAGCTCGCGCAGGTCGGCGACGATCTTCTCGAGCAGGGCCACGTTGGCCTCTTCGGACATCGGCTCGTCGCCGTCACCGCGCATGGCCAGGGTGACGATCTTCTCGTAGTCCTTGGTCCGGGTAATCCCCTCGCTCCAGAACCGACGCAGCACCTCCTGGTTGCGGGAGTAGTCCCAGGGGCCCTCGCCGTAGCGGCGCCACTCGTCGTGGGCGCGCATCATCGGCTCGTGGTGGGAGGTGCCAATCACGACGCCGTACTCGTCGGCCAGGCGGGGGTTCTCGGGATCGTCGTCGGCGAACGCGCGCCCCCACATCGCCGGCCACAGGAAGTTGCCGCGCAGGCGCAGGATCAGCTCGAAGACCTTGACGTAGAACTTGCTGTTGAAGCCCCCGTAGTTTTCGAGGACCCAGCCGCTGAGGGCGGGCGCCTCGTCGTTGATGAAGATGCCCCGATAGCGGACCTTCGGCTCCTCGCGGAGGTGCCGTCCCCCGACCACGAACAGCTCCGGGTGCTGGCGGACCGGGACGTCGGCCCACCAGTGGAAGGGGGAGACGCCGATCTGCTCGGAAAGGTCGTAGAGTCCGAAGATCGTCCCGCGCTTGTCGCTGCCGACGACCACGATCGCCCGGTCGGCGCCGGGGAGAGGCTCGGCCAGGGTGGTGATGATCGACGCCTCCCACCGTCCTTCGATCGCGGAGACGTCGAGCCGGCCCGACTCGACCAGCCGGTCGACCAGGCGGCTCCTGCCCAGCGTGCCCACGATCACCACGGTGCCGGCGTTCGCCGGGACCTCCGTGAGGAGGTCGGGCGCCAGGCCGGTCACCCGCTCGATGTCGAGGCGCAGGTCCCCGGCGGCACGGCGGACGCCGGCGAGGTCGCCCGGGTCCACGACCAGGGGTGTCGTCTCCCGGCCGGCCACCAGCGGGACGGCGCCCGGCTCGGGCGCGAAGGCGACCAGACGGGGCTCTCCGAGCGCCCAGGCGGCCCGGGGCGCCAGCAGCCACAGCGCGGCCGCCAGACCTGCGGCTGCCCAGGAGAACCTGACGAGTCGGCTTGATTCGGTCACGAGCAGCTCCTTGCTGATGCGTGGCGCGCGGCCCGGTGCCTGGTGGCGAGGCCGCGCAACGGGCCCCCGATGGTCTTCTCGAACGCACCAGCCGCGGCGCCAGCCGCGGCCAGGCTGACGCGTACGCTATGGCCCCGAAACGGCTCCGTCAAGGGGAGGGATCTGACGGCTAGGTTCCCGAGGCCACCGACGACGGCGCTTCGCGCCTCGTGGCTGACCCCGCGCCGCGCCGACCGGCGCGACTCAAGGACTGCAGCTCTCGGCGGGCATCGGCGAAGTCGGGCCGGATCTCGAGTGCCTTCCGGAGCTCGGCAGCGGCGTCGTCGATGCGCCCCAGGGCAGCCAGGGCAATACCGAGATCGTAGCAAGCCGTGGGGTTGCCGGGCCGGATCCGTTGTGCTTCCCGGAAGTGCGCTACCGCCTCGTCGGGATCCTTCCGAGCCAAGGCAATCCCCAGGCGGATCTGCGCGTCGTAATGGTCGGGATCGGCCTCGACGGCCTTCCGGAAGCTGGCGATGGCTTCGTCGATGCGCCCGAGACTCGCCCAGCCGGAGCCGAGGTTGTAGTAGGCGGCGGGATCGCCTGGCCGGATCTCCAGTGCCGTCCGGAAATGGGCCATGGCCTCTTGAACGTTCCCCCGACCGGCCAGCGCAATCCCGAGGTTGATGTGAGCGGCCTCGAGATTGGGGTTGTTGTCCAGGGCCCTCCGAAGGCTGCCGATGGCCTCGTCGACACGTCCCTGCCTGGCCAGGGCAATGCCGAGATCGTAGTGGGCCATGGGGTTCGTAGGATTGACCTCGAGCGCCTTTCGGAATTGGGCGATCGCCCCTCTCGTGTCCCCTCGTTCGTCCAGCGCCACCCCCAGGTTGATGTGGGCGTCGTCGTGCTCCGGATCGATCTCGATCGCCCGCTGCAGGTGCTCCGTGGCCTCATGGATGCGTCCCTCGCGGGCCAGGGCGGTGACCAGGTTGGAGTGCGCCATCAGGTGCTCGGGGTAGATCTTGAGGGCCTCCTCGAACAGCGCCACGGCTTCCTCGTTGCGACCGTTCATGCTCTCGGCGATGCCCAGGTCGATATGGAGCGGCAGGTTCCAGGGATACGCCCCGAGAGCGATCCTCATCTGCTCGACAGCCTGCTGGGTCTCGCCGGCGGCCAGCAGGAGCTTCCCGTAGCGATGGTGCAGGCTCCAGTCATCGGGCGCGCTCTCGAGGGCGGCCTCATACAGCCTGCGGGCCTCCCGGGCGCTCTCGGGCTCTGACGCCAGCCTGGCGAGGCCCGTCGTCTTCTCCCTGAGGGCCGCCATCCGAGCCGCATGGGCCAACTGGCCCGAGAACGGCGGGCGGGACGTCATGTCCGCCATCTGCCGAAACGACTGATACTCGTCCCAGGCTGTCATGGCCAGGGCTCGTGCGCAGCGCTGCCTGGAGGGCACGGAGCTCGTCTCGGAGGAGGCACGCAGGTGGGGCAACGCCCTCTCGACTTGGGCCAGGAGGGCTCGAGCCAGCAGGTAGTTGCCTTCGAAGTTGAGATGGACGTGCTCGAAGAAGACGTCGTTGCCAGGGAGGCCGCCGGTCTCCGGCGCGGCCCTGGCCAGCGCTCCCTCCGCATCCGTCAGGACGACGCCGTCCGCTTCCCGCTCGACGAACACGTCGCGAATGGCCTGGTTGATCCTTTGGTCGGCCCGAAAGCGCAAGACGTCCAGGTCGCAGGCCGTGAGGAGGCGCTGGCGGGCCTCCTCGGCACGGCCCAGGGCTGCCAGGGACTCCCCCATCCGGAACTGAAGCTCGGCGAACCGATCGTCGATTCGGGCCGCCTTTTCGTACTGAGCCAGCGCCTCGGCCCACCGCGTGCTGTCTTGCAGGTCGATGCCGGCCCGGTAGAGCGACTGCCACCTGTCGCCCTCGCCCTTGCTCAGACCGGCCCGATGCCGAGAGGCAAACGGCGGGCAGCCTCTGAGGTTGACCGCCACCGTGGAAAGGACGACCGCCGCCTTTGCGCGACGAGCGACACGGCAGATGTCCAGCAGGTTCCGTCGGAAGTTGTCGTAGGTCGATGCCAGGCGGGGATCCTCGGCGGCCACGGGGTTGTCCATGGCCATCCTCATGCCACGCCACCCCTTGGGGCTCCCGTCGGGACGGAAGGAACGTACCGTGCTGGCCAGGAGCTGACCGGCCCGCGTGGACTTCACCCGGAGGATGGCTCGGATCAGGTATAGATCCGGGCACCAATCTTGAAAGACGGCCCCGGGACCGTAAGGGCCCACGACCTCATTGTTCCCCATGTAGACGACGAAGAGGTCTGGCCTCAGGGCGGAACAGTCACGGGCGATCTCGAGGACGACGTACGAGTTGATGGCCGTCATCGCCGCGTTGACGACCTCGAACCGCACGCCCGGATGCCGCTCCCGGAGCATCACCTCCAGGATCCGGCCGAAGCCGAACCCGGGATTCGGCACACCCAGCGCGGCCGAGCCCCCGAGGACGAATATGCGGACGGTCCCGGGAGGCTTGGCGGAGAGGAGATTCGGCTCAGGAATGCGGGCCAGGGCCGGCGAGAAGAACCGCCAGCCGAACCTGGGGTTGGTCATGCGCACCCCGGCTCTGCCGGATCCGATGTAGAGGCTGGTCGGATAGCCGCAGCCGCCCAACCGCAATCCGACCTCCAGCATGGCCAGCAACGACACCGGGGCCAGGACCACGCTCGCCAGGCGGAACAGCCAGAGACGCCGCTTGCTCCTTGGCGACCGCGGTGAGCTTCCCAGGGTCGTCGCCGGTCCACTCGCGGACGGGCGCGTGGTCTTCGCCTGTGTCTGCCTTCTCCGCTTGCTGGACGACATCCGGCTGCCCCCTACAGGTTGTCATGCTGGGGTGTGGGCCGGCGGGGAGCGTTCAGTAGAGCGAATAGACGAACGGGGCGGCTCCACTGCCGCTGACGGCGGTCATCAGGCTGAGCAGCAGAAGGACGACGACGGTCGGCGTCAGCCACCACTTCTTGCTATGCAGGATGAAGTCGAGAAGCTCGGCCGCGAGGCCGGGTGCGGCCGGTTCGGCCAGAGACCGAGGCCGGCGATGGCGGCCGTTCGAACCGGTGCGGTTCCGTCCATTGGATCTCATCACTACACGTCCTTCACTGGGTGAGACTTCCCCGGTCACTTCTCATGGCGATCCCCGTCTTGGCGCCCGAGGGTCAGTGCGCGTTCGCGTGTTGTTTCCCACGGGCAAGGCGCAGGATACGGTTTGCGGGAGGAAGGTCCCCGAGCTCGGCCTGAAGCGTCAAGGAGCCTCGCTGAGCCGTTGCCACCGCTCCGCCTCAGCCCCTCCACGGTTCTCGCTGGCGTCGGCGCAGGCACTGCTCCAACTCGGCGACGATTCGGGAGAGCTTGTCGAGCTGGGGGAGGCGGCCCGGTACGAGCTCGAGCAGGCTGCAGCCGACGACCGTGCCGTGTCGGCCCACCGCCTCCAGCAGCTCGAGCAAGCGCTGGTACTTGACGCCACCGGGGGCGGGGCAGGCCACCTCGTCGAAGTCGCCGGGCTCCAGCACGTCGAGGTCCAGGTGCACGTACACCTGCCGATAGCCTGGCGGGCAACGATTCCACGATCGGCGGCCGTCGATCCGTGGGAGGCCACGGGCACATCCACGAAGGGCGAGGTCCGGAAGACCTGCCGACGGAGCAGATAGGCACCGTGCCGCGTGCCGTGGCCGACCGGGTACCCCTGCCATTCGGGGAAGAACAGCCGCGCCAGCTCGTCCGTCACCTCCTGCACCGCCCCGAGCGCGTCAAGGCCTGAGCAGCACCTTGATGCAGCCGTGCTGCTTCTGGTCGAACAGGGCGTATGCCCCCGGGCCGTCCTCGAGGGGCACCCGGTGTGAGACGAGCGACCCCAGGGCCGGGCGGAGCTCGGGGATCTGGGGAAGCAGCCGATCCATGTACTGCCTGGCCGGGCAGCGGCCGGTCCGGTAGGTGAGGTTCTTGTCGTAGGCCTCGGCGGGAGCGAACGCGAGGTGCGGCTCGGTGTGCACACCGACGGAGGCGATCGCCCCTCCGGGGCGCACGAGATCCATGGCCAGGCGCGTCGCCTCGGGGCTCCCGACGACCTCCAGGACCGCGTCGGCGCCCCTCCCTTCAGTCCACGCCTGGATGGCCTCGATCGGGGACTCCTTGTCGATGTCGAGCGGCTGGGCGCCCAGGGTCTTGGCCAGGTTCAGTCGCTCGGGCACCCGGTCCACGGCGAGCAGGCGGGTGGCGCCCTTCCGCCGGGCCGCCAGGATCGCCATCAGGCCGACCGGCCCGCAGCCGATCACCGCGTAGGCCCCCGAGCCCTCGACACCCGCGAGGTCCGCGCAGAAGTGGCCGGTGGGCAGCACGTCGCCGAGCAGCAGGCCCTCTTCGTCGGAGACGTCGGGAGGGAGCCGCACCAGCGTGCTCTCGGCCAGGGGCACCCGCACGCGCTCGGCCTGGGTGCCCTGAAGGCCCTGGCCTCCCTGCACCCACCCGAAGAGCTGGCCCTCGACGCAGCGGCAGGTGAGCCCTCGAGCGCAGTAGAAGCAGTGCCCGCAGCTCGTGGTGAACGGAGCGGCCACCCGGTCACCGGGCTTCAGCCCCGAGACCGCGGGCCCCACCTCGACCACCTCGCCGACCAGCTCGTGACCCATCACCGTTCCGTGGTCCAGCCCGGTCTCACGCTCGTGGTAGACGTGGAGGTCCGATCCACAGACCGCGCTGAGGCGCACCGCGACGAGGGCATCCGAGGGGTCCTCGATGGTCGGCTCGGCCACCGACTCGAGCCGAATCGTCCGCTTGCCAGCGAAGGTGAGTGCTTTCACGCGAGCCTCCAACGTGCCAGCATAGACCGGGTGCGGTGCCCAAATCCCCACCGCATCCATGGCCGAAGGAGAAGACCCTTTGAAGATCGAGCCCTTTGCCCTGGAGCGCTACTTCGACAGGCACGAGTTCTCCGCCAGGTACCTGCTCTCGTGCTCGGACTGCGAGCCGCTCGAGATGGCGCGGCTGCTGGACCTGGCCGACGACGAGTGCCGCCGGCTCTGGAAGGGCCTGAGCCTCGGCTACACCCAGACGGCCGGGCTCCCGGCCCTGCGCGAGGCCGTGGCCGGCACCTACCAGGGTCTCGACCCGGAAGACGTGATGGTGGTCGTCCCCGAAGAGGGCGTCTTCCTCTTCATGCAGGCGTCCCTCGAGCCCGGCGACCACGTCATCTGCACCTTTCCCGGCTACCAGTCGCTCTACGCGCTCGCCCGCGCCATCGGGTGTGACGTCTCGCTGTGGACGCCCGAGGAAGAGCCCAACTGGCACTTCAGCCTGACTTCGCTGGAGCGGCTGATCAGGAAGGACACGCGCCTGGTGGTGGCCAACTTCCCCCACAACCCGACCGGCACCCTTCCCACCAGAGACGAGCTCACGGCCCTCGTCGAGCTCGTCGGAAGTCACGGGGCGCGCCTGTTCTCGGACGAGATGTACCGCCTGCTGGAGCTGGGCGGGGCCGCCACGCTGCCTGCGGCGTGCGAGCTCCACCCGCGAGCTGTCACCCTGAGCGGCCTGTCGAAAGCGTTCGGCCTGCCCGGCCTCAGGGTCGGCTGGCTGGCGACCCGCGACCGCGAGCTGCGGCGCCGGGTCGCCGAGCTCAAGGACTACACGACCATCTGCGCCAGCGCCCCGAGCGAGGTCCTGGCGCTGGCCGCCCTGCGTGCCCGCGACGTGATCCTCGCCGAGCAGCGGGCCCGGCTGACCCGGAACCTCGCCACCCTCGACGCGTTCATGCAGTCGCACCAGGATCGCCTGCGCTGGGGCCGGCCGCAGGCCGGCTCCGTATGCTTCCCGCGCCTGCTTTTCACCGAGGGGGCCGAGAGCTTCTGTCAGACCCTGGTCGAGGAGGCCGGCATCATGCTGGTCCCGTCGTCTCTCTTCGAGTACGGCGCCCGTCATGTCCGGATCGGCTTCGGGCGAGAAGGCTTTACGCAGGTCCTGGACCGCTTCGCGGAGTACCTTCGAACGATCGACTGATGGCTGCCTCTAGCCGAGGCGCAGTGGAACCGGCCCGGGCACCGGTGGGCCGCGCGGACGATGTCACAATGGACCCCATGTCACCCACGACGTGGGCGGTGGATGGGCTCCCCGGGGTCGAGTGCCTGCGGGCAGAAGCGATACGGCACCCGTTCGCCCGGCACAGCCACGACGCCTATGCCCTCGGCGTGATCGAGGCTGGGGTGGGCGGGAACTCCTGTCGCGGGGCCCTCACCTACACCATCCCCGGGGGGATCGTGGCGATCGGCCCGGGCGAGGTCCACACCGGGTTCCCCGCCGATGATCTCCCGCTCAGCTATCGCATGGTCTACGTCTCGTCCGAAACGCTGTCGAGCTGCCTCGGTGAGGGGCCGAGCTCGCTCCACTTCCCCGAGGTGAGCCTGGAGCCGGGCCCCTGGGGGGGCCGGCTTCGCGACCTCCACCGGCTCTTCGAGAGGCCGGCCGATCTGGCCGAACGCCAGTCAGGGCTGATCGACTTCCTGGCCGGCTTCGCGGGGACCTTCGGCCGGCCCGCGCCGAGGCTCGACTCGGGCAGCGAGCCCGCCGCCGTCAGGGCGGTGAAGGAGTACCTCCACGGCAACCTGCAGGCGCCGGTCAGCGTCGATGACCTCGCCCGGATCACGGGCCTGCACAGGGCCTACCTGATCCGCAGCTTCCGCCGGGCCGTGGGCATCCCTCCCTACGCCTACCTGGTCCAGCTTCGTGTCGAGCGCGCCAAGCGGCTGCTGGCCAGCGGCATCGAGGCGGCCCAGGTGGCCCTGGCCTGCGGCTTCGCCGATCAGAGCCATCTCTGTCGCCACTTCAAGCGGGTCACCGGAACCACGCCCCTCGCCTACCGGCGAGGTCACTATCGTCCAAGACACTGACCGTCCCGGCGCCTCATCCTGGCCTTCAGGAGGTGCTCCATGCCGACCAGCGACGGCCCCGATCCCCTGGCGGTCGAAGGCAAGATCGTCCTCGTCCTCTCGCCCGACCTGGCGCCCGGGCAGATGGCCAACCGTGCGGCCGTCCTCGCCACCGGCCTCACCGCCCGACACCCCGAGATCGTGGGCGCCGACACCCCGACCTTGGATGGCACACCTCTCCCGGGCATCACCAAGGTTCCGATCGCGGTTCTCCGGGCGCCCGAGGCCGAGGCGCTGCCCATCCTCTCGGCCAAAGCCCGGAGCCTCGCGTGCACGACGCTGGTCTACCTGAGCCGGGCTCAGGGCCTGCGCTCGTACACGGAGTACGAGCGCTCCATCTCCCACACCCCCACCGCGGCCCTCGACGTCGAGGCCTTCATCGCCTACGGGCCGAAGAAGAAGATCAGCAAGGTGACCGGCAGCCTACCGCTGCTGCGGTAGCGCTCGCTCCGAGTCCCTGAGCCGCCCTGAAGGCCCGCCACCGGCCGGTCTCTGGTCGGCAGAATCTGCCGCTCATCGAGCCCCTGTGCCGCTCGTCGATCCGCGCTCCGGAGGCCGCTACCCGAGTAGTAGCCTTCGACGCTCAGGGGTCTGAGCCACGAGGCTGGCGCGGCGGCCACTACCCGTCGTCCGGCCTCGCTTCGACGACGGCCAGAGGCGCCGACTGTGAGCTGTCCTGCCACGCAAATCATCGTTACCCTGACCGTCCTACTCACGGCCGGCCTGTCGGCGCAGGGCGCCCCCAAACGGAACCCGACCGCGGCCGCATCGGCCGACGGCTCAGGCCACCTCCGCCGCGCCGGCATGCGGCTGGAGTGGACGCACTTCATCGCCGGGAGCGGTCGGGAGTTCCTGGGAGAGCTGCCGGTGGCGGTGCTCGAGCGCGACGGCATGCTCTACTTCACCGGCGGGACGGCTTCGCCCGACTTCCCAACCACGCCGGACGCGGCGCAGGCTACGTTTCATGGGATCCAGGACGCCTTCCTGGTGAAGTTCGACACCCGCCGCCGGAAAGTGGAGTACTCGACGCTGCTCGGTGGGGCCAAGGAGGAGATCGTAGCTCCCCCCTGCGTCGATCGGGTGGGGAACCGCGTCCTCATTGGGGGCAGCACCGGCTCCGCCGACTTCCCGATCACCGGCGACGCGCTCATCGGAAAGCTCCAGGGCCCTGATTTCAGACACGCCGACGGCTACCTCACGATCCTCGGCAACGACGGGCGCGCGCTGAGCTACTCGACCTTCATCGGTGGGCCGGAGATCGACTTTGGCGTGTGGAGCATGATCGTCGAGCCTTCCGGAGGGATCTTTGTCTCCGCCTATGCCGGCTCGTTCGAGTTCCTCCCCGCGAACGTCATCCACTCGGGAGGCGCCGAGCCGGCTCCCGGCAACTACGTCATGAAGCTCGACGCCGAAGGCCGGCGGGTCCTGGAGGCGCGCCTCATGGGAGACCTCGCGGCGGGCCAGAACGTGCAACGCCTTGCCTCAGGGGACTATCTGATCGTCGGCAACACGACCAACCCCGAGTTCCCGACCACCGGCGAAGCGTTCGACCGCACCTACCACGGAGGCACTCCGGCGTGGGGCACAGACGGAGGGGACATCTACGTCACGCGGCTCTCGGCGGACCTGAAGACGGTGATCTTCACCACCCTGTTCGGCGGAGCCGGAGATGACACCAAGCCGTTGGTCGTCACGGTGCCCGGCGGGGACTTCTTCGTCCTCGGATACACGACCTCGAAGGACCTGCCGGTGGCCACTGACGCCATCGAGCCCGCGCTTCGATCCCAGGATGCCCTCTTCCTGGCCCGATTCAGTGGCGACGGCCGCCAGCTCCGCTACTGCACCTACCTGGGGGCGAAGAGCGGCAAGGTCGAGCGTGGCAAGAGCCTCGTCTACGACGGCCGCGGGAGGATCTATGCCGCCTGGATCACCACCTCGCTCGCCTGCCCGGTCACGTCAGACGCGGCGCAGCCCAAGCACAGCGGCGGAGCGGACGTCTTCTTGTTGGCCCTGAACACCGTCGACAACTCGCTGGCCTACGGCTCCTACTTGGGCGGCTCGAAGGATGAGATGCGGATCTGCCTGGCCGCCGACGAGGGGGGGCGGCTCTACGCGATCGGCAACACCAACTCGGACGACTTCCCGCCCGGCGAGGGCCTCTCCGGCGTACGGAACGACTGGGACATCTTCATCTCGAAGCTCTCGCCCGATTCGGAATCGACGGACTCCACCACCCGGTCCGGAACACACTGAGAACGCGAGGGCCCCTGCCCGAGCCGCCCCGCCGGGCACCGGCCGGGCGCTGGTCGACGGGTCCAGCCGCTCGTCGGCTGCCAAGGCCGCTCGTCGATCTCGCCAACCGCAGGCCACCAGAGAGGCGGTAGCGTCTGCGAGGAGGTGCACGATGAATCATCCTGCAGGGCGAGCCGGGGGCCTCTGCCTGACGTTCTTGCTGGCCGCCACAGGCCTGTGGGCGGGCGAGATACACGACGCGGCGTTGTCCGGCGACCTGGAGAAGGTCCGTGCCCTCATCGAAGGCGACCCGACCTTGCTGGAGGCCAGGGACAGCGAGGGCAACACGCCGCTCATCAGCGCCTGCTTCGCCCCGCCCACCTTCATCCCAAAGGCGGATGTCGCGCGCTTCCTGATCGCCAGGGGCGCCGACATCAACGCCCGAAACAACTGGGGGGGCACGCCGCTGTACCTGGCCATCAGGGACTCCAACCTCATGCAGCGCCTCATCGCCAAGGGGGCCGAAGTCAACGTGGAAGCGTTCGTGGGCATCACACCCCTCCACCAGGCCGCCTCCGCCGGCAACCTCAGAGTAGCCAAGCTCCTGATCGAGCACGGAGCCCAGCTCAATGCCCGGAGCCGCTCGGATGGCACCATCCTGCACCAGATCATCAACGTGCAGCGTCTCCTGTACGGAAGAACCGACTCGAATCGGGAGATGGCCAGGTTGTTGCTCGAAAGCGGCGTGAAGCTCCAGGAGTTCAGCTTCGGTAACACCGAGCTTCACCTGGCGGCCCTGAAGGGCCAGGCGCACCTGGTGCCGCTGCTGGTCGAGCACGGAGCCGACGTCAATGCCCGAAACGACTACGGCCACACGGCCCTCCATTACGCGGCGCGGCATGGCTATCGCGCCGTGGCCGAAGCCCTGCTCGCCTGTGGGGCGCGTCCAGGCGACATCGGGGAAGCCAACTATGGAATGGCGCCACAGCTCGCTGCCGCGCTCGAGGAAGGCGAGGCCTACCTGTGGTTCCTAGGTGGCCCCTCCCCGTCGACAGGCTACGCCGTGAAGACGAGGAGCCACCTGCTCGTGTTCGATCCCTTCGAGGTCGACGGGTCGCCGGAGGCGGGCCTGGCCAACGGTTGTCTCAACCTCAAGGAGCTGGCCGGCCAGAGGATCACCGTGCTGCTGACGCGGCCGCGGCATCCCCGGTTCGCGCCGAGTCTCTCGGAGCTCGCGCGTGGACTGCCAGGCGCCGAGCTCGTGCTCGGCTTCGAGCCGACCGCCGACAACCAGGGTGACGCCGACATGCCGCTCTACCACCTGGCCGTGCCCAACCAGAGCCTGTCGGTGGGTGGGATCCAGGTGTTTGCGATCCGGGCAGCGGGCCGGCACCTCATAGAGAGAGACAGCGGCGTCGGCTACCTGGTCACTGCCGACGGCGTGAAGGTCTTCCACGCCGGGCTCCATGCATCCAGCAACGAACCTTCACAGACGGACAGGTACCGCCAGGGGATCGACTCCCTGAAGCCCTTCGGACCCATCGACATCGCCATCCTCCCCACCAACGGCCGTCACCTGGCGCACATCGCCTGCGAGCCCTACCTCTATCTGATCGATCAGCTCTCGCCGAAGGCCGTCTACTTGATCGGCGAGGAGCTGGCGAACGAGGCACACCTGGAGTGTGTCGAGGTCCTGAAGGCGCGCGACGTGCGGGTCGAGTACCCAGAGGGCGGAATGGCGGTGGGAAGACGGTTCCACTACCTTTGGCAGCGGCCGGGCGAGTAGCGTTCCTGCCACGGCGGCGTGGCTAGACCATGGCGAAGCGAGTCCGCTCATCGATCCCGTCCCTCGCCGAGAGAGCGCCACGTGTCG
>CAZNNH010000089.1:10470-23452 GCA_964574335.1 uncultured Acidobacteriota bacterium | reverse complement strand
TCGAAGGGGAAGCTCGCCATCATGCATCCTTTCGCTCACGAAAAGCCCCAGGGAGATACCGCTGTCATACCGCCAGGACCATGGCCACGCGGGGAGCGAGCTCACAGCCGTTTCGCCGTTCCTCCTGCCGAATCCGAGCGAGGCGGGGACACAGGTGGGCCTCGTCCACGATCCTGAAACCGAGTCGGGCGTAGAACGGGGCGTTGAACGGTACATCCCGGAAAGTTGTGAGGGTGAGCCTCGACAACCCGGCTTCACGGGCGCGGGCGACCACGGCCTGGATGAGCCGCCGCCCCAGGCCGTTGCCGGCATGCTCGGGCACCACGTCGATCTCCTCCAGGTGGGCCTCGTCTTCGTAGAGAGCGAAGAGCGCGAATCTGACGGGGCGGTCTTCATCGTCCGTGGCGACCAGCAGCTGGCCTCGGGCGCAGTCTGCCCGCAGGGCCTCGATCGGCTGGATTGGCAGGTCCGCGGCCGCAGTTAACCCCACCGCGGCGAGCCGCGTGGCGGCGCGACGCTCGATCTCCTGCACGGCTCGAAGCTCGTCGGGCCGTGCCGGGCGTATGGAATAGGTCGCCATCTGTGCGGGCAGCCTATCACTGCAGCCCCGAGGTGCGGAGGCCGCGGTGACCAACGAGGGCGTGGGTGGTACAGAGGCGGCTTGGGTGTCGACCCCGGCCGTCGCGGGCCGCGGTCGGGGAACCACGCGGCGCTGGCCACGCTCGACTACGCCCGGCACAGGCCGCGGCCCGGGCCATGGCAGCTCCGGCCCACGCGCAGACCACGGCGACCTCGCGGGCCCTGTGGGGCGGTGGTCGCTCCCGGCAGCGAGGTCAGGCCGAGGGCGACAAGGGTGGTCCCCATCGGCTTCTCCCGAAGGCGCCTACCTCGCCGACAGGAGTGGGCAGGGCTTGGCGTCGAGAAGGGTCTCGTCGGCGGTGACCAGAGTCAGCTCGTGGACCAGCGCCGTCGCCACGATCATCCGATCCGCTGGATCCTCGTGCAGCAGCGGGATCTCCCGGCTTCGGATCGCCGCCTCGTGGCCGAGCGGCGCTTCCTTCACTGGCGACAGCTCGAGAGCTTGCCTGACCCACCTTCTCGGATCGTCGTCGAGCTTCAGTCGACCGCGCTCGACGAGCATCAGGATCTCCCACACGCTGATCGGTGACAGCCAGAGCTGCTGTGCGCTTCGAGCGATCCCGCTCTGGGCCCGGCGGCTCAGGCGGCTCGGATCGGTCAGGCTCCAGAGCCAGACGTGGGTGTCGAGAAGAAGCCTCACTTCCGTGCAGCGTTCCAGGCTTCCGGCTCGACGACCGGCCCCACTACATCGCCGCAGACCTCGGCGCGCCCGCTCATGCATCCGAGCCAGTTGTCCTTCGGCGCGGTCCGGGCGGGGGGACCGACCTCGGCGATCGGCTTGCCGAACCGCGTGACCAGCACCGGCTGGCCGGTCCGCTTCACGCGCTGCAGCACCGCCAGGCAGGTGGCCTTGAACTTCGAGACAGCCATCGTCTCCATGCCCCAGAGTACCATGGTCAATGACCATGGTCAAAAGGCCGGGAACGTCCGGACGTCCGGCTGCCAGACGCCCGTGGTCAGGCACTCGTGGATCCCCGCGGCGGCAGTGCGACCCGAGCCCCCGGCCAGGATCACGGTGGCGGAGCTCCGACAGCGCAAGCTGCACGGTCCAGGTCTGGTAGAGTGAGGCCGTGACGAAACCCCTGCTGATCGCCTCCGACCACGCCGGCTTCGAGCTCAAGGAGCGCCTCAAGAAGACCCTCGATCGCCTGGGCGTCGCCTACCAGGATCTCGGCACCCACACCCCCGACTCCGTCGACTACCCGGACTTCGCCCGAGCGGTGGCCCAGGGGATCCAGAGCGGCCAGGCCGATCGCGGCGTCCTGGTGTGTGGCACCGGCCAGGGGATGGTGATCGCGGCCAACCGTTACCGCGGGGTCCGGGCGGCCCTCCCCTTCGACGAGAAGACCGCCCGCCTGTGCCGCGAGCACAACGACGCCAACGTGATCGCGCTGGGCGGCCGCACCCTCGACCACGCCCTCGCCGAGCGCATCCTCGAGGTCTGGCTCGAGGCCCCCTTCGAAGGCGGCCGCCACCAGACCCGTCTCGACAAGATCGACGCCGCGCCGGCAAGCTGAGCCAAGCGCAGAGGAAGCTCATGGAGAACCTGGTCCGCACCGACCCCGAGATCGCCGAAGCCATCCGCAACGAGACCCGGCGCGAGGGGGCCCAGCTCGAGCTGATCGCCTCGGAGAACTTCGTCTCGGAAGCCGTGCTGGAGGCGATGGGTACCGTCTTCACCAACAAGTACGCCGAGGGCTACCCCGGGCGCCGCTACTACGGCGGCTGCGAGTTCGCCGACGTCGCCGAGGATCTGGCCCGCAGTCGGCTGAAGCAGCTCTTCGGCTGCGACCACGCCAACGTGCAGCCCCACGCCGGGGCCCAGGCCAACACCGCCGTCTACATGACCGTGCTCGAGGCCGGCGACCGGATGATGGGCATGGACCTCTCCCACGGCGGCCACCTGACACACGGCCACCCGCTCAACTTCTCCGGGCGTTTCTACGACGTGGTCGCCTACGGAGTGCGCAAGGAGGACGAGCGCATCGACTACGAGGCGCTCGCTCGCCTGGCCGAGGAGCACCGCCCCAAGATCATCGTGGTGGGGGCCTCGGCCTACCCGAGGACCATCGACTTCGAGGCGGTGCGCAAGGCGGCCGACGCCTGCGGCGCGGTGGTGATGGCCGACATCGCCCACATCGCCGGCCTGGTCGCGGTCGGGCTCCACCCGAGCCCGGTGCCCCACGCCGACTTCGTCACCAGCACCACCCACAAGACGCTGCGCGGGCCCCGCGGCGGGATCGTGATGTGCCAGGAGAAGTGGGCCAAGGACCTGGACCGGCGGGTGTTCCCCGGCGTCCAGGGCGGCCCGCTGGTCCACATGATCGCGGCCAAGGCGGTGGCCTTCAAGGAGGCGCTCTTGCCGGAGTTCGCAGAGTACCAGCGCCAG
This sequence comes from uncultured Acidobacteriota bacterium, assembly GCA_964574335.1. GTDB lineage: Bacteria > Acidobacteriota > Vicinamibacteria > Fen-336 > Fen-336 > CAZNNH01. The sequence goes on along the minus strand of CAZNNH010000089.1, from coordinate 20,424 downwards.
ATCGTCAAGAACGCCCAGGCGCTGGCCGGGGCCATCGCCGGCGAGGGCTGGCGCCTGGTCTCGGGCGGCACCGACAACCACCTGATCCTGGTCGACGTCTTCTCGCGCGGCGTCACCGGCAAGGCGGCGGAGGCGGCCCTGGACAAGGCCGGCATCACCGTCAACAAGAACACCATCCCCTTCGACACCAACAAGCCGATGACCGCTTCGGGGATCCGCATCGGCACCCCCGCCCTCACCACCCGGGGGATGAAGGAGAAGGAGATGGAGGAGGTCGGCCGGCTGATCGCTCGCGTCCTCAGCCGCGTCGACGACGAGACCGAGATCGCGGCGGTCAGGCGCGACGTCACCCGGCTCTGCGACCGCTTCCCGCTCTACGCCCAGCGGCTCGCGAGCTACGACCGTCTGCTGGGCGCGGCCCGGGCCTGACCCGGCGCCACGCCCCGCCTCAGTGGCGGACCGGCGATTGGGTCGCGCCGAGAACGGGAGGCCCCGCCACCCGATCCCCCCCGGCGGCCCGCGCCTCGGCGAGGCGGCTGCGCACCATCGCCATCAGCTCTCTCGGCTCCGCCCCGTCGGCGGGCCAGCCCGCCACCCCGATGCTGACAGTGACACCGGCGTGGGCCTCGGGATCGGTGCCCCCGCGTGACTCGCTGGCCACCAACAGTCGGAGCTGGTCGAAGCGCGGCAGGGCCGCCTCGGCCTCGGTCTCGGGCAACAGCAGGGCGAACTCGGCCGCCCCGGAGCGGGCCACCATGTCGCTGCGGCGCAGGGATCGACGCAGCGACCCACCCACCGAGCGCAGCGCCGCCTCGGCCCGGGCGCTGCCGAAGGATCGGAGCAGGCGCTCCAGTTGGTCCACCTCGACCAGGGCCACCACCAGCTCGTGGTCGTGACGCTTGGAGCGCGCCGTCTCGCTGGCCAGGGCCTGCTCGAAGGCGCTCAGGCTCAGCACGCCGGTGACCGCGTCGACCACCGAGAGGCGGTGCAGGGCCCGAGCCCGGCCCGCCAACTGCGCCAGCACCCCGGCCCCGAGCAGGAGCACCAGCAGGTGGGTCAGCTCGCGCCGCGGCTGGAGAAGCCCCTCCCGGCCCAGCGCCACCACCGCCAGGTACCCGACGGCGGCCAGCGCCCCACCCACCACGCACAGCCGCCACTCGCAGCGCAGCGCGGCCGCCGCCACAGCGACCAGCAGCAGTCCCACCAGCAGCCCCCGCTCCACCGAGCCGTCCTCGAGCAGCCGGCAGGACGCGCAGATCAGCGTGACGTCGAGGACCGTCGCGACGAGGCCGATCCCGTCACGGTAGGCGCGGGCGGTGACGATCTGGAGCGAGACCGCCACCAGCATGGCGGCTAGCGCCACCGCCAGGGCCCGCAGCGACAGGCCGGTGACGGGTACGTCGACCAGCACCAGGCCGAGGGCGACCAGCGCCACCGCGAGACGCAGGCGGGCCCGCATCAGCTCGCCGGCCGGCTCCACCTCGAGGAAGCGCGTATCGCCGGGGGACCACAGCTCCCCCGCCCCGCGCCGGATCCGCTGCCACATTGGCGGGTACGCTATGCCTCGCCGGGGCGCGCGTCAACACGTCCAAGAATCCATCGGCCCCGGGTCGTTCGTGGACCCCCTGACTGCCGCTCACACCATGAGCGAGCGCCTATCGGCCATCGTCCGCGAAGTCATTGACATCAAAGCATCACGCTCCATATGCTCAGGTGCATGAGGACTACGCTGACCCTCGACGACGACGTGGCGGCTCTCCTGACCCGTGCGCGCCGGACACGCAAGGCGCCGCTGAAACGGGTGGTCAACGACGCTTTGCGCGCGGGCTTGCGCGAGCTGGTAACACCCCCCGCCCCCGTGCGGCCGTTCGTCACCCGGAGCGTCTCCCTCGGCCGGTGCCTGGTCGGCTCGATCGACGACGTGGCCGAGGCACTCGCCGTCGCCGAGGGCGAGTCCTTCCGATGATCCTGGTGGACTCGAACCTGCTCGTCTATGCCCATGTCTCGTCATTCGGCCAGCACCCGCGCGCGCGCGCCTGGCTCGACGGCCGGCTGAGCGGGCCCACGCCCGTCGGTCTCCCGTGGGACAGCCTTCTCGGCTTCGTTCGTCTGGTGTCGAACCCGCGCATCTTCGAGCGTCCGGCGACGGTTGGCGCAGCCTGGAAGCAGGCTCGGGAGTGGCTTTCGTCGCCCGTCGTGTGGCTGCCGCTTCCTACCGAACGGCACGCGCAGGTCCTAGACGGGTTCCTGGGCTCGGCTGCCACCCGGGCGAGCCACGTGCCTGACGCGCACCTGGCAGCCTTGGCCATCGAGCACGGCCTCACCCTGTGCTCCACGGACGGCGACTTCGCGAGGTTCCCCGGCCTGCGCTGGGAGAACCCACTGGCCTGAGACCCGGGACGATCTGCGGCAGTCAATCCGGCGCGGGCGATCCGTCCGCCAGCGCCTCCTGGAAGACCTCGCCGTCGTCGAGCCGCACGGCGGTGAGCACCCCGCCCCAGACGCAGCCGGAGTCGAGGTGGATCACCGAGCCGGTTCGGTGAAGGCCGAGCGCGGCCCAGTGGCCGCAGACGATGGTGACGTCGGCGCTGCGGCGGCCGGCGACGTCGAACCAGGGCCGGCAGCCGGCAGGCGCCTCGGCGGGGGGACCGGTGAACCCCTTGCAGTCCCGGCCGTCCGCGTCGAGGGCCCGCATGCGGGTGAAGGCGCGCGCCGCCACGCGCAGGCGGTCGTGGGGGTCGAGCCCCTCGCGCCAGCGGGAAGGGCCGGGTTGGTTGAGCATCTCCAGGGTGCGCGCCGGCGACTCGCCGCGGAGCGCCGCCTCCAGCTCGCGGGCCAGCTCCTCGGCAAAGCCCACCGTCCACTGCGGCAGGAGGCCCGCGTGGACCATCAGCCAGCCGTCCTCGCGGTGGAGCAGCGGGCGCCGACGCAGCCATTCGACCAGCTCGGCGCGGTCCGGTGCGGTCAGGACGTCGTCCAGCGTGTCCCGGCGCTTCTGCTTGCGCACGCCGAAGGCCCGGCCCAGCAGGTGTAGGTCGTGGTTCCCCAGCACCACCGTGACCCGCTCACCCAGGCCGTAGGCCAAGCGCAGCACCTCCAGCGATCGGGGGCCCCGGTTGACCAGGTCGCCGACCAGCCAGAGCCGGTCGTGCTGGGGGTCGAAGCGAATACGCTCGAGCAGCCGCGAGAGGGTGAGGAAGCAGCCTTGAATGTCGCCGATCGCGTAGAGGGCCATGGTCCTTGGAGCTCCGATTCTACCGTTGCCACTCTGGGCACAGGCTGGTCTACCGGGTGCGCGGCGAGAGCTGGATCCCGCCAAAGCCGACGTCGATGATTGACCTCCCGGCCCGGATGAAGGTGTAGCATGGCTGCCTCGTGACGAGACCTCACCCCCCCTTCTTCGGCCCCAAGGGGCTCCTGGCCCGGGCGCTGCCCGGCTACGAGGAGCGCCCGTCGCAGCAGCGGCTCTCCGAGGCGGTGGCCGGCGTGCTGCGGGGCGGGGGGCTGCTGCTGGCGGAGGCCGGCACCGGCACCGGCAAGACGCTGGCCTACCTGCTCCCCGCCGTCGAGCTGGAGCGGCGGGTGGTGGTCTCCACCGGGACCAAGAACCTGCAGGAGCAGCTCGTCGACAAGGACATCCCGCTGCTGTCGCGGGCGCTCGGTCGTGATCTGGCGGTGGCGGTGATGAAGGGGCGCGGGAACTACCTGTGCCTGCTCCGGTACCGGTCCTTCGGCCAGGCCGGGACCTTCCGCCGCCTGAACGAGCTGCCGCTGTTCAAGGCGGTGGAGGCCTGGGCCCCGCGGACCGAGACCGGCGACCGCGCCGAGATCCCCGAGCTCCCCGACGGCGTCGACTTCTGGCGCGAGATCTCGGCCACCACCGAGAACTGCATCGGACAGGCCTGTCCCGAGTTCGACGCTTGCTGGATCACACGGATGCGGCAGCGCGCCCTGGAGGCCGACATCGTGGTGGTGAACCACCACCTGCTGTGCGCCGACCTGGAGGTGAAGGAGACCAGCTTCGGCGAGGTGATCCCGGAGTACGACACCGTGGTGATCGACGAGGCCCACGTCCTCGAGGACGTGGCGACGCAGTACTTCGGCGTCCAGGTCTCGTCGTACCGGATCGAGGAGCTCTGCCGCGACGTGGAGCGCGAGCTCAAGGCCGCGAGACGCGACGCCCGCGACGTCCGCGCCGAGCTTGTCTCGGTACGGGACCGCGCCGAGCGCTTCTTCAAGCGCCTCGGCCGCGGTACCGGTAGCCGCCTGCGGCCCGGCTGGATGAACCCGGCGATCGTCGAGGAGTCGGAGGCCCTCGACCGGCGGCTGGACGGGCTCCGCGGGGCGATCCTGGCCGAGCCCGAGCGGGGCGAGGCGCTCGAGGGGTTGGCGCGACGGGCCACCACGCTGCGGGAGGAGCTGTCCTTCGTGCTGGCCGCCGCGGAGGACTCCCACGTCTACTTCGTCGAGACCCGCGGCCGTGGCGTCTTCCTCAAGGCCACGCCGATCGACGTGGCGCCGATGCTGCGCGAGCGCCTCTTCGATCGAATGCGGGCCGCGGTGCTCACCTCCGCCACCCTCGCCGTCGACTCGCGCTTCGACTACCTGAAGGCGCGGCTCGGCCTGGAGCAGGCCGAGGCCGACGAGCTGCTGCTGCCGTCGCCGTTCGAGTTCGAAAGCCAGGCCGTCCTCTATGTCCCCCGCCGCATGCCGGATCCCCGGTCGCCGGCGTTCGTCGAGCGGGTGACCGAGGAGGTGATCGGGATCCTGGACCGGAGCCGCGGTCGCGCCTTCGTCCTCTTCACCTCCTACGCCAACATGAACGCGGTGGGGGAGTCGCTGGCCAACCGCACCCCCTACCCGCTTCTGGTCCAGGGCGAGGCCCCCAAGGGACAGCTCCTCGAAGAGTTCCGCGCAACGCCGGGGGCGGTGCTGCTGGCCACCGCCTCCTTCTGGCAGGGCGTCGACGTGGTAGGCGACGCCCTCTCCTGCGTGATCATCGACAAGCTCCCGTTCGCCTCGCCCGGCGACCCGGTGGTGGGGGCGCGCATCGACCGCCTGCGCAACCAGGGCGGCAACCCGTTCGCCGACTATCAGGTGCCGGTGGCGGTGCTGATGCTCAAGCAGGGGCTGGGCCGCCTGATCCGGTCCACCTCCGATCGGGGCGTGCTGGCGGTCCTGGACAGCCGCCTGGTGGAGAAGGCCTACGGACAGCGCTTCCTGGACAGCCTTCCGCCGGCCCGGCTGGTCCACGACCTGGCCAGCGTGGAAGCCTTCCTGGAAGAGTCGGATCCGCCGAGCGCTCCCGGCTGATCGGCCCTGCGAGGCTGGCGATCGAGCGCTCGCCGCGCCTAGGCCAGCTCGCGCAGCAGCTCCAGGGCGTGGCAGACCCGGATGCCCTCCCGGGTCTCGTGGTCCTTCGTGCCGGTGGCGGAGAGCTGGTAGGCCCGGGCCTCGGGATGCCGCTGCTTCAGGTAGACGAGGGTCTTGTCGACCTGCGTTTCGGCCCACTTGCACTCGACCAGGAGCATCGGCTTCTGCTCCTCCGTCACCACGAAATCGACCTCCCGGCCGGTCACGTCCCGGAAGAAGCGGAGCTCCAGGTCCCGGCCCTTGGAGTCTTCCTCGAGGTGCACCCACTTCAGCAGGTGAGAGGCGACCAGGTTCTCGAAACGGAGCGCGCGATCCTGCACCAACGTCCAGTCGGTGTGGTAGTGCTTGCGCGCCTTCTTCACGGCGCGCAGCCTGGGGCCTCCGAGCGGGGGCAGACGGAAGACCGCATACAGCCGCTCCAGCATGTCGAGCCACTTGGCCACGGTCTTGTGGCTGACCTGGAGGTCTTCCCGCAGAGCGTTGATCGAAAGTGGGCTCCCGACCAGATCTGGAAGTCGCAGCATCAGAAGCTCGATGTTGCCCAGGTCCTGCACCCGCTCCAGGCTCACCAGGTCCTCTCGGATCAGGCGCGTCCGGTACTCCCTCGACCAACGACGGGCCTCGACGGCCGAGCCCCCCAGGAACGGCTCGGGGAAACCGCCGAGCTCGAGCAGTGCCTTGAAGTCCGATCGGCTTCGGGTGCCGAGCTCCCCGACGGAGAACGGGTGGAGACGAAGGAAGTGGTAGCGACCCTGAAGGGAGTCGCCGCCGAAGCGGTATAGGTCCAGGCGGGCGCTCCCGGTCACCAGGATCTGGCGCCGGGATCGGCTCCTGACCTGCGAATCGTAGAGCCCTTTGAGGTAGTTCCTCCACGAGCGGTACTTGTGGACCTCGTCGAGCACCAGCAGAGAGGAGCGGGGCAGCGTGCCCTTCAAGATCCGGTGCCGATCCTCTGGGACGTCCCAGCTCAGGTACCCGGGCCGATCGCCGAGGATGTGAAGGGCAAGCGTCGTCTTGCCCACCTGACGAGGGCCGCCCACGAACACCATCTTCGTGGACAGGTCCTTTTGAACCTGCGCCGCAAGGTAGCGTGCTCTCTCCACGGCGGCAGGCTATCAGTAAATTGGACGGGTGTCAAAAATACCTGCGAGCATTTTGGAGTACTGTCAAAAACACTCCTGACGCCTCAGGCGGTGAGGCCAGAGGGGGGCCGAGCCGCTCGCCGCCCTTCCAGCCGGCGCAGCGTCCACACCGCGGCCAGCACCACCAGCGCCGCCCCCAGCCAGGAGGCCGGGTCCGGCCACCGGGACCACAGCCAGCCCTCGAGGAGCGCCGCGAACACCACCGCCGAGTAGACGAAGGGCCCCACCTGGGCGGCCGGCGCCTGGGCGTAGGCGCGGGTGAGCACGAGCTGGCCCAGGGTGGCCAGGGTCCCCATCGCCAGCAGCACCCACCACAGCTCCCTCGGCGGCGTCTTCCAGGTCCAGGCCAGCGGCACCGCCGAGGCCAGCGTCGAGATCAGCGCGAAGTAGAAGACGATGCGGACCGCCGGCTCGTCGCGGGTCAGGCGGCGGACCGCCACCTGGGCCAGAGCCCCGAGCATGCCGGCGCCGAGCCCGATCAGGGCCGCCGTCTGGAAGAGGCTGGTGCCCGGCTTGAGCACGAGGGTGACGCCCAGGAAGCCGAGCCCCAGGCCGGCCCACAGCTTCCGAGGGATCGGCTCGTGGAGCCAGCCGCGCTCGATGAACGGCATGAACAGCGGGAGCGAGTAGTTGAGCAGCACCGCCTCGGCCAGGCGCATCCGGGAGACGGCGAAGAAGAAGCAGAACATCGCCGCCACCCCGGCCAGGCCACGGACCAGGTGGTTACGCAAGCTACGGGTGCGGAGCCCCCGGGGGCCGAGGCGCGGAAGCCAGGGGAGCAGGACCACCAGACCCACCAGGTTGCGGGCGAAGACCACCATGCTGGTGGGCAGCCCCTGGGAGGCGAGCCTCACCATCGTGCTCATCACCGCAAACAGCAGGGCGGCACCCGTCATCAACAAGGCGCCGCGCCGGAGGTGGGCGGGCCGCTCCACGCTGAGCGCATTCTTGCCCAGAACCGCCCACCCCCTTTACAGCAGGGCGGACGGACGGCACCATGGAGCGATGTTCGAGGTCGCCTTCGAGACCAGCTTCTGCGCCACCCACCGCCTGCGGGACGGCGAGCGGTTCCTGGAGCCGCTGCACGGCCACGACTGGCGGGTCGAGGTGGTGGTCGCCGGCCCCGACCTGGACACCGCGGGGCTGCTGGTCGACTTCGAGCACCTCCGGCGACACGTGGGCGAGGTGGCAGCGCGCTTCCACTACGGCGACCTGAACGACCACCCGGACTTCCAGGGCCAGAGCCCCTCGGCCGAGGCCCTGGCCCGCTACTTCTTCCGGGAGATCCGCCAGGGGATGGGCGAGGCAGGCCGGCTGCTGTGCCGGGTGCGAGTCTGGGAGGCGCCCGGATGCAGCGCCAGCTACTCCGAGTGAGCCCCTCGCGGCTCCTTCCGATCTACCGCCGAGCGTGAGAAACTGGGGCATCATCGGGCCTTCGGGCCCCAAGAAGGGGGATGCCATGAAACGCCTGTGCCTGGTCCTCGGGATGGCCCTGGGCCTGGGTCTGCTCGCCAACGAGGCGAGCGCGCAGTACGGCTCGGTCCGGGGCAAGGTCAAGGACGACAAGGGAGAGCCGGTGGTCGGGGCCAAGATCACGATCCAGGCCCAAGGCCGCGAGCACCGCACCTTCGAGACGGAGACCGACAAGAAGGGCGAGTTCATCCGGATCGGCCTGCGCTCCGGCAGCTACCGGCTCACGGCCACCAAGGAGGGGTACCAGGGGGCCTACGTCGACAGCAGGGTCCGGCTCGGCGAGTCGACCGAGGTCCATGACCTGGTCCTGCGGCCGATGGCAACCGTCACCCAAGAGGCCGCCGAGGAGCAGTTCGCGAAGCTGAAGGGGCCCTTCGACGAGGCGGTCAAGCTGACCCAGGCGGAGAAATGGCCGGAGGCCAAGGCGGCCTTCGAGAAGCTGCTCGAGGAGAACCCCAGCCTGCCGGAGGCCAACTACAACCTGGGCTACGTGCTGACGCGTCTCGAGGACTGGGAGGGGGCCCGGGTCGCGGTCGAGAACGCGCTGGAGGAGCGCCCCGACTACGGCGAGGCGAAGATGCTGCTGGCGCGCATCTACCGCAAGCTCGGGCAGGGCGAGAAGGCCGACGCGCTGCTGGCCGAGGCAGCCGCCAGCGACGAGGGGAACGCCGACGTCCAGTACAACCTGGCCGTCAACCTGATCAACGAGAACCGGATCCCCGAGGCGGTGGCTGCCCTGGAGAAGGCGGTGGCCGCCAACCCGGAGCTGGCCGACGCCCAGTTCCACCTGGGCTCGCTGCTGGTGGGCCAGGGGAGGATCCCCGAAGCCATCGAGCACCTGGAGAAGTACCTGTCCCTGAACCCGGACAACGCCCAGAACGTCTCCACGGCCCAGGGGCTCATCGCGGCGCTCAAGCCCAAGCCGTGATCGAGGTCCGTCTGGCGGCGGTTCGGGAGCGCATCCGTGCCGCCGCCAACCGCGCCTCGCGCCCGGCCGACGACGTTGCGCTGGTGGCCGTCTCCAAGACGTTCCCCGCCGAGACGGTGCGTGAGGGCTTCGCCGCCGGGCTGCGGCACTTCGGTGAGAACCGGGTCCAGGAGGCGGAGGGCAAGCTGCCTGGGCTGGACGACCTTCGGGGACAGGGGCTGGTGGTCCACCTGGTGGGACACCTGCAGGCCAACAAGGCGCGCCGGGCCCTCTCGCTCTTCGACCGCGTCGACGCCGTCGACTCGGTGGAGCTGGGCGAGCGTCTCTCGCGCCTCGCCCTCGAGAGCGGCGGCGAGCCGGTGCGCGGGCTGCTGCAGGTCGACCTGGCCGGCGAGGCCACCAAGCACGGCGTGGCCGAGACGGAGGTGCTCGGCGTCCTGGAGCGGCTGCGGGAGGCCTCGGGGCTGCGGCTCGAGGGCCTGATGCTGCTGCCTCCCTTCCTCGACGACCCCGAAGAGGTCCGGCCGTACTTCCGTCGGCTGCGCGAGCTTCGCGACGCCACCCTGGAGCGGGGCCTGCTGGACGGCCGCGAGCTGTCGATGGGGATGAGCCACGACTTCGAGGTGGCGGTCGAGGAGGGGGCCACCCAGGTCCGGCTGGGCACGGCCCTGTTTAGCGAGCGGCCGCCACGAGACGTCCGCGAGGGAGGCTGATGTTCGTCCTGGGAAACGTGGTGCTGGGTCTGGCGCGGGTGGTGGACCTCTTCCTCACGGTCTACTTCTGGGTCATGGTGGGTCGGGCCATCATCTCCTGGGTCAACGCCGACCCTCGCAACCCCATCGTGCGCTTCCTGGTGATGGCCACCGAGCCGCCGCTGCGGATGATCCGCCGCCTGCTGCCGATGAGCCTGCGCTACTTCCCCCTCGACATCGCCTTCCTGGTGCTGCTGGGCCTCATCTACTTCCTCCAGGTGGCGCTGGTCGGGTCGCTGGTCGAGCTGGGGATGCGACTCCGCTGACACCGCCCTGAGGATCCCCT
>CAZNNH010000089.1:0-10370 GCA_964574335.1 uncultured Acidobacteriota bacterium | reverse complement strand
AGGATCTGGCCTCGTACCTCCGCCACTGCGGTCGCCGTTCAGCGCCCGACGATTTGTGTCGCGGGCGCCGACGATTGGCGCCGGCGAGGGCCTTCCCCCCCTTGATCGGTCCGGTCGGGCGGCTCTCGCGGGGTCTTCCCACGGCATTGAAGTTGCTTACACTGCGGCAGGTCCATAGCCAATAGAGGCACGCTCCGTCGCTCGGAGAGGCCACGGGGGAGGGTCGTCATGAAGAGGAACCCCTTCTATGCCGTGAGCGCAGCCACCATGCTCGCCGGTTGCCTGATTCTGAGCGAGGCGCTGGAGATGCAGCCGGGGCAGCTCCGCGGCGTGCTGCTCACGATCGGCGTGCTCCAGCTCTACGAATCGCTGCTGATCGCTCTGGGCGCGTTCCTGATCCACTCGAAACGTGCCTTGGGCGATGGCGTGATGGTGCTGGCACTCGAGTCGGCGTTTCTCCTCGACGTGACGCTGCTCGGGACCGAGTGCGTCACCGTCGACCTGGGAGTGGGCAGCGCGGTGGCGGCGGCGGCGCTGGCGCTGGCCATCGTGAAGCTCTATCTCGTCCGCCGGTACGTCCCGGAGATCGTGCCGGGTCGGACCGCCCACCTGCTGGGTGACCACGCGGCCCTGATCTTCGCCCTTCCGGTGGCTGCGGGCTGTCTCGCCCGGGCACGGCTCCTCCAAGGCCTGCCGCTCTACGGGCTCTGGTGGCTGGCTTTCCCACTGGCGCTCCTGGCCCGCGACCTCGACCGTCAGGCTCCCGGAGGCGAGAGCAACGACTCGGCGGCGCGCCGGGTTTGGATCTGGTTGCCCACCGCCAGCGTCCTGATCCATCTGATCGCCCTCGGCTGGGTCCACAGCCTCGGCTGGCAAGCCGGCCTGGTCGCTCCCTTCCTCCTGGGTCTGGTGGCCAGCGACCGCCGCGAGCATGTCCGCCGGATGGTCGTCCTGTCGTTGGTCGCCATTGGGGTCTCGTCCGGGCAGGTCTTCGGGTTGCTGTTGCCAGGAGGAGGCGACGTCAGCGTCTCGGCCTTCCGCGGCGCCGTCTACGCCACTGTGCTGGCGGGATTGATCCTGGCCTGGCGCCTCCGGGTCTGGCCCCTGGCCGCGGCCTCGATGGCGCTCTTCCTGGCGCTCCAGGCGTCGTCGGCTCAGTCCGTGCCCGAGGCCCTGACCGAGCTGGGGCGTCTGCTCGTCCCCCGCACGTTGATGGCCTGGGGCATTCTCTTGGTGGCGGTGTCCTTCGTGGCGCTGATGATCGGGGCGCGCCGGAGCCTCAAGGGTCCGACTCCCCCCGCAGGATCGGGGCCCGAGGACGGGAGGGATGGAGCGCCTTCTTCGCGGCCGGCTGCGCTGCGGCCACCGATCACGGCACCGGGAACCGACATCGGCCGGATCGTCCGCCTCATCGCGGTGGCCGCGGTCGGCGGCCTTGTCCTCGCCTTCTGCTTCCTCTCCAGCGTGGGGCACTGCGTGGTCGAGGGCACGGCGATCGACACCCCCGACGGCCCGCGACCGGTGGGAAGCCTCCGCCTGGGCGACGCCGTCTGGACCCGCGGCGCTGCTGGGCTCGAAGAAGGGCGGATCGTCCGGCTGTCGCGGCACCTGGCGTGGAACCATCTCGCCCTGGCTCTGTCGGATGGGAGGGTGCTTCAGGTCACGCCGAACCATCCGATCCAGACCCACACCGGCTGGCGGGAAGCCGGCGGGATCCGGGCCGGGGACGTGGTCGAGTTGCTGGACGGCCTGGCATCCGTCGACAGGGTAACGGGCGTCGAGGGGCCGGTCTTCGTCTATGACCTCAGCGTCGAGCCGAACCAGACGTTCTTCGCTGGCGGCGTGCTGGCCCACAACAAGCGGGCCTTCACCAGCGAGTCGGTCGCCGTCGGCGACGTTCGGACGGTGATCTCGGCAGAGGCCGGCTACGAAGGAGCCGGCGGCAGCTATGGGCGGCTCGACTGCCTGCTGACGCCTTCGGGGGCGGGGTGTATCCAGGGCTACCCGCCCACGGCCCCGACCTTCCTGGACGAGTCGATCGCGACCCTCACGGTCAAGAACGGGTATCGGCGCCGGTTCGTGCCGGGCGGGCCGAAGCCGACCGACCTGAATCCCAACGGCATCGCGACCTACTGCTACTCGGCCACCCCGGTGAACCGTCAGTCCGGCGTTCGCGGCTTCGCCGGGGACGCGTCCGGCCGCATCTGCTTCGACGGTGAAGGCGCGGACCTGTGTGGCTCGAGCTCGCTCCCCGCCAACTGCCGGGTCCTCGGCCAGTAGCTGAGGTGCCGCCGGCTTCGCCTACCGCAGGGCCACGAAGATCAAGACCCGCCCCACGGTCAGGACGACTTGGGCGGTTCAGCCGACTCGTCTCCGAGCCTCTCCTGAATCCGCACAAGCTGAGCGATGTCCGCCAGGTCTTGCGGACGTCCGGCCTGCCGCTTCATCGCGATCAGGTCTTCCAGGCCCACGAAGGTCGCCCTGACTCCGCCCGGTCCCAGCGTTTCCGTCTTCGCCCTGGCGTAGGCTGGCGCAAACGGAAATGGCAGCTCGACGAACAGGTCCAGAGGCGTCGACGGATGCTCGGGGCTGGAGAGCCGGAACACCTTGGCGTCCTTGGTCCGAGCCCATTCCTCGCGCTTTGCCGGATCACCGAACTCCTCCAGCGGCACCGGCAAGACCGACTGGTACCTGAGCTCCCGCAAGCCCTCGAGCGCCGTCTCGACGTTCCTGGGATCGTCGAGGTTCAGGATGATGTCGATGTCCTGGGTGGTGCGCATGTAGCCGTGGGCCACCACCGCCAGCCCACCCACGAGCAGGTAGCGCACGCCCCTACGATTGAGGACGTCCGCCACCACCTCGACGCTGCGTCTCTGCATGCAGGCGCTAGCCGTGCCCCTCACCCTCGTCGCCGCCGGGCTCGGTCATGCTCTCGATCCACGCCAGCCTCTCGGCCATGGTCATCCGGGCGCCCTGCATCAATGTGGCGAGCTCAGCACCCTCCCAGGTCGCCTGGCTCCAGGGATCTTCCGGATCTCTCTTGTCTCGATCGTTGGGCTTCATGGCGGGTTGGCTCCACACGATCATACCCTCCCACCCGGCAAAGGGCCCGCGAGGCGCGGAGGTCGATGTCCCCTCGAGACCGCCGCCTGCCTAGGTGAAGCAGCAGAGGAAGTACGGTTCGCGAAGCACCCGACAGGACGTCATGTCTCCGCCAAACAACTGCGTCTCGGCCGCATGTCGCCACTGTTCGGTCCAACGCGGAAGCTGGTTGACGCGCAGCACGCCGGCAGTGGGGTCATACACCGCTCCGCACCAGTTGTCGGTGATGCCTCCAGGCCAGACGAAGGCCACGCGGACTGGCGGCCCCGGATCCACGATGTAGTCGAGGCCATCGGCCTCCAAGTGCGCCACCTCATGGGGCGACGATAGGCTCCTGACGATCCGGTCGTACGCGGGGCGTTGCCATTCGAAGCGAATCCGGTCCGTGGCGTACCTTCCCAGCCAAGACAACGGAACGTACGACGCCACTGCCACGACTACGACAAGGGCTCGGCCGAGTGCCAGATGGCGCCCGTCTCGGGCGCGCGCCGACCAGAGCAGGCATCCGAGCACGACGACCCCTACGCCACACCAGAGCAGGGGTGGGACGAACGACAGGATCCACAAGTACTCTGACCACAACCGATTGGTCAGTGCCAACACAAGACCAGCCATGGTCCAGCACCAGAGGACTCTCTTCATGCCCCTTCTCCGGGTCGGCCGTCGAGCGACACCTTCCTCTTTCGTCCGGCGACATGGACCTGGTCCCGCCCATCCGGCTGGTGAGGTGGCGGACGATGGACAGCCCCAGCCCGGTCCCGCCCTCCTCGCGCGAGCGGCCCTTGTCGACCCGGAAGAAGCGCTCGAAGATCCGCTGCTGGAGCTCGGGCGGGATGCCGATCCCCGCGTCCCGAACCGACACCACCACCTCGTCCCCTTCCCGGGCCACGCCCACGTGGACCTCGGCCCCGGCGCGGACCTCTCCTGGCGGGGCTTACGGTAGGCTCATCTCCATGGCCCGCGCGAAGCCCGCTCCCGCTGCCTTCCACCCTGCGGTCCAGTCCTGGTTCGCGGCCACCTTCCCGGGACCGACCCGGGCCCAGCGCCTGGCCTGGCCCGCCATCCTGTCGGGCCGCTCCACGCTGGTGCTGGCGCCGACCGGCTCGGGCAAGACGCTGGCCGCGTTCCTGGCCGCCCTCGAGCGGCTGATGTTCACCGAGGCGCCCAAGCCGGCCGAACGCTGCCGTGTCCTCTACGTCTCGCCGCTCAAGGCGCTGGCCGTCGATGTCGAGCGCAACCTGCGGGCGCCGCTGGCCGGGATCGCCCGCCACGCCGAGCTACAAGGCGTGCCCTTCGAACGGCCCGCCGTCGGTATCCGCACCGGCGACACGCCGGCGCGGGAGCGGGCCCGGATGGCGCGCCATCCCCCCGACATCCTGATCACCACCCCCGAGTCGTTGTTCTTGATCCTGACCTCGAACGCCCGCTCGTTCCTGGAGACGGTCGAGGTGGTCATCGTCGACGAGATCCACTCCCTGGTGGGGAGCAAGCGTGGGGCCCACCTGGCGCTGTCGCTCGAGCGGCTTCAGGAGAGCGCGCGCTCTCCACAGCAGCGGATCGGGCTCTCGGCCACCCAGCGGCCGCTCGAGGTGGTGGCCCGCTACCTGGGTGGGTTCGAGGACGTCGACCGACCCAGGCCGGTCGAGATCGTCAACGCCGGCGCCAAGAAGGCCTTCGACATCCGGGTCGAGGTGCCGGTCGAGGACATGGCGCGGCTCGGCGAGGCCGGCTCGGAGCCGATCGTGGAGGGCGACGCCAGCCGGGTGGCGCGCCCCTCGATCTGGCCCGCCATCCACCCGCGCCTGCTGGCCCTGATCCGCGAGCACCGCTCGACGCTCCTGTTCGTCAACAGCCGGCGGCTGGCCGAGCGCCTGGCCACCGCCCTCAACGAGCGGTCCGGCGAGGAGCTGGTCCGCGCCCATCACGGCTCGCTGGCCCGCGAGGAGCGCCTGCTGATCGAGGACGCGCTCAAGGCCGGCCGGCTGCCGGCGCTGGTGGCCACCTCCACCCTGGAGCTGGGGATCGACATGGGGGCGGTGGACCTGGTGATCCAGATCGAGACCCCGCCCTCGGTCACCAGCGGGATCCAGCGGATCGGGCGCGCCAGCCACCAGGTGGAGGCGGTCTCGCGGGGCGTGATCTTCCCCAAGTACCGGGGCGACCTGCTGGCCACCGCCGCCATCACCCGGGCGATGCTCGACGGGGAGGTGGAGCCGACCCGGGTCCCGACCAACCCCCTGGACGTCCTGGCCCAGCACCTGGTGTCGATGGCGGTGGCCGGCGAGCGCTCGGTGGACGAGCTCTACGCCACCGTCCAGCGCTCGGCCCCCTTCGTCTCGCTGCCGCGCGGCCACTTCGATGGCGTCCTCGACATGCTGGCCGGCCGCTACCCGTCCGACGAGATGGCCGAGCTCAGGCCCCGGCTGGTCTGGGACCGCCGGCGCGGCAGCGTGCGAGCCCGCACCGGCGCCCGGGCGGTGGTGGTGGCCAACGCCGGCACCATCCCCGACCGCGGCCTCTACGGTGTGTTCCTGGCCGGCGACGAAGGCGAGCGGGGCGGACGTCGGGTCGGCGAGCTCGACGAGGAGATGGTCTTCGAGAGCTCGGTGGGCGACGTCATCGTCCTCGGCGCCGCGAGCTGGCGGATCCTGGAGATCACCCGCGACCGGGTGATGGTCGCGCCCGCCCCCGGCGAGCCGGGTCGCCTCCCCTTCTGGAAGGCCGACCGCCCGCCGCGCCCGCTCGAGCTGGGCCTCTCGCTCGGGCGCCTGGTCCGCAAGCTCCTCTCCGAGCCCGAGGACGCGGCGCTCGGCCGCTTGACCGAGAAGCACCTGCTCGACCGGCGGGCGGCCCGCAACCTCATGGCCTACCTCGACGAGCAACGCCAGGCCACCGGCGTGGTGCCGGACGATCGGACGCTGGTCCTCGAGCGCACCCGCGACGAGCTCGGCGACTGGCGGCTGTGCCTGCTCTCGCCCTGGGGCGGACGGGTCCACGCCGCCTGGGCGCTGGCGATCGAGGCCCGGCTGCGGGCGCGGGGCGAGCCCGAGGTGGAGAGCCTGTGGAGCGACGACGGGATCGTGCTGCGGCTCCCCGACCGCGAGTCGCCGCCCGACGCCGGTGACCTATTGCCGGAGCCCGAGGAGATCGAGGAGCTGGTCACCGGCGTGCTGGGCGGCACCGCCCTCTTCGCCGCCCGCTTCCGGGAGGCCGCCGCCCGGGCGCTGTTGCTGCCGCGGCGCCGGCCGGGCCAGCGCGCGCCGCTGTGGCTGCAGCGCCGGCGCGCCGCCGACCTGCTCTCGGTGGCCTCCCGCCACGGCTCGTTCCCGATCATCCTCGAGGCCTACCGCGAGTGCCTCGAGGACCACCTCGACCTGGCCGGACTGCTGCGCCTGGCCACCGCGGTCAGGCGCCGTGAGCTGCGCCTGGTCACCGTCGACACCACGTCGCCGTCGCCCTTCTCCGCTTCGCTGCTCTTCGGCTACGTGGCCAACTACATCTACGACGGCGACGCGCCGCTCGCCGAGCGCCGCGCCCAGGCGCTCTCGGTGGATCCCCGTCAGCTCCGCGAGCTGCTGGGCGAGGCCGAGCTGCGCGAGCTGCTCGACGCCGCCGCCACCGAGGAGCTGGAGCGGGGCCTGCAATGCCTCGACGAGGCCCGCCGGGCGCGCGACGCCGACACGCTGCACGACCTGTTGCGCCGGCTCGGCGAGCTGAGCCTCGAGGAGATCGCCGATCGGCTGACCGCCGCCCCCGACGAGACGCCCGCCCGTCGGCTCGATCGGGCCCGAGCCCTGGTCGACGGGCTGCTCCGCGAGCGGCGCGTCTTCTCTTTGATGATGATGACCGGCGAGGAGCGCTGGGCGGCGGCGGAAGACGCGGGACGTCTGCGCGACGCCTTCGGCATCGCGCCGCCGCCGGGGCTCCCCGGAACCTTCCTCGAGCCGGCCCCGGATGCGCTGACCCAGGTGGTGGGGCGCTATGCCCGCACCCATGGTCCCTTCAGGGCCCAAGAGGTCGCCCGCCGCTTCGGCCTGGGCGAGGCCACCGTGGAGCAGGCGCTTCTCGAGCTGGTGGCAGCCGGGCGGGTGGTCGAGGGGGAGTTCCGTCCCGGCGGAACCGGCCGGGAGTGGTGCGAGGCCTCGGGGCTGACCCGGCTGCGGCGTCTCTCCCTCGCCCGTCTGCGCAGGCAGGTCGAGCCGGCGGAGAGCCGGGCGCTGGCCGCGCTGCTGCCGGCCTGGCAGGGCGTGGCCACAAGAGAGGCGCGACGCGCCGACACCGCCGAGGTCCTACTGGACGCCATCGAGGTGCTCCAGGGAGCGGCCCTCCCGGCCTCGGTCCTCGAGAGCGAGATCCTCCCCGCCCGGGTCCCCGGCTACCGGCCCGAGCATCTCGACGCGCTGTGCGCGGCGGGCGAGGTGGTGTGGGTGGGCCTGTCACCTCACGGCGAGCACGACGGACGCCTGGCCCTCTACCTGGCCGACGACTTGTGGCTGCTCCACGAGCCCCGCGCTACCCGGCCGGAGGGCGCCCTTCACGAGACCTTGCGCCGGCACCTCCGGCAGCACGGCGCCAGCTTCTTCGGCGAGCTGCAGCAGTCCGCGGGGATGCGGATGGCGGCTCCGGTCCTCCAAGCGCTGTGGGACCTGGTGTGGGCGGGCGAGGTGACCAACGACACCCTCTCGCCGCTGCGCGCCCTGGTCGGAGGCGGCCGGCGGTCCCGGCGGGCCAGCCGCCGGCTCGCCGCCTTCCGTTCGCGGCGCGAGGTCCCGCCCACGGCGGTGGGCCGCTTCAGCCTGGTGGAACGGCAAGCCGCTCGCGCCGAGGTCTCGCCGACCGAGAGGGTCACCGCAAGGGTCGGACAGCTCCTGGCCCGCCACGGCATCCTGACCCGCGAGGCGGTGACCGCCGAGGAGGTCCCGGGTGGCTTCGCCGCCCTCTACCCGGTCCTGCGCGCGCTCGAGGACCAGGGACGGGTGCGGCGCGGGTACTTCCTGGCCGGGATGGGAGGCTCGCAGTTCGCGGACCCGGGCGCCCTGGAGCGGCTGCGCTCGCTCCAGGAGAGACCGGGCGGAGACGAGGAGACGAGCCCGGCGCGGCCGGGAATGGTGCTGGCCGCCACCGATCCCGCCAACGCCTACGGTGCGGCCCTCCCCTGGCCCCGCGGGGCGGCGCCTTTCTCCCGCATCCCCGGCGCCCACGTGGTGCTGGTCGACGGGCACCTCGCCGCCTACGTGGGTCGCGAGGAGCAACGTCTCATCGTGGTGCTTCCCGAGCAGGAGCCGGAGCGTTCGGGAGTGGGCCGGCGGGCCGCGCAGGCGATCGCCGACTGGTTCCGTGACACCGGCCGCCGGCGGCTCGCCTGGGGCGAGGCCCGGGACCTGGGAGGTCTCGGCGAGCGGCTGCGCGAGGCCGGCTTCGTCCCTTCCGGAAACGGCCTGCGCCTCCCGGCTGCAGCCGGCGCGGCACCGGCGGGCGATCGGCCGGGAGGTCGGTAGTCGGAGGCGAGTCGGGAGTGGCCGGCCCGGTTCCGAGCCCGATCACTCCAGCCGGTCCACGTGGCGCAAGGCAGGGAACAGCCGAGCCCAGCTCGCGGTCACCAGGAGCGACAGCACGCCGCCCAGCACCGCAGCCAGCACCGGCCCGAACACGCGCGCCGTCACGCCGCTCTCGAACTCCCCCAGCTCGTTGGAGGCCCCGATGAAGAGGAACGACACCGACGCCACTCGTCCGCGCATGGCATCGGGGGTGACGATCTGGATCAGCGTCTGGCGCACGTAGACCGAGATCATGTCGGCCCCTCCCAGGACCGCCAGGGCGACCAGCGAGAGCCAGAACGAGCGGGAGAGGCCGAACACCACGGTCGCCGCGCCGAAGATAGCCACCCCGGTGAACATGGCGGCGCCCGCCTTCCGCCTTACGGGCCGACTGGCCAGGACCAGGGCGACGGCCATCGCCCCCAGGGCCGGCGCGGAGCGCAGCACCCCAAAGCCCTCGGCGCCCACCCGCAGGATGTCCCGGGCGAACACCGGCAGCAACGCGGTGGCCCCCCCCAGCAGCACCGCGAACAGGTCCAGCGAGATGGCCCCCAGCACGACCTTGTTGTTCCAGATGTAGCGGAGCCCCTCTCTCGCCTGCTGGATCCGGGACCCGGGCTGGACCTCGGGGGTGGTGGGCCTGCGGATGAGGCTCAGCCCCACGATCGGCACCAGGTAGAGGACCAGGGAGACGGCGTAGGAGTGGGCCGCGGACCAGCGGCCCACCAGCAGGCCGGCCAGGGCCGGCCCGCTGATGGTGCCGACCTGGAACGCCAGCGAGTTCCAGGCGATGGCTCGCGGGAGCAAGGGCTTGGGCACCAGCATGGGACCGAGCGCGGTCCCCGCCGGGGCTCGAAAGGCCCGGGCGATCCCGAAGGCGAAGGCCACGCCGATGAGGACCGCCACCGACATGGCGCCCAGCAGGGCCGTCACCATCAGCACGCCGGCGCAGACCGCCTCGGCGGCGAAGCACAGCACCAGCAACCGCTTCCGCGCGAAGCGGTCCGCCGCCACGCCGGCCGGCAGAGCCAGGAAGAAGAGGGGGAGGAATGTCGCCAGCCCGAGCAGGCCCACGTACAGGGCCGACTCGGCGATCCCCCGGTGGCTGCGGGAAAGGTCGTAGACCTGCCACCCCATGGTGACGCTCTGGGCCACCGTCCCCAGGACACCCACGCCCCGGGTGACGAGGTAGACCATGTAGTCCCGCTGCCTCAGGAGGGCCCGGGCTGAGACATCGGGGTTCTCGGCCATCGCCATCCATGGGAGCACGGAGCCGGTGGGCCCGCAACTTCGCGGGTCGGACCCGAGACCGTAGTAGAGTGGACGGGCCGGCGGGTCGACCCTGCCGGATCTCGCAAGCCAGGGAGGTTCGTCGATGCTACGCCCCGTTTTCGCCGTGGTCGCCCTCGCCCTTCTGCCGCTCTCGGCGCCGGCCCAGGACGACGATCCCTGCCTGTGGCTCGAGGAGGTGGAGGGCGAGAAGGCCCTTCTCTGGGTGAAGGAGCAGAACCGGCTCAGCACCGCCGAGCTCGAGGCGGTCCCCGCGTTCGCCGCGATCCGGAAGCGCGCCCTCGAGATCTACGACTCCCAGGACCGCATCCCGACCCCAGCCCTGCGCGGGTCCCTGGTCGACAACTTCTGGCAGGACAAGGAGCACGAGCGCGGGGTTTTTCGCCGCACCACGCTTGCGTCGTATCGGACCGGCTCGCCGAGCTGGGAGACGTTGGTCGA
>CAZNNH010000088.1:0-23668 GCA_964574335.1 uncultured Acidobacteriota bacterium | reverse complement strand
GGGGGGGGGGGGGGGCCCCCCCCCGCTTGATAGCGGCGACCGAATTCACTTCGGGTGCCGCCTAAAGACCCGCCGCACGACCGCCCCGCGAAAGGGCACACATCCCCTTCACAAGGACGGCATGGTCGGGTTCGAGCGGACGGTGTGAGATAGGCGCCAAAAAGCCTCGACGTCGAGGAGCAGTGGATTCTAGCACGGGAAGCGTCCACTGAGCGCTCCGGGCGAGCCTCGCCCGGGCAGAAATATCTTGACGCGACAATAGCTTTGCCGATAAGGTGTGAGGTGTTTTCTTAACCTCAAGGGGGGGTGGGATGCAGCTTCGGTTCGTGGTTCCCTTGGTGCTGGCCGCGGTCAGCTTCGGCTGCCAGACGCTGGTCGAGGAGATGCCCCTTTCCCCCAACCAGGAGGCGCAGCCCCAGGCGCCGGGCAGCGCCCCCCTCGTGGTGATCCCGGTCCAGGTGACGCCGGTCCCCTTGCCGCAACCCGGCGACTCGGCGGGCAACCCGACCGCGACCCCCACGCCGCCCGAGGAGGAGCCCGAGCCCGAGCCCACACCCGAGCCCACACCCGACCCCACGCCCGACCCCACGCCCGACCCCACGCCGACTCCCCACTACGGAAGCTGCCCCGGCATCGAGATCACCATCGGCGCTCGCTGCGCCGGCTCGACCCCGAACTGCGGCATCGACGGCGTGACCAAGACACCCCGGGTGGAGGTGGGTGCGAAGGTGATGCTGGACTCCTCCTATTACATCGGTCAGCCGGGAAACAAGATCCACGACTACGACCCCTGCTACCCGGGACCGATGGACGGATGGGACACCCCCGGCGGCGTGCACTGCGGGGAGCCCATCTCCAACAACCATGTGATCACCTGCGGCCCCTACCAGAACAGCGGGAGCTACGACTTCGAGGTGTGCGGCGGCGGGACCTGCGGGTCGATCACGGTTCGGGTGGATTAGGCGCTCCCTCCGCCATCACCGCCACGACGGCTCGGCCTGCGGCCGGGCAGAAGGAAGTGTTCCGGCTCCGGCGAGCTCCGCTCGAGGGGCGTATCCTCTTAGGGTGCTTTCGCGGCGCCTCCCTGTCACGCTCGTCGCTCACCTCGTGGCCGCCTCTGTCTGTCTGGCCATCAGCGCCTGTGATCGAAGCCGCGAGCCCCTGGTGTGCCAGCGTCGCCTGCTCGAAGGGCACGGACAGGACGCCAGCATTGCTCGGCTGCCGCCTGCGCTCTCGCTGGTCGAGGGCACGGGAGCCGAGGTGCGGAGCATGTCCGTGCATGGCGACGCCCGTCCGGCTCTCGTGCTTCAGCTTCCCTCTCGGGTTCGTTGCCGCGTCGTGTTCCCCTCCGACGGCGTGCTCACCTTCGGTGTGGTGGCGAGGCCGATCGATGCCGACATCGAGCTGACGCTGACCGTCGATGATGGGAGGGCCAGCACCGTCGTCTTGCGGGAAGCCTGGCGAGACCGCCGGCCCTGGACCGACTACCGAGTCGACCTGGCGAGGTTCGGGGGGCGGGTCGGCTGGCTGGAGGTGAGCGCCCACGGACCCGAGGGCGCGATGCTGGCGGTGGCCGAGCCGATGCTCCTCGCTCGTTCGGCCGAAGCACGTCGGCCGAACGTGATCGTGTACGTCGTGGACTGCCTGCGCTCGGACCACGTGGGGGCCTACGGCTATTCACGCCCCACCACCCCCGCCATCGACGATCTGGCTTCCGAAGCGGTGCTCTTCGAGCGCTCCTATGCCTGCGCCCCGTGGACCAAGCCATCGGTTGGCTGCCTCTTCACATCTCTGCCGCCTCACCTCAATGGCGCCCACAGCGTCGAGCATCCCCTGTCGCCGACCGTCCTCACGCTGGCGGAGGCCTTCCAGGCCGGGGGCTACCTGACGGCGGCCTGGGTCACCAACCCGTTCCTCGACAAACGGGTGTTCGGTTTCGCCCGGGGCTTCGATCGCTACGTCGAGCTGGCTCACAGATGGGCGGGCCAGAACGTCGGCGCGGTCCCGGCGGACGCCGCCGACCTCAGGCCGGTCGTTCCCTGGGTGGAGCAGAACCGGGATTCGCCCTTCTTCCTCTATCTGCACTCGCTCGACCTTCACGCCCCGTACCGCGCCCGTCCGCCATTCGACCGCTTCCTGGTACGCCAGAACGTCACCGAGCCCATCGAGCGAGACAAGGACCTCTACGACACCGAGCTCGCCTACAACGACCGGGAGATCGGCTACCTACTCGGGGAGCTCCGGCGGCTCGAGCTGCTCGAAGACACGTTGTTCGTGCTCACCGCCGATCACGGAGAGGAGTTCATGGAGCACGGCTTCGCCCGCCACGGACGCACCCTCTACGACGCTCTGCTGCACGTTCCGCTGATCGTCAGGCTGCCCGGGCGCCGCCACGCGGGCGAGAGCGTGGCCCGCTCCGTGTCGAACCTGGACCTGGCACCGACCTTGATGGACTATGCGGGACTGCCCATCCCGGCCAGCTTCGTGGGTCGCTCGCTCCGCCCGGCCATCGAAAATAAAGAGACGAACCGGAGGAGCGACTCCTGTTCGCGGAGCACATCGGCTCGCGGGAGGTGCTCTTCGCCGTTCGGGACCGGCGCCACAAGCTGATCGAGCGGCTCGTTCCCCATTCGGAGACCGGGCTGTTCGACTACCTCGCGGACCCTCTCGAGACCCGCAATCTCCTGGAAGCCAGCCCGGCCGTGGCCGCGCGGCTGCGGGCGATCCTCCTGCCCACCATCCGTTCGGTGCTGCACGGGTACCACGTGGCGGTCGGGCCGACCCCGCGACCGCACCAGATCCGTCTCCGCGCCGAGACCCAAGGGGTCTTCGAGAATACCCTGCGGCTGGTGGTCCGGACCGGGGACCGGCTCGAGGTGACGCCTGACCGACGTACCGTACGGCTCTTTGCCGAGGTCGGAGAGCAGGGTCGGTACCTGGTTCTGCAGACACGGCCCACCGACGCCGCCATCCGCGTCTCTCTCGAGGGCGACCGCGGCACCGAGGAGCCCCTTCCGCTGCTCGGCGCCGCCGACCGAGGCCGGGCGGTCGGCGACGCATGGTTGGCCGCTTCGGAGCTGAGCGTGCCAGCCAGCCGGGTCGGCGACCTCCTCGAAGGGCTCGCCGGCCGCTGGCGGATCTACTACGTGCCTTCCGAGGTCCCCGGATCGGTCGTCGAGATGGATCTCCGTCTTCGCCAGGAGCTCGAGGCCCTGGGCTACCTCGGGCCCCCCTGACCGCCCATCTCCACCCGTCGTGACGCCTCGAGAAGCGAAGCCCGAACCGCGTCGGGTGCGGTGCCGCCCCGAGCCCGCCGCGCTCGCACCGCCTGCTCCGGGTCGAACAGCTCGTCCAGGCGTCGGGCCACCTGGGGCCACTCGGTGGCCAGCCGTCGGGCGGCGACCTCTGGCAGAGGGAGGTTCGCTTGGCGCGCCTCCGCCACCAGCTCCCCGACCAGGGTGTGGGCGCGGCGGAAGGGCAGCCCGCCGCGGGCCAGCGCCACCGCCAGGCCCGCCGCCATCAGCTCCGCTCCCGATGCCGCGGCCCGCATCCGCTCCCGATTGAGCTTCAGTCCCGAGACCACGCCGGTCATCACACCCAGGGAGGCGTGCACCGTGTCGGTGGCGTCGAACACCGCTTCCTTGTCCTCCTGAAGGTCCTTCTGGTAGCCGGCCGGGATGCCCTTGAGCAGGACCTGCAGCCCCACCAGGTGGCCGAGCACCCGCGCCGCCTTTCCCCGTACCAGCTCCAGGGCGTCGGGGTTCTTCTTCTGGGGCATCAGGCTCGAGCCGGTGGTGAACGCCTCCGGCAGGGTCACGAAGCCCAGCTCGGGTCCCGACATCAGAATCAGGTCGGTGGCCAGGCGAGACAGGTGGGTCTGGATCTGGGCGCAGACGAAGACCAGCTCGGCCACGAAGTCCCGGTCCATGACCGCGTCCAGCGCGTTCTCGGAGACAAAGGCGAAGCCCAGCGCCTCCGCCAGCGCCTCCCGGTCGAGGGGCAGGACCGTCCCCGCCAGCGCGCCCGATCCCAGCGGCAGGACGTCGACCCGGACCCGCGCGTCGGAAAGGCGGTCGTGGTCGCGGACCAGCGCCCAGGCGTGGGCGGCGGCCAGGTGGCCGAACGTGATCGGCTCCGCCGGCCGCATGTGGGTGGACCCAGGCATCACCGCGTCGGCCCCCGCCCGCCCCTGGTCCGCCAACGCGTCCACCAGCCGACGGGTCTGGTCGAGCATCCCGTCGATCGCTCTGCGGGCGAAGAGCCGCAGCGCCACCACCGTCTGCTCGTTGCGGCTGCGCCCCAGGTGGGCCTGGCCGGCCAGGTCGCCGACGATCTCGCCCAGCCGAGTCTCGACGAAGCTGTGCACGTCCTCGTGGTCGCCGTCGAGATAGCCTTCGTCCGCCTGGGCCCTTTCCAGGACGCTCTGGAGGCCCACGTCGAGCTGGGCCGCCTCGCTCGCGGTCACCGCGCCACAGCGGCCCAGAGCCAGGACCCACGCCCGCGACGCGGCGATCTCCTCCGGCAGCAGGCGGCGGTCGAAAGGAAAGGACCGGTTGAGCTCCCAGAAGCCCGCGTCCGGCCCACCGCTGTAGTTCCCGCCCCACAGCTTCATCTTCAAGTCCTGTAGTGGGCGTTGATGTCCACGTAGCCGTGGGTGAGGTCGCAGGTCCACATGACGCCCGACGCCTCACCCTCACCCAGCACCACCCGGATTCGCACCGGGTCCTCCTGCAAGGCCTGTTTGGCCTGCTCCTCGTCGTAGGTGCGGGCGCGTCCGGCCTGGGTCACCCAGACGTCGCCCAGGTGGATGTCCAGGCGTTGCGGGTCGAGCTCGACGCCGGCCCGGCCGACGGCTGCCAGCACCCGGCCCCAGTTCGGATCCCCCCCGCACAGCGCCGTCTTGACCAGCGGGGACTCGGCTACGGTACGGGCGATCCGATGGGCGTCCTCTTCGTTGGCGGCACCCTCCACCCGCACCTCGGAGACCCGCGAGGCGCCCTCGCCGTCCCTCACGATCATCAGGGCCAGCTCCACGCAGACCTCCCCGAGAGCGGTACGGAAGACATCGTACGCCTCGCCCTCGTCGCGGATCGGCTCGGCGGCCGCGGCGCCGCTGGCCAGCACCACTGCCATGTCGTTGGTCGAGGTGTCGCCGTCCACGGTGACGCGGTTGAAGCTCTTGTCGACGGCCTGCTGCAACGCGCGTCGCAGCAGGAGCGGGTCGATGGCCACGTCGGTGGTGAGGAACGCCAAGAGCGTGGCCATGTTCGGGGCGATCATCCCGGAGCCCTTGGCCATCCCGGCCAGGCGCACCACGTGGTCGCCGAGCTTCAGCTCGGCGACCGCCTGCTTGGGACGGGTGTCGGTGGTGAGGATCGCCGCCGCGGCGTTCGACCCACCCTTCCGGGAGAGCGCCCGGTGGGCCCGCTCGATGCCGCCGAGCACCTTGTCCATGGGGAGCGGGACGCCGATCACGCCGGTGGAGGCCACCACCACCTCCTCGGGGCGACAGCCCACCTGGGCGGCGGTGGCGGCTGCCATCGCCCGGGCGTCACAGACCCCTTGCTCGCCGGTGGCGGCGTTGGCGCAGCCCGCGTTGGCGACCACGGCCCGGGCCCGCCCGCCCGCCAGATGCTCCTCTGAGACCAGCAGCGGCGCCGCCCGCGCCCGGTTCCGGGTGAAGACGGCGGCCGCCGCGCATTCCCCGTCGGCCACCAGCAGCATGAGGTCGGGACCGGCCGGCTTGATGCCGCAGGCCACGCCCGCGGCACGGAAGCCCAGCGGCGCCGTGACGCCGGTCACGACGAGCCGTCCTTGGGTCGCCCCGTCTCGGTCAGCGCCCGCACCCGCTCCGGCAGCCCGTAGAGGCGGATGAAGCCACCGGCGTCGGCGTGATCGTACGCCATGCCCTCACCGAACGTTGCCAGGTCCTGCCGATACAGGCTCTGGGGCGCCCGCCGGCCGATCGCCTCGGCGCGTCCCTTGTACAGTCGGATCCTCACCTCACCGGTGACGTCCTTCTCGGTGGCGTCGACGAACGCCGCCAGCGCCTGGCGCAGCGAGGAGAACCACAGCCCGTCGTAGATGAGCTGGGCGTAGCGGACCGAGACCGACTGCTTGAAGTGCAGGGTGTCTCGATCGAGCACCAGCCGCTCCAGCTCCCGGTGCGCCAGGTGCAGCACGGTCCCGGCCGGCGTCTCGTAGACGCCCCGCGACTTGATCCCGACCAGGCGGTTCTCGACCAGGTCCACCCGCCCCACCCCGTGGGCCCCGGCCAGGGCGTTGAGCCGCTCGACCATGGCGACCGGCGACAGCGGCTCGCCGTCGAGGGCCACCGGGACCCCGGCCTCGAAGCGGAGCACGATGGTCTGCGGCTGGTCCGGGGCGTCCTGCGGATCGACGGTGAGCTTGTAGGTCTCCTTGCGCGGCGCGTCCCACGGGTCCTCGAGGTTGCCGCCCTCGTGGGAGAGGTGCCACAGGTTGCCGTCACGGCTGAAGATGTCGCGGGTGGTGTGCTCCACCGGCACGTTGTGCGCGGCGGCGTACTCCAGGGCGTCCTCCCGCGAGCGGATGGTCCATTCGCGCCACGGCGCGATCACGGCGAGCTGGGGGGCGAAGGCGCCGTAGGTGACCTCGAAGCGGACCTGGTCGTTGCCCTTTCCGGTGGCGCCGTGGGCCAGGGCGTCGGCGCCCCGCTCCAGGGCGACACGGGTCTGGTGATAGGCCAGCAGCGGCCGGGCCAGCGCCGTGCCCAGCAGGTAGCTGTCCTCGTAGATGGCGCCCGCCGCCAGCGCCTTGAAGACGTAGTCGCGGACGAACTCCTCCCGCAGGTCCTCGACCACGCACTCCGAGGCCCCGGTAGCCAGGGCCTTCTTGTGGACCGCTTCCAGGTCGTCGCCCTGGCCGACGTTGCCGCAGTAGGCGATGATCTCGGCGCCCTGGTAGTGCTCCTTGATCCACGGGATGATGATCGACGTGTCGAGACCTCCGGAGTAGGCCAGAACCACCTTCTTGATCGTGCTCATGACAAGTACCTCTGCTCAGAGTGATAACGATCCCGCGCCCAGGATCTCGTCGAGGGCGGCGAGAAACGTCCGGATCTCCGCCGCCCGGATCACCAGCGGCGGCAGCACCCGGAGCACGTTGGGGCCGGCCTTGGTGGCCAGGATCCCGCGCTTTCGCAGCTCGGCCAGGATCGGACCGGCCTCCTCGCGCAGCTCCATCCCCCACATCAGCCCTATCCCGCGCACCTCGGCCACCCGCTGGGGGTGCTTCCGGGCCAGCCGCAGCAATCCCTTCCGGAGCTGCGCCCCGCGCCGCTCGACGTTTTGCAGCAGGGCCTCCGAGTCGATGCGCTCCAGGACGGCCAGCGCCGCCGCCACCGCCACCGGGTTGCCACCGAAGGTGCTGCCGTGGTCGCCCACCGCGATCGCGGCGCAGCGATCCTCCCGCACCAGCACCGCCCCGAGCGGGAGCCCGCCGCCGAGCGGCTTGGCCAGCGTGAGCATGTCCGGGGTGAAGCCGAGGTGCTGGTAGGCGAAGAGCCGGCCGGTGCGGCCGAGCCCACATTGCACCTCGTCGGCCACCAGCAGCGCGCCGCGCTCCTGGCAGAGCTGCGACAGGCCCTGGGTGAAGGCGGCGGTGGCCGGGAAGACCCCGCCTTCTCCTTGGACCGTCTCCAGGAAGACGGCGGCGGTCTTGGGGCCAATGAGGGCAGCGGCCGCCTCCAGGTCGTTGAATCGGCAGAAGCGCACTCCCGGAACCAGGGGGGCGAAGGGGTCGCGGTACTTGGGATTGGCGGTCAGCGACAGCGAGCCCAGGGTGCGGCCGTGGAAGGCCCCTTCGAACGCCAGAAGCTCGGTGCGCCCCTCGGAGCCCCCGATCCGACGCGCGAACTTGATCGCGGCCTCCACGCTCTCCGTCCCCGAGTTGCAGAGGAAGACCTTGGCGGGGAACGCCAGCGAGACCAGGCGCTCCGCCAGGGTGCCGGCCGACTCGGAGCGGTAGAGGTTGCTGCCGTGGATCAACCGCCCCGCCTGCTTGCGGATCGCCGCCACCACTGCCCGATCCCCGTACCCCAGGCCGTTGACGCCGAGGCCGGCCACCAGGTCGAGGTAGCCGTTCCCCTTCTCGTCGAACAGGCGCGTCCCCCGACCCTCCACGATGGTGAGATCGCCGGGATACACCGGCAACAGCGCGCTCATCGGCCCACCTCCTCGCGGCGCTTCCCCGTCACCCGGAGCCGCGGCCGGGGATCCTCCAAGAGCACTCGGGTCCCGGCGAAGCCGCCGGCCAGCCGTGCCCGGCCGCCGATCACGACCTCGGGGATGCTGGCCCGGGCCGCCTCCAGCGCCACCTGCACCTTGAGTCGCATGCCGCCGACGATGGTGCCGTTGCGCGTCAGCCGGCGGGCCTCGGCCGCCGTGATCCGCTCGACCGGCCCGTCTCCCACCCGGACGCCGTCGACATCGGAGAGGTAGACCAGCGAGCGTGCCCGCAGCGCCCGCGCCAGGCCCAGCGCCGCCTCGTCGGCGTTGACGTTGAGCGGACCCCCGTGGGAGCCGAAGCAGACCGGCGAAACCACCGGGAACAGCCCGGCATCCCACGCCGCGACCAGCACGCGCGGATCCACCGCCTCGGGGGTCCCGACCTCGCCCAGGCCCGGCTTGCGGCGGGCCCGGATCAAGCCGGCGTCGCGTCCGGACAGCCCCAGCGCCGGCGTCCCGGCGGCGGTCAGGGTGGCGGCCAGCCGCTTGTTCACTTCTCCGGACAGCACCATCTCCACCACCGCCATCGCTGCCTTGGAGGTCTGACGCCGCCCCCCCACGAAGCGGGAGGGGACCTCGAGCTTCTGCAACAGGCGCTCGATCTGCCGGCCCCCGCCATGCACCAGCACCGCCCGCTGCTTCGGGCTCCGCACCGCGCCCGCGAGCAGCCGGACGAGGTCCAGATCCTCCACCGCCGGGCCCCCCAGCTTGTAGACGCAGACCGGACCGCCACGTCGCCGGGTCACGCTCGTCCTCCCGGCAGCCCGGCCGTCTCCGGCCAGCCGCAGATCAGGTTGAGGTTCTGGATCGCCTGGCCGGCGGCGCCCTTGAGCAGGTTGTCGATCGCCGAGAACACCACCGCCCGTCCTGGGGCGGCGGCATGGACCGAGATCCGGCAGTCGTTGGTCCCGGCCACCTCGGCGAGCTGGGGCGGAGCCGATCCGGGCTCCAGCACGCGAACGAACGGTGCCTCGGCATAGAAGTGGGCCAGGCACTGGTGGAGCGCCGAGACGTCTTCGGCCTCGACGTAGATCGCCGAGAGGATGCCCCGGCGCAGTGGCAGCAGGTGGGGACAGAAGGTGAGGCTCAGCTCGCGCCCGCAGCGCTCGGAGAGCTGCTTCTCGATCTCGGCGACGTGGCGGTGGGAGCGGCCGGGCGAGTAGGCGGAGAGGTTCTCGGCGACCTCGCAGAACAGCAGGTTCGGCTTGGGAGAGCGACCGGCGCCGGTGGCCCCGCTCTTGGCGTCCACCACGATCCCCTGAGGCGCCACCAGACCCTGCTGGACCAGCGGGAGCAGGGGCAGCAGCACCGAGGTGGCGTAGCAGCCCGGGTTGGCCACCAGCCGCGCGCCACGGATCGCCTCCCGATGGACCTCGCTCAGGCCATAGGGGGCGGTGCCCAGCAGCTCCGGGGCCTCGTGCGGCTGCCCGTACCAGCGCTGGTACTCCTCGGCCGAGGCCAGACGAAGGTCGCCTGACAGGTCGACCACCGGGGCCTGCGGGAAACGCGAGCGGAGCTTCTGGGCGAAACGTGCCGAGACGCCGTGGGGCAAGGCCAGCAAGTAGGCGTCCGCCGAACGCTCCAGCCCTTCCTGGTGGTCGATGAGCCCGGAAGCGCTGCCGGTGGCGAACGCCGCCCGGGCGTGCGGGTGGCGGCCGAGCAGCCGGACCGCCTCCTGCCCCGAGTAGCCGCTGGCGCCGAAGACGCCCACCTGGAACGCCACCTGGTCTCCTCCATCCCACCGCTCAACGAAAAGGCCCGCCAGAGCCTCTGCTCCAGCGGGCCTCGCTCGGTCCGTGCGATCTCGAGCGGCTTCTAGATCGACACGGAGAACCCCCGCGAGACCCGCGGGTATCGCCTCGGGCGGGCCTTCATCGACGCGGGGGTGACCATCGTCATGGAGGGCGATGATACGCGCTTCGGCCCGCTTGTCAAGGACGTTTCTTCGCCATCGGGGGCGAAGAGGGGGCTCGGGTGGTTCCGGGCGTTTGACGGGGACGCCGGCCTGGGAGCAACATGAGGCGACCAACTGAATAGCCATTCATTCCGAATCGTGGGAGGTGATTCATGGGCGAGTCGCTCGCCGCGCCCCCGCCGCTGACCCGGATCTCCGAAGAAGAGGCCATGTTCCGCGACCAGGTGCGGCATTTCGCCGAGAAGAAGGTGCGCCCCTTGGTGGCCGAGATGGACCGGGAGGCCCGTCTGTCCCGCTCGCTGGTCGAGAGCTGCTTCGAGCTGGGGTTGATGGGGATCGAGATCCCGGAGGCCCATGGCGGGGCCGAGACCAGCTTCTTCATGTCGATCCTGGCGGTGGAGGAGCTGGCCCGGGTCGACGCCTCGGTGGCGGTGCTGGTCGACGTTCAGAACACGCTGGTCAACAACGCCCTGCTGCGTTGGGCTACCGACGAGCAGAGGCAGCGCTACCTGCCGCGGCTCTCGTCCGAGTGGGTGGGCGCCTACGCGTTGTCCGAGGCCGGCTCCGGCTCCGATGCCTTCGCCCTCGCCTGCCGTGCCGAGGACAAGGGCGACCATTTCCAGCTCACCGGACGCAAGCTCTGGATCACCAACGCCTTTGAGGCCGACCTGTTCATCGTGATGGCCACCGTCGACCCGTCGCAGGGATACCGGGGGATCACCGCGTTCCTGGTGGAGCGGGCCTTCCCCGGCTTCGAGGTGGGCAAGAAGGAGGACAAGCTCGGCATCCGGGCCAGCTCGACCTGCGAGCTGATCCTCGAGGAGTGCCGGGTGCCGAAGCAGAACGTGCTCGGCCAGGTGGGCAAGGGCTACAAGATCGCCATCGAGACCCTCAACGAGGGGCGCATCGGCATCGGCGCCCAGATGGTGGGGGTGGCCCAGGGCGCCTTCGAGCTGGCCCGGGCCTACGCCCGGCAACGCCAGCAGTTCGGCAAGCCGATCGCGGAGTTCCAGGCGGTCCAGTTCGAGCTGGCCGAGATGGCGACCCGGATCGAGGCGGCGCGCCTTCTGACCTACAACGCCGCCCGGCGCCGCGACGCCGGAGAGGGCTTCATCAAGGAAGCGGCGATGGCCAAGCTGTTCGCCTCCCGGGCCGCCGAGGCGGTGGCCTCGAAGGCGATCGAGATCTTCGGCGGCTACGGCTTCACCCGCGAGTACCCGGTGGAGAAGTACTTCCGAGACCAGAAGGTGGGCCAGATCTACGAGGGGACCACCAACATGCAGCTCCAGGCCATCGCCAAGCAGATCCTGGCCGAGCCGTAGCAGGCGAGGGCCGGGCCGCTCCCGGCGTCGGCCCCGCCCCCCGATCCCCCGGACCCGAACGCAGCAGCTTCCGACGTCGCGTTCAGAAGAGCGTCTGGGAGACGTCGTGCTCGAAGGTGACCCGCTTCTTGTAGCCCGGCAGGTAGGTCACCTCGCGTTCGTAGGACAGAGTGATTCGCCGCCTGCCGCCGGCGGTGATGACCCGGATGCCGTTCTTCTCGATGTAGGGAGTGAGCCCCAGCTCCTGGACGGCCTTCCAGACCTTCTCCTGGGCGATCCTATCGCCGGACACGTTGGGCACGCCCAGGGCGGCGGCCTCCATCCGGTCACCCAGCTCCCAGTCGGCGAAGTAGACGGGCATCGTCTTGACGACGAAGAAGCCCCCGAGCACCAGGACCGCGATCCCGACGACCAGACCGAACTTGCCTTCTCCTCTCTCCTCGACGCCGTGCATAGGCTCCTCCATTGGCAGGCGGCTCACCGGATCAGGTGGAAGAAGCGCGACCATCGCGTCCGCCACACGGCCGACAGCGTGTCCCGCGTCCAGTCAATCAGGTTGGTGCGCTGGTACTCCTCTCTCGAGGCCTCGTAGGACCAGTACACCAGCAGGGCCCGGCCCTTGACCTGGTCCTCGGGGAGGTAACCCCAGAACCGGCTGTCGCGGCTGTTGTCGCGGTTGTCGCCCAGGACGAAGAGATCCCCCTCCGGGATGGTACGCGGGCCCCAGTTGTCGCGGATCGCCTCACCCCGCAGGCCGTACTCGGGGTCGTCCCGGGAGCGGACCGGCTCCCGGTAGTGGGTGTACGGCTCCTCCAGCGGCTGGCCGTTGACGTAGACCACCTTGTCCCGCATCTCCAGCGTCTCGCCGGGCAGCCCGATGACGCGCTTGATGAAGTCGCGGGTGGGGTCCTCCGGGAACTTGAACACCACCACGTGCCCCCGCTGGATCGGTCGCTTCGGCAGCAGCCAGTCCTCGAACCGCCCGAGGGAGGGCGAGTAGACGATCTTGTTGACCAGCAGGTGATCGCCGATCAGCAGGTTGGTTTCCATCGACCCGGTCGGGATCTTGAACGCCTGCACCACGAAGGTCCGGATGAACAGGGCCAGGATCACCGCCACCACCACCGACTCGAGGTACTCCCGCGCCACGGACTTCTTGAACCCGGGCTGGGACTCCTCCCTGGAGGCACTCATCCCTCCCATTCTACCCATACCCCGGACCTTGAGCCATCGAGCGGGCGGGGTGACGCGAGGCATGGCCCCGACCCTTGCCCGACGGGGGGGGAGATGCTAATGATTCGCCGCGGCGGGAAGCGCGCCCACAGCGCCCCGGGTCGCCCGCTTGGGGCCCCGGGCATCCAACGGCCGCTGGCCGCCGATCGGAGGCCCGATCTGAGCCTGAAGACCGCCACTGCCGCCGGAGAGAGCCACCGCGTGCCCTCGTCTGGCCCCGAGGGCGCCCGTCCGACCAACCACAAGGCCCTCTCGCTGATGCTCTTCCTTGGCATCCTGCTGGTGGGGGTCACGTTCCTGTACGCGACGCTGCCGGTGGGGGAGATCGAAGAACATTTCGAGATCGGGCAACGACTGCGGGAGACCGGCTCCCTCGCCGGCCCGGGCGATCCGGGCCTGCTCCGAGCGCCTGGCTATCCCGCGCTGGTGGCCGGCGTGTTGCTGGCCCGCGACGCCGGCGCGGCGGTCCTCGCTTCCCTGGGCGCAGCGACGACGGGTGCCGCGACGACCCCCGCCGACGACCGACGAGCGGGCGACGAGCGGGCGGTCCAACTGGCCCAGTCCCTGCTCTTCAGCGGGGCGGCGGTGCTGCTCTTCTGGTTTGCCGGGCGTCACCACCGTCCGCTGGAGGCCGCCTGCGTGGCCGTGGTCTTCGCCCTGAATCCGCTGTCGCTGATCATCGCGGGGGCCCTGACCTACCCGCCCCTGCACGTGCCGCTGATCGCGGTCGCCACCGCCTACCTCGGCTACTGGCTCGACGGCGCCGGGGCCGGCAAGAGGCGGGCGGTCCTGGCCGGCGCCCTGTGGGGGCTGACCACCCTGGTCCGACCCGTCTCCCTGATCCTCCCCTTCTTCGTCGTCGTCCTGCTGGCCGTCAAGCACCGCTGGCAGTGGCGGGTGGTCGCCGGCGGGGTCGCCCTCTTCACCCTCGGCATGCTCCTGCCCATCGGACCGTACGCGATCCGCAACTACGTCAGAAGCGGCCGGCTGGTGCTGGTGACGTCGCAGGGCAGCTTCGCCGTCTGGGGGTCCACGGTCGAGAAGCTCAGGCCGGGCGAGAAGTACCTGCTCTGGACGGCGCTGTGGAGGCGCGAGGGGATGCCGATCTATACCCGTGTGACCGGGTCCTCCGAGTTCTCGCTCGAGGAGTTCGACGCCCACATCTCGGAGCTGAGCGACCGGTTCACCCGGGAGACCTGGAGGAACATCCGCACCCACCCCGAGGTCTACCTCCACAACGTCACCCGGAACCTCTGGTGGTTCAACGTCGACCTCATGGACTACTGGCTGGTCTTCTTCCAGCGGAAAAACGCCGGAGGATCGGCGAGCGAGCCGATGTCTCTCCCCCCGCGCGCGAGGTGGTCCGGATCGGCGACCCGGGTCTGGGTGGCGGGCCTGGCGCTTCTCGGGCTGATCGGCGTTGCGGCCGGGATGAGGAACCGGGACCTCGGCGCCTGGGCGGTGGCCCTGGTTTACGTCATGTTCTGCCTGGCCCATTCCCTGACCTTCATGGGACCTCGATACACCTATCTGAAGCTGCCGGTGCTGGTGGTGGCGTTCGAGGTGCTCCTGCGTCCGCTCGGCCGGTGGAAGGTGAGGCTGCCCGGGACGGGGACCCGGCTGAGGGCCAGCGCCCTCTTGGCGGTCGCGGTTGCGGCCTTCTGCCTGGTCTGTACCGTCGGGATCGCCGGTTGATCCATCGACACGCCGTGATGCCGGGCAAGGCGCGCGAGCAGTGCCGCTTGACACCCGGACGGCCTTCGTATCACCTTTGCACTCGTGCCGTGGCGTGCTGTGCGTGCGGCACGCGGCGCTTCACATGGCTAACGGTCATCTTGACGGGCCGGGGAGATGGAGACGAGCTGGATGAGAATAGGGCGCGTCGTTGAGATCGTCGGGGTCGGGCTCGGTCTGGCCTGGGCTGTGGGGGGGTGTCGAGGAGCAGGCTGCGAGGTCCCCTCGAGCCCGACAGCTTCGTTCGAGGATCTCGTTCCGACCGAGCTGTTCAAGGAAGCGAACCGCGGCCGCGAGGTCCTTCGCGCGGATGGCATGTTCGCCTTCCCGAAGGAGGTCAAGCGCGTGTGGGTCGACGTCGGTGCCCACCACTTGGAGACGACGCGCGATCTCGTGGAAGAGAACGCGGACGTCGCCATCGTGGCCATCGAGCCGCTGTCCGAATGCTGGGAGTACTGGCCCGCCTCGGAACGCGTCATCGGGGTGCCGGTCGCCATCTTCCTGGAGCGCGGCAGGCGCGACTTCCACGTCAACAAGGTGGACGCCACCAGCTCCCTGGGGGCCAGCATCATGGGCTCGCGCTTCGACGGGATCATCAAGACGGTCGAGGTACGTTCCGTTCCTGTGCTGCGGCTGGAGGACGTGCTGAGCCGCATCCCCCCCGAATTGGAGATCTCGTACGTCAAGAGCGACGTGCAGGGCTTCGACCTTCAGGTCCTCGAGCCGGCCGGCGAGCAGTTGCGCCGCGTCCGAAAGCTGCGCGCCGAGGTCATCAACATCGCTCTGTACGATGGAGTCGACTCGGAACGCCCGGCGGGTGAGGAGGAGATGAGCGCCTACCTGCAGAAGATGGGCTTCCAGTTCCTACGCGATCAGGACGTGGCCCCCGACCGACGTTGGCTGGACAAGGAGTACGTGAACACGGCCTGCCCGGGCTAGCCCGCGTGCGTCTGGCACGAGGTGCGCCGCGGCGATCTCCCGGCGCCCGGGCTCTCTCCCGAGGCGGCCGCAGATAGAGATCGCCGGCCGGTTACGGTAAGCGGCGCGACTCCCGGTTTACCACATGAAGGCCAACCCCGGCGAGACCGTAAACCCGGCCGGAGAGCGCCCCGACATGGTGGCGCCTCTCAGAGAGACAGTGACGGGTCCCTGGACGTGCGCCTCCTCGGGACGGACCGGCGGCGCCGAGCCCGAGGACGCGGCGCAGGTGACGCTGCGGGCCCGCGGCTACGTCCAGTAGGGTCTCGCCGCCACGGCGGCCACTTGCCAAGCCCCCGTGGAAGAGGTACGAAGCTCTCTTTGCCGCCGCCGCCGCTAGCCACCATTCCCTCGAGCAAGTCCGGCCTGTACTCGCGCCACAACTGGGAGATCTTCGCCATCGAGGCCAACCCCGGCCTGGCGGCCAAGCTCCCCCACGCCCCGCTCCTGACGGTGCTCTCCAAGGCGGTCTGGATCGAGGACGGCACCCTCGAGTTCCACATGGAGTCGGAGACGAGCGGGGCCAACAGCATCGCGGCCTGGAAGCCCGAGGAGGAGCTGACCACCATCACCGTCGACTCGTTCGACTTCAGCCAGTGGGTGAAGGGCAACTTCGACGAACGGGACTACGTCATCCTCAGCATCGACATCGAAGGGGCGGAGTTCGACGTCCTCCAGAAGATGCTGGACGACGACACCGCGAAGCTCATCGATCGGCTGTACGTCGAGTTCCACCCACAGCGCCTCCGCGACCTCAAGGACATGGGCATCGGAGCGGGGCGCAGGTGGAGCCGCCAGATCCACAACGACTTCTACCGTCTCGGCTTGATCGTGATCGAGGACTCGGTCGACGACACGATGCGGGCCGGCAACTGGCTGGATTTCATCACCTAGCTGGATCCGAGTCCAGGATCGATGGGCCACAGCTTCACCGACATCGGCAAGCCGTGGTCGGGCGCCCAGGAGTTCAGCGACGACGTTCCGCCGGGTGCGGCATGGTATCTGTCAGGGTGTGGCGGTGACGCTCTGGATCCTGAAGACCGTTGGGCTCTTCGCCATCGTGCTGCTTGTCACGTCCGTCCGTAGCCAACGGCAAACGCTGGTCGTGTGGCTCACTGCTGCAGCTTGGACCGTCCCAGCCATCAAGTACCTCCCAAAGGCCCACCAGCTCTTGAGCCACTGCTGGTGGGCGGGCGAGTGCCGGTCCTGGGCGGCCGCATGCCCCTTCGTCACCTTGGCCGCTGCTCCTCTGGCCATGTTCCTTGTATGGCGGGGCCGGGATGACGCCGGGGCCCTCGTGCTGGTCGGGCTCGCTGGCCATTGGCTTCTTTTCGATCTCCTCGCTACCAGGTTCGTGTCCGTCCACATGGGGCTCCGCGCGTGGCTCTCACCGGTGCTCGCGACATCCACCTTGCTCCTCTTAGGCAGCTACGCGGCGTGGCGGGCGTGTTCCGCAAGGCGTCATGAGGAATAGGTGCCCGTCGTGCGAACGGCCATGCCAAACTGACCCCCAGAGGCCATTGAGAGTGGAACCTTGTCCAGTGAGATGGCAGAGAGGGTCCGCATGACGCTGGCCACTGACCGGAGCCCCCCTCGTGTGCTACCGGTAGGCATACAGCTCGGGCAGGAGCCACGGGTCGAAGGCGAAGTCGTTCTGGGAGTGGACGAGCCGCAGCTCGAAGCCACTCAGGTGGATGGGCTGGAAGGTCCGTTGCATGGCCGCCTGGCTCGGGTTGGGCATGTTCGGTGTCGCCCATGCATTGAAATGCCACAGGTAGGAGGGAGTGGGCGATGTTGGAGCTGTGGACTCGCTCGATAGGGTTGCTCGAGCACGGGGCGGGCATTCTCATTGGGATGACGGTGACAATGCTGCTCCTGTATCAGGCCCACTGGCTTCGTCGGGCCGAGAGACGGCGTGCCAAGGGACTCTGCCCCCGTTGCGGCCGGCGACCGCTCTCCGCCGCCGGTGGGGACTTGGAGTACTCGCAGGCCTACTGTGAATCGTGTGCTCGCCAGACGAGGTTTCGGCACGGGGCCGGCTTCTGCTTCTTCGTTGGCATCGCGCTTGTCTTGGCAGCGGCCGTGGTGTATGGCGTCACCTTGGATATGAGGAATGGGGTTCCCGTCACGCTTGGATCAATCGCTCGTCTCATGATCTTCGGCGTCGGAGCACCCGTCGCGCTCGCGATCTGGATTCGAGTGCTCATGAAGCATGACCAGCAGGGCCGATGACGGCGAGTTCACAGACCCATCCCTTGGGGACCACCGGAAGGCGGACAGCTCGGGCATGAGCCACGGGCTGAAGGCGAAGTCGTCGCGGGAGAAGGCGAGACGCCGTGCGAACGGCCATGTAGAACTGGCCCCCCAGGTCTCTGACCGCCTGAATAGTTGTCTAATCACCCCTGTACCTGTTACACTGGGGTATGCCACGACCACCGTTACCATTCCGATTGCGTACGCAGGACAGGCGGGCCTTGGAGGCGTTGCTGCGGGGCGGGGTGCAGCAGGTCCGGGTGGTGGTCCGCGCCATGGCGTTGCTGCGGCTGGACCATGGGGACAGTGCCCCGCAGGTTGCGGAAGGAGTGCGGCTCACGCCGCCCGCCGTGCGCAAGATCGCCCAGCGTTACCGGACGGGGGGCATGGCCCGGGCCGTGTTCGAGGCGCCCCGTCCCGGCGCGGCCGAGGTGTTGGCGCCCTCGGACAAGCAGCGCATCATCGCGATGGTGTGCAGCGCGCCCCCGCCAGGGGCCGCCCGCTGGACGGTACGCCTGATCGTCGAGCAGGCGGTGAAACGGAAGATGGTCCCGCGGGTGGGCCGCGAAACCATCCGAGTACTCCTGCAAAGCCACGACCTCAAGCCGTGGCGGGAAAAGAATGTGGTGCGTGGCTGAGCTCGATGAAGAGTACATCACGAACATGGAAGACGTGCTGGCGCTATACGAGAGGCCCCGCGACGCCAAGGCCCCGGTGGTCTGCCTGGACGAGAAATCCGTCTCGTTGCACGCGGAGGTCCGTCCCAGTCGGCCCGCCCGCCCGGGCCACCTCGCCAAACGGGACAATGAATACAAGCGCTGCGGTACGGCCAACCTGTTCGGCATCGTGGAGCCCAAAGGCGGGCGGCACCTCACGTGTGCGACGCCCGATCGCTCAGGCCGCGCGTTCGCACAGCGCATCCACGCCGTGGTGGCCGCCTATCCGAACGCGCACACCATCCATCTGGTGATGGACAACCTCAACACCCATCGCGAGAAGTCGCTGATCGACCACTTCGGTCCGCGCGCCGACGGATGTGGGCGGCGTCAGCTATGCGTACGACGCGAACGGTCAGCTCGGGCAAGCGGGCAGCGAAACGTACGCCTGGAACCCGGACGGCAGCCTCCAGGCGAAGAACGGGAGTTACGTCTACGGGAACGGCGGCGCCAGCGACGGATTGAAACGGGTCTCGGGCGGGACGACATCCATCTACCCGTTCGGGGACGACTACGAGGTCACGGCCAGCGAGGTCACGACCTACGTCAGCGCGCCGGGCCTCGGGGTGGTGGCCAAGCTGGTGACCAGCGTGACCGCGACCACACCCTATTGGATCCACACGGACCGGATGGGCTCGTTCAATGTCGTGACCAACCAGGTCGGCCACCAGGAGCTTCGGCGCACCTACCGAGCCTACGGCGAGACCCAGACCCAGGAGGGAACGCACGCCGAGTCCCGCGGCTACATCTCCCAGCGCTTCGATGCGGCCGCCAGCCTGACGTACCTTCATGCCCGCTACTACGACCCGAGGGCGGGCCTGTTCGTCAGCCCGGACCCGATCGGCCCGGCCGGGGGCATCAACGGATATGGCTATGCGGGCGGGAACCCCACTATGTTCGTCGACCAAACAGGGCTGGCAGTGAGCAACGAGCTCACTGATCTCCACCCGACCTGCCCGAACGGGAGTCTCGAGTGCGACGGGGCCGACGCGCTCGTGATCCGTCACCATCGACGTAGTAGCTCACGTCGAACCCACCACCACCGTGACAGCTCCCGATCCCATCTCCTGGGGGATGTTCGACTTGCTGCAATGGGCCCTTGGTGGCAGCGGCAACGGTTCCGGCCAGGGGGGAAGTGGCCCCGCGACAGGCGCCGGGGAGGGGGACACGTCCCCGACTCGTTTAAGGTTGACGTTCCCGACTGAGATAGCCTGCGACCACGCCGGGCCGGGCGGCAAAGGGTGCCCGGCTGGAGTCCCAGAACTCCCAACCTGGGCAGCCGATCCCGCGCTTGTAGACTACGGCCAGTGGATGGCGCTCGACGGCCCTCAACAGATCCAGCTGATCCGGATCTCAGACTTGAGAGACAACGCACGCTTCTTGGGCTACTTGGAACAAACAAGCTCCAATCCGACACTCTCCCGGCTCCAGACTCGCTGCGAGCCGTTCTCGGAGCGCTTTGACGCGAACGAGGAGCTTGCCGAATCGAACTCAGCGGCACAGATCGTACACGGGGGCCACGAGGCGGCCGGCGCCCTCCATGTAGCACTAGAAGCCGTCTACGCGGGTGAGACCCTAGCGGGCGCTGCGCGGATCGGTGTCTTCGGGGAGTTCGGGCTGGTGTGGAGCTGGCTTGCTGGACGCGCAGCCACGACCGTCGGGTCGGCGGCGGAGGCCACGCGGCACCGGGTGTACTGTGTGCCCGAGGGCCCGTGATGTGAGTCGCCTCATCGGAGTGATGTACTACGGGGCGAGTCGGCCACAGCCCCTGACGCCCGAAGATGCCGCCCTTGTGGCGGGGAAGGACTGCCACCGTCAGACTGTGCAGTGCATCAAGTGGTTCTCCGTCGCGGCCATGCCTCTAGTGCCCCTAGCCTCTGGCCGCATCACGAAGCCACCCTGGCGCTCCCTCCGCTTTCCGATCGATGAGGGTGACGGGGTCTGCAGCTTTCGCCCAGTGGCATGGAACGCACGCCAGATTCTACTTCACTACATGGTCGGCTGGGCCTCGCTGGCTGCCATCCTCTACCTGCTCCACCTATGGATCGTCCCTCGTGTGCCCGACCAGCCGAGGCCGATATCTCGGGCCCAGCCGCCCAGCTTCCTGATGGCGGACTATGCGGTACCCTACCCGGCGCGCACTCGCTACGTCGAGCCGGCCTATCCCAATAGAACACCTGCGCGCCCGAACCCGGCGTCCGGCCTGGTACTGCTGATGGTCTATCTCGACGAGTCGGGGCGGCCTCTCGCCGTCAAGGCAAGCACAGACAGCAGTGCCGACAAGGTGGTCGGCGAGGTCGCCAGGGCTGCGGCCCTCAAGTGGCGATATCAGCCCACCGTCGTGGACGGTGTGCGTCGGCGGGTTCTCGTATTCGAGGCGGTCGCTGTCTTTCCTACTGCGGACGAACGATCGCGGCGGCTTGCCGCGCTCGTCGCCGACAGCTCGGGCGCGTACGCCTCCCTGCGACCCCAGGCGATACGTCAGTTGATGGCGGTCCAGGCCCACGAGCCGTGGGCTCTCGAGGCGTTGAGGCGAGCCAAGGCAAGCACGCAGCCGCTGGCCCGCCACTGGGCCACAGTGGCCCTGGAGCAACTCCGGCAAACCCGCGGCCTGCGCCGCGGTGTAGATGGCCCGATCGGCGAGGGGCCGTGAGCGGTGTCTCCTTGCGTGAGGGCGTTGGGCTGTCGTGGCTATGTTCGCGTTTGTGGAGTCCGAGCCGTACGCTTGCGACCGGCTGGAGTTCCTTCGACACACCGGACAAGTGATAGGGGCGAGGTCCAAGGACTTTGGCTTCTCGCTCCTCAGCGCTGCCAACCTGAAACGGCGGCGCGGCGAGTATGGAAAGGGTGGTCTAGCTGCTAAGCTAGCTCGCTTCCACGCCAGACACGCGCCTTCCCCGAACCCTGGGTTCTGCCGCGGACACTGAAGGTGATCTGGTGCTCCACACATTCCGGTTTCGGTGGCGGGTTGGTCGCGTGACTTGGCGCTCTCCGGGAGCCTACTGTAGAAGTAGTGACCGGATGAAGTTGCCGGGACGCTGGGGAGACCCGGTGCGGAACGACGTGGCCGGATCGTCGTCGAGGGCCCGCTCCCACCCGCCCGCCGCCGGACTCGACTCGCACCGCCAACCCGCTCGGTCCACGCGCTGCAGTTTCTCGACCCGCTTCTCTGAGGGGGCCGGCAGGGCTCGTGGGACGACCCGGTACAGCTCCTCGCCTCCGAGCATCGCCCACGCATCGTGAGCGGGTGCGGCGCGGTCCTTTGAACGCCTTCACCAACTCGACCTACGGCTGAGGCCGGGCGACGGAGGCCGGACCCGGCGAATCGCGCGCCACCGCCAGCCCACGCCAGGTCGTCCGGCCCGGCGCCTTCTCCATCGCCCCGACGCCCACCGCCGCCAGCACCGAAAGCCCCAGCCGCACGAACATCGCGGACCGGGCCGGAACCCGCGTCGCGCCGAGGCCGGGCACCCAGCTCGCCAGCTACGAGGAGGGACCGCTTACCGGGCCGAACGGTGTCGGCACTGCCCTCTGGCCGGATCAAGGAGGCAGCCGTTGCTGGAAGGTGGAGCTGGCGTTCTCGTTGTGGCGGCTGTCCTGGGGTGCTCGCGTACCAGGCCATCTGGGATCGTTGGGCCGGGAGACGTCACACCGGTGGCTCTGCCCTTGGTGGGGCCGGGCGGCCGGCGGCCGGCTCTCCCGCCGGCGTCTGGTCAGGACGGTTGAGCGGCGAGCGAGATGCGGGCGATGCGGCGACGCTCTCCTTCTTCGACCGGGTCGGCGGCCTCGCGGGCGTGGCTACTAGCCGGCGGCGCGGTCGAATGGGTTCAGGTGGGACACGCCGGCCGCGCCACGTCGTTGACGTTGCGTGTCACCAGGACCAGGCCGCGGACCAGCGCCGTGGCCGTCGTGAGGGTGTCCACCACGGAGCCCGGGCGGGCGGCGGTCTCCCCATGGTCGCTGACCACCCGCGACAACCGTCGCTCGAGCAAAGCGGCCTGGCGGGCGTCCCGGCCTCCTTGAAGGGCCGGGCACGTCGAGCGGGGCGCAACGCGGTCCGCAGGATCTTGCGTTGCTCCGCCTCCATGGATCGACCCCTACTGGCGGCCCGCTTCCGGAGCGCCGCCACCACCTCGTCCTCCAACTGCCTGACGACCAGTTGGACCATGACCGCCGCCAAGGATGCTATCAATGATGGCATTCCTTGGGGCAGCGTCATCCCGCAGTCGGCCGCGGCCCGAGAGGAAACGGTCGAGAGCCCACCTGGCCGCCTGGCTCAGTCGTCGACACCCAGCACGGCCAGGATGGCCTCCTCTGGAGCTTGGAACGCCCGCATCGTTGGCGTAGAGTTGGCTGCGAGGGCGAATCGGATGGCATTCACGCAGTTGGAGGCGAAAGGGCGCCGCACGCTTTCGTCCCGCGGAAGCGGACTCCGCAGGGCGGACCACGACCCCCTCGACCCGACCATCCGCGAGATGGTGCGGAGAATCGTGGAGTCGTTCCGCCCCGAGCGAGTCATCCTATTCGGCTCGCACGCACGCGGAACAGCCGACGCCGACAGCGACGTGGACCTGCTCATCGTCATGCCGTTCTCCGGACCGAAGCGTGAGAAGCAGCTCCAGATCCGGCTCGCCTTGCAGGGTCTGGGCGTATCGAAGGACGTCATCGTCACGACGCCCGAGGATTTCGAGTGGCGAAGCCGGGTCCCGGGTACGGTCGAGCGACCCGCGCTGCTCGAGGGGAAGGTTCTCTATGCGAGAGCCTGAGACATCGCATGCTCGTCGTCGTCCGCGAATGGATCGAGAAGGCCGACAACGACCTCAAGACGGCGGCCCATACCATCAAGCTGGGGGCCGATTGCCCCACGGACACGGTGTGCTTCCATGCCCAGCAGTGCGTCGAGAAGTACTTGAAGGCTCTGTTGGTGCTGAGGCGATGCGATTTCCCGAGAACGCACGATCTGGAGAGGCTTCGCGACCTGCTACCTTGACGACGACGGAGCAAGCCAGGCTGACCGAGTACGCGGTTGGCGCTCGCTACCCCGGCTGGGGCGAGATCCCCCTGCCGGAGGCGCGCCGAGCGGTTGGTCTGGCCCGGCGTGTTCGAAGAGAGGCCCGGGCCCTCTTGCCGCGGAAGGCGCTACGACGCAGGAGACGCTAGTAGCGCCTCGCCCCCCGCCTCAGTCGTCGACCCGCAGCACCGCCAGGAAGGCCTCCTGCGGGATGTCCACCCGGCCCACCCGCTTCATCT
>CAZNNH010000087.1:0-23680 GCA_964574335.1 uncultured Acidobacteriota bacterium | reverse complement strand
CGGTCAATTCCCAACGTCCAGCGAGCGCCCCGCGTACGCTGCGCAGGCCACGCCTCCCAGGTGCCGTGGCGTGTCCTTCGTCAGCTTCACGGGGTTGGGCGCCCTCATGACCACGCCACATGCCTAATCGGGTGACCTCCGGCCCCAC
This sequence comes from uncultured Acidobacteriota bacterium, assembly GCA_964574335.1. Classification (GTDB taxonomy): domain Bacteria; phylum Acidobacteriota; class Vicinamibacteria; order Fen-336; family Fen-336; genus CAZNNH01. The sequence goes on along the minus strand of CAZNNH010000087.1, from coordinate 23,532 downwards.
ACGCGGTACCCGGTCATGAACGCGATGCCATGCGGGTCAGCGGCCAGGACGCTCTGATCGCGGGTCACCTCAGCAACGGTGCCGATGGCGACCTGACCATCGGACGCAACCAGAAACGCTGCCCCAGCTTCACGCCGGCATCACTTCCAATGTCAGTACGGGCGGAGCCGGAGTCGAGAACCTCAAGGACATGCCCGGATACGGGCGTCTGAAGGAGTAGGTTGGTGGATGGCAGCGCGGGGTCGCCTGAGACGGAGTGCGTCCAGTCGTTCTTTCGTAGGAGGAACCTGCCGTGGGTCGTCTCCCGAGGCTCCCACGTCAGGTTCACCGCATTCTCGAAGTCCGGAACGTCATCCGGAGGAATCAGGTAAGCTCGGGCAGCCCAGGGCACGACCAACAGCCTGGTGGGGAGCCTGGTCGCGAGGTCGCCAGCGGGTGGTCGCCTCGGACGAAGGGTCACCACCGAGTCACGCAGTTCGGCACGGCCGTGGAGTTCCGCGTAGAGCCCAAGGCAACCGTGCCACGTGAACGCGAACTGCCCATCGCCGTCGAGCTTCAGCTGCCAGTTCACGTCGAGCCCGTCGCCGGAGTAGTACTCGCCCGCAATGGCGGCGAGCGGGGTCGCGGGGCTCGACATGACGGTCAGAAGTGCAAGAACGGTCGAGACAGTCATGCGCTCGCCTGCCGTGGCATCTGGAGCCGCCGGTCGTCGTCGTCATCGTCGTAGGTCATGTACATCATCTCGAGAACCACGACGAGGCCTACTGATAACGGCTGCGGCTGGGTCTGGCGCCATGATCAGGAGTCCTTCTCGCCCTCGGGTCCTGAGCGGTCTGCCGAGTGCCTCACGCCTCGGCCTCCTGGGCTGAGGGCACGAGTGTAGATCATCGTGGTCGTGGGGTCACGGTCTCGTGAAGAGGGGCGGAGGGTCGGGGGGGAGATCCTTCCGGGGTTGAGCTTCGAAGGAGCACTCAGGGTGACGGCGGGGGATCCTTCCGGGGGGTCAGCTTCGAAGGGGCCGTCAGGGCGACGGGGGGAGGGCTAGTAGCCGTACGTGCGGCACTGGCCGCTGGACTCGCACGGCTTGTCGGGCTCGAGGACGCAGGTCTCGCTGCCGGGTGCGGCGCCGAGGACTTGCAGGCTCGGGTGGGACGAGGTCTGCTCCACCGTGACCGGGGTGGCGTTGTCGGTGGTGGTCACCGCGACCTCGACCATCCCCTGCAGCCTGTGGACCTGGGCCTCGAGCGCCGCTACGCGCGCCTCGAGGTCCCCGCGAGGCGGCGCCGGCGACGTCTCCCGCAGCCGGGACAGGACCTCTTTGGTGAGCGCCTGGATCCGGGCGTCGTCCATGGCCATCACCTGCTCCTTCGCGGTGACGAGAGGGTCACCTCGTCCACCACACCGAGCACCGCCGCGTCGACCGCGCTCTGGCCACGGCCCAGGGCGTGCATGGCGGCCTTCCCCTCCTGAACCAGCAGCACCCGGTCGCCGACACCGGCGTCGACCGAGTCGATCGCCAGCACCACCCCGCCCTGGTTCCCACCGGCCAGGTCGAGGGGCTGGACCAGCAGCAGCTTGGCGCCCTCCAGGCGGTCGTGCTTCTGGGTCGCCACCAGGTTGCCGACCACGCGTCCGATCAGCACCGTGGCCTCTCCATCTCGCTCACGGCTCGGCCACCTGCCAGTGGTCAACGATCCCCACGATCGCGGCGTCGCACGGAACCTGGTCCGGCAGGAAAGGATGCGATGCCTCGCGGCCACGGACCCAGAAGACCTCCTCCGAGGCGCCCGCCCCGACCGAGTCGACGGCCACCAACGGCCGGCCGCTGGGCCGGTGCCGGGTGTCGAGCGGCTGGATCACCAGCAGCTTGGTGCCGACCAGGCCCTCGTCCTTGCGGGTCGCCACCACCGTCCCGACCACCCGGGCCAGCCTCACCGTCCCTTCACCTCGACCACGTCGACGACGCCGATGATCGCGGCGTCCACCGGCCGGTCCTGGAGCCCGGAGGCCATCCGGGCCGAGGAGCCGCTCACTACCAGCACCCGGTCGTGTTCGCCGGCGTCCACCGTGTCCACCGCCACCACGTAGCCGGGCTCGTCCTGGCCGTGCGGATCGATCGGCTGCACCACCAAGAGCTTGGCGCCGACCAGCTTCTCGTCCTTGCGGGTGGACACCACGGTGCCCACCACCCGACCCAGGATCATCGGAAGGGCTACTTGGTCGCGGCCTTGCCGATCGGCAGGACGTCCTCGAGGTTCGAGTGCGGGCGCGGGATCACGTGGACGGAGATCAGCTCGCCGACCCGGCGGGCCGCGGCGGCTCCGGCGTCGGTGGCGGCCTTGACGGCGGCCACGTCGCCGCGGACCAGGGCGGTCACGTACCCCGACCCGATCTTCTCGTACCCGACGAGCGTGACCTTGGCGGCCTTCACCATCGCGTCGGACGCCTCGATCAGGGCGACCAGGCCCCGTGTCTCGATCATCCCCAGTGCTTCACCCATGCTGCCTCCTGAGAAAGGCCCCGCAGGTCGCCCGGCTCACAATGCAAGACCGGCTGTCGGGTACCTGACTTTGAACCCGGTGGCGACGTTAGTCAAGGGACGGCCAGGCGCTCCACGGCCTCCCGCACCAGGCGCGCCAACTCGGCGCGGGAGAGCACCAGCTTGTCGTTTCCGGACGACTCCAGCATCGCTTCCGGGCGCGCCGGACACTCCTCGCAGCGGGGCGGCGGATAGCCGGCGGCCGCCCTCTCCGCCAGCAGCCGTTCCACCTCGGCCGGGCCCAGCGGGCTGCCCTGGCCCAGCAGGCGGGTGGTCAGCGTGACCCGGGCGAGCTGCTCCAGCGTCTCCATCCGTTCCCAGGCCCGGTCCAGGGTCTCGCCCACGGCCAGCGCCCCGTGGTTGGCCATCAGCAGCGCGTGGGCGTCGCAGATCGCGGCTGCCACCCGGCTGGCCAGCTCCCCGGTGGTGGGCATGCCGAAAGGGACCACCGGGACCGTGCCCAGGGTGAGCACCGCCTCGGCGATCAGGGGCCGGTCGAGGGCGATCCCGGCCGCCGCGAAGCCGGTGGCGGTGGGCGGGTGGGCGTGGACGACGGCCGACACGTCGCGACGCCGGGCGTAGATGGCCACGTGCATCCGGGTCTCGGAGGAGACCCGCTGGGAGCTGTCCCGCGCGCGCCCTTCGAGGTCCGCCTCGACGATCATGTCCGGCGTCAGGTAGCCCTTGCAGGCGCCGGCCGGGGTGACGAACAGCCGGGTGCCGTCGCGGACCGAGAGGTTCCCCTCGTTGGCCGCGATCAACCCCCGGGCGTAGAGGCGACGCCCGATCTCGACGATCCGCTCGCGGATAGTGGCTTCGCTCACCGGCCCGGTCTCAAGAAGCCCGCTTGAGCTGGTCCCGGGCCCGATCTCGGCAAGCGGTGGAGCAGAAGTAGCGCTCCTCCCCGCCCATCACCTCCCGCAGGGCGCGCGCCCTGGGCAGGAAGGTGTTGCACACCCGGTCGCGGACCATCTCCTCGCCCAGCGCGCGCTGTCGCGGCGTGGCCCCCGGCTTGCGGAACAAGGCCGCCAGGGTGTGCAGCACCACGCGCACCACGAACAAGACAACGACGACCCGGAGCAGGTTGATCAGGAAGCTCACTGCAGACAGCATACAACGAAGATGGGGACATGACCGGGTTTCCCCGACCTGGGACACGAAACCCGGATCGTGTCCCCCGAAAGGGATCTGGCCTGCTGCCGTCCCTGGGGACATGACCGGGTTTCCCGACCTGGGACACGAAACCCGGATCGTGTCCCCCGGGGTTTGGCTTTGCTAGAATCGAATCGGCCGGTGTGGCGCCAGCGTGGCCGCCTCGGTGGAGGCGGTGTCCTTCCTGCTCGGCGCCCCAAGGCCGGGGGCGAGATGATCAAGCTCAAGAGGATCCTCGTTCCGACGGATTTCTCGGAGAGCGCCCGCCACGCGCTGACGTATGGGATCTCCTTCGCCCGCGAGTACGAGGCCGAGCTGATCCTGCTCCACGTCGTGGAGACGATGGCGGTGGGCTATGCCAGCGACCTGTTCCCGGTGCCGATGGCCGAGGTGTTCGAGGAGATCGCCGGCTACGCCCGCGGCGAGCTCTCCAAGCTCGCCGGCGAGGCACGGGAGAAGGTGAGCTCGGTCCGAGAGCTGCTGGTACAGGGCAAGCCGTCGGCCGAGATCGTCCGGGTGGCCCGCGACGAGACGGTGGACATGATCGTGCTGGGCACCCACGGCAAGGGACTGCTCGACAAGGCCCTGTTCGGGTCGACCACCGAGCGGGTGGTGCGCAACGGCCCCTGCCCGGTGCTCACCACGCGGCTCACCGAGCACGAGTTCGTGGACGAGGGCTGAGAGGACTCCTGGACCATCGGGTGTCGGTGGATTACTACCCGAGCGCCGACGAGGCGGCGGGCGCGGGTCTCAGCTCCAGTCGAAGGCCGACCAGCGCAGCAGCAGGGAGCCGACCGTGTACCCGGCTCCCACCGCGGCCAGCGCCACCAGGTGGTTGTCGGCGAGACGTCGCTGGTCGAGGGCGGTGGCCAGCGCCAGCGGCACCGTCGCCGCGGTGGTGTTGCCGTAGTCCTGGATGTTCTTGACCACCTTCTCCTCGGGGAGCCCCAGCCGCTCCTGGGTGGCTTCGATGATGCGCAGGTTCGCCTGGTGGGCCACGAACAGGTCGAGGTCGTCGGGGCTGTAGGCGTTCCGGTGGAGCACCGTCTCGGTGACCTCGGCCATCTTGCGCACGGCGTACTTGAAGACCTGGGCCCCCTCCTGGTGGACGAAGTGCAGGCGCTTGTCGACGGTCTCGTGAGAGGCGGGGCAGGCGCTGCCGCCGGCCGGCATCCGCAGGTTGGGGCCGCCCGAGCCGTCCACCTCGTGGTAGAAGTCGAGGATCCCGGTCTCGTCCTTGGAAGGCTCCAAGAGGGCGGCGCCGGCGCCGTCGCCGAAGAGGACGCAGGTGGTCCGGTCCTGGTAGTTGATGATCGAGGACATCACGTCCACGCCCACCACCAGCACCCGGGCGTGGGTCCCGCTCTGGATGAACTGGGCCCCCAGCGTTAGCGCGTACAGGAACCCGGAGCAGGCCGCCGAGACGTCGAAGCCCCAGGCGCGCGTCGCCTTCAGCTTGTGCTGCAGGACGCAGGCGGTGGACGGGAACATCGTGTCGGGGGTGACCGTGGCCACGATGATCAGGTCGACCTCGGCGGCGGGCAGGTCGCGGCGCTGGAGGGCGCGCCGGCAGGCCTCGAGCGCCAGCTCGCTCGAGGGGGTGCCGGGCTCCACCACGTGGCGCTCGCGGATCCCGGTTCGGGTGCGGATCCACTCGTCGTTGGTGTCGACCCGCTGCTCGAGGTCGGCGTTGGTCAGCACCCTCTCCGGGACGTAGACGCCGAGAGACGAGATCCGTGCGCGCCGGTGGTGAGGGTGGGCCAGGTGCTGGATCATGCGGGGCCGGTCCTTTCGGGTCCCGAGGCGGCGGGGACGGACGCCGGTCGGGCAAAAGACTTATTTACCTTCACCACGGGCGCAGGGGTCAAGCCCGGGGCCCGGAGCCGGCTTCAGGCCTCCTGCGTGGATGCCGAGGACCGTGCCGCCCAATAAAGCAGGGCGCAGACCCCCAGCGCCAGGGCACAGCCGAGAACGGCCGCGGCCGGCCCGGCCAGGTGGGGCTGGTTGACGGCCGCGAAGCGCCACTCGGTGAGCTGCCGGGCCCAGCCGGCGTCGGGCCACCCGGACATCGCGGCCACCACCGCCGCCACCGTCACCCCCGCCAGCCCCTCGCCCGCGATCAGGCCGGATGCCGCCAGCACGCCTTTGTCGCTGCCGCCGGTCGAGGCCTCCCGCTGGCGGTCGACCAGGCTGCGGACCACCCCGCCGACGTAGATGGGCATCAGGCTGGCGAGGGGGAGGTAGAGGCCCACCGCGAAGGGCAACCCCGGCAGGCCCGCCAGCATCCCGCAGGCGGCGAACGAAGCCCCGCTGCCCACCAGCCCCCAAGGCAGGGCCCCGGTCAGGACCCCCTCGATTACTGTCTTCATCAGGGTGGCCTGCGGTGCCGGCAGCGCCTCCGAGCCGAAGGTGAAGGCCTTGCCGAGCAGGAACACGGTCCCCGCCACCGCCCAGCAGGCGAACGCCGCGCCGAGGAACTGGCTGGCCTGCTGGCGGGCCGGGGTGGCCCCGACCAGGAAGCCGGTCTTGAGGTCCTGCGAGATGTCGCCGGCCTTGGAGGCGGCGATGCAGACCACGGTGCCGACGGTCAGGATCGCGGCCCGCGCCGAGGGGTCGGTCCAGCCGCAGAGGACGAAGATCAGGGCCACCCCGAGCAGCGTCACCAGCGTCATCCCCGAGGTGGGGTTGGAGGAGACGCCGATCAGGCCCACGATCCGGGAGGAGACCACCACGAACAGGACGCCGAACACGGCCACGCCCAGCGCCGCCACCAGCCGCGGCACGAAGGCCATCTCGCCGGCCAGGAGATCCGGCGTGGCCACCAAGGTGACCACCACCAGAAGCGGCACCCCCAGCACCACCAGGCCGGGGAGGTCGCGGTCGGTGCGCTCCACGGCGCGCTCGCCGCCACCGGCGGCATGCTCGGCCCGGATCCCTTTGAGCACGGCCAGCAGCGACTGGTACATGGTGGGCAGGGCCCGCACCACGGTCACGATCCCGGCCGCGGCCACCGCACCGGCGCCGATGTAGCGGACGTAGCGCGACCAGATCTGGCCCGCCGACATCTCGGCGATGGTCCGGTCCACCTCGGGGAACAGCGGCGAGGGCAGGCCGTGCCCGACGTGGGCGATCAGCGGGATGAGGGCCAGCGACGAGACCAGGCTGCCGGACACCATCACCGCCGACTGGCGGTAGCCGAGGATGTAGCCCACACCGAGAAGCGCCGGAGCCAGCTCCAGGGCCAGCTCCGCCTTGGGCAGGAAGCCGAGCGACAGGTGGAGCGAGGAAGGGATCAGCGAGAAGCCGCCCAGCGCCAGCTTGATGGCGGCGCCGACGGCCAGGCCGTAGAAGATGAAGCGTCCTCCGGGCGCGGAGGCCACCGTCGCCCTCAGCACCTCGGCGCAAGCGGTCCCCTCGGGGTAGGGGAGCTCACCGGCGCTGCGCACGATCAGGAGGCGGCGCAGCGGCACCATCGCCGCGATCCCCAGGATGCCGCCGAGGAAGGCCAGCGTCGCCACCTGCCACAAAGGCGGCGCCAGGCCCCACAGGAAGAGGGCCGGGATGGTGAAGATGGTTCCCGAGGCGAGCGAGGAGCTGGCCGAGCCCACGGTCTGCGAGATGTTGGCCTCCAGGATCACGTCCCCGCGCACTCGCAGTGCCCGGAACAGCGCCACCGTCAGCACCGAGATGGGGATCGACGTCGCCACCGTCAACCCCACCCGCAGACCCAGGTAGGCGTTGGCGGCGCCGAACACCACGCCGAACACGATCCCGGCCACCACGGCCCGGAGGGTGAGCTCGCGTGCCGAGGCCTCTGGGAGCGGGGTGGACGACGTCACGCGCCGAGACTCCGCGAGGCGTCCTGCAGGATGCCGTCGCCGATCCAGAAGGGGACCCAGACGAGTCCCACGCCCTTCACCTGGATGTCGGCCTTGCGCGGCCGGACCGGCCGCTCGACCAGCTCCGGCTCGGCGTCTTCGAGCTGCTTGCGGGTCTTGTCCAGCTCGCGCTGGAACTCCTTCTCGAGCGCGGCCAGCTCCTGCTCGAGCTGCTCCACCGATTCCTCCGCGCGCTCCACGTCCTCCTTCTCGCGGGAGGCGCGGCTGGCGCCGCGCACGGTGGTGGCGACGCGGCCGACCGTCCCCATGCTTCTCGCCTTGCGCCCGAACAGGGCGCCGAGCACCGTGGCCCCCAGCGAGATCGCGGTGTGCACCTTCTGGCTGCTGTACTGCGACTTCTCCCTGGCCAGGCGTTCCTGGGCCCTCTCCAGGCGGTCCTGCATCCGCTTCAGCTTGGGGGCGTAGCGCTCCTTCAACCGTGCCAGCTCGAGGTCGCGGTGCTCGCGGGCGGCCTCGCGCAGCCGGACCCGGAGCTCGGCCTGGCCCTCGCCGGGCCGTGAGACCTGGTCGAGATCCGGGCACTGCCAAAGGGTGAGGGTGGCGTCGCGGTAGAGGGCGGTCTTGAACGAACGCTCCCAGGTCGCGTAGCTGCGCGCCCGCGCGGCGGCGGCCGGCAGCTCGGCGAAGGTGGCCCCCGGGTCGGGCTCGGTGCCGAGCCGCCGAGGCAGGTCCGAGCGGGTCTCGCACTCGGCCCAGACGTCTCTGCCCGTCTCGGGCCGCAGCCAGGCGAGGCAGGTCCGCTCCGCCCAGTGGTCGAGCGAGAGCTTGGAGTCGACGAAGTGCAGGTCGGCAGAGCCGACCAGGGCCGGACGGTACTCGAGGCGGGCGTTCGGCACCGCGGGAGTCGCCACCGGGACGAAGCGCTCGGCGGCTTCGGGCGGCACCACCGGGCGGTCGGCAACGGCCGCTGCCTGGGTCGCGCCCTCGGGTGCTGGCGATGGGGACGCCGCCGGGGCCACGCCTCCCCCCGACGCGGGCGTGGCCGCGTCGGGCGGCTTGGTCAGCATGCGGATCTGGGCCCGGGTCAGCGGCCCCCGAAGGTAGGACATGGCCCAGCGCGACTCGAAGAGCACCGGCTGGTCCTCGTGGACGTTGTTCATCAGGAAGACCCGGCTCTTGAGGCCGGCCAGGGTGGCCTCGATCTGGGATCGGTCGAAGGTCGCCCCGCTGGCCGATGACGCCCCTTCCAGGCCCTCCAAGACCCGGGCCTTGTCCCGCTCGGTCTGCAGCCGTCCCAGGAACCATGTACCGGCGTTGGCCAGCGCCTTGTAGTCGAGGTCCACCGGGTTCTGGCTGGCCAGCACCACGCCCAGGCCGTAGGCGCGCGCCTGCTTGAGCAGCGTCAAGAGGGGGAGCTTCGAGGGCGGGTTGGCGGTGGGCGGCAGGAAGCCCAGCACCTCGTCCATGTAGACCAGGGCGCGCAGGCTGGGCGAGCCGGAAAGGCCGCGCATCCAGGCCACCACCTCGTTGAGGAGCAGCGTCACGAAAAACATCCGCTCCGCCTCGGAGAGGTGGGCGATCGACACCACCGCCAGGCGCGGCCGGCCCTCCCGGGTCCACAGCAGGCTCGGGATGTCGAGGGGGTCACCCTCCATCCAGGCGCCGAAGCTCGGCGAGGCGATCAGGTTGTTGAAGCTCATCGCCAGCGAGGCCCGCTCGCGGGAGGGGTAGACCGTCTCGAGGTCCAGGACCCCGATCTTGGCGAACGGGGGGGTCTGGATGGCCTGGATCAGGCTGGTCAGGTCGAGGTCCTCGCCGCGGCGCCAGGCGGCGTCGAGGATGCTCGAGACCAGCACGTGGTCGCGGCTGCGCACCGGGTCGGTGTCCAGCCCCAGCAGGCCCAGCAGCCCCGACACGGTGGCGGTGACCCGCTCGCGAAGGGCATCCTGGCTGTCCAGCCGGTGGGCGGGAGGCGCCGCCAGCGAGCGCAGCATCGAGATCCCCACACCGGCGTCGCTGCCGGGGGTGTAGATGATCATGTCGGCGGCGTCGCGCAGACGCTGGATACGCGCGCCGTCCTGTTCCCACTCCAGGAGCCCGGTGCGCCAGCGCTCGGCCACCTCGGCGGCCAGGGCATCCGGCGTCAGGCCGCGCCGGGAGGCCTCCTGCTCGTCGACCCAGGGGCGGAAGTCGGAGGGCTGCAGGGCCGGGAACGTGAGCAGCAGGTTGCCGAGGTCGCCCTTGGGGTCGATGGCGATGGCCGGGATCCCGTCCAGGGCCGCCTCCTCGAGCAGCGCCAGGCACAGGCCGGTCTTGCCGCTGCCGGTCATGCCCAGGCACACCGCGTGGGTGGTCAGGTCGCGGGCCTCGTAGAGCAGGGGCGGCGCCTCGGCCGAGGATCCGCCCTGATACTCGCGGCCCAGGTAGAAGACGCCCAGCTTCTCGAGCTCAGGTCTCACGGGATCGTCCCCTCTCTTGAGGTCCGGGTAGCTGAGGTTAGCATGGCGGGCAGCCGGCGGCCTGGCCGTCACGTTATGATGGATCCCCATGATGGATCCCCGCGCCGCCAAGTCGGCGAGCCGCGTGTTCCCCTCGCCAACAGGAGGCGACGCCGAGGATGCCGAAGCCGCTGCCGGTACTACAAGAGAGCCGACCCCGACCGGTCGAGTGCACCGAGTGCGGCAAGTGCTGCACCTACGTGGCGATCGAGATCGAAGAGCCGACAAGACCCAGCTATGCCACCCACATCCTCTGGTATCTCTATCACGAGAACGTCACCGTCTACGTCGACGGCAACGACGAGTGGTGCGTCCAGTTCGCGGCCCGCTGCCGCAACCTGACCGACGAGCTGCTGTGCAAGATCTATGCGGTGCGCCCCCACATCTGTCGCAACTTCGACAACCAGACCTGCGAGGTCAACGGCGAGGGTGAGGGCATCACCTTCCACACCCCGGAGGAGTTCATCGAGTACCTCAAGGCCGAGCGACCCCGGGTCTACGCCCAGATACGCAAGAAGTTCCTCCCGGATGCCCTCCCGGGGCGGTGCTAGGTTGACTGTCATGTCGAGGCCCTGGGCGTTTCTGGTAGCGACGGCGTGTCTCCTGGCCGGAGCCTGCGGCGGCGGGGGCGGCCCCGCGGGCCCAACCGCACCACCGACCCCGACCCCGACACCGACCCCGACGCCCGAGCCCGGCTACTCCGTCTCGGGCACCGTCTTCTACGACGAGAACGCCAACGGGACGGCGGATCCGGGCGAGGACGTCCGCTTCCCCGGCGTGATGGTCGACATCGGCGGTCACATCGGTCAGGCAGCCGGGGCCGGGGTCGTCACCGTGGACGGCGTGCCGGCGGGCAGCCAGACCGTGAGCGTCCTGGTCGACTCGCTTCCCCCCTACCTGGAGGTCGGAGCGCCGGTCGGCGTCGAGGTGCCCCAGCCCGCCGGGTCGATGCTGGAGATCCCAATCACGCTGCCCATCGGCCGCAACTCGACCAACGTCTACCTAGCCTTCGGCGACAGCATCTCGGCGGGTGACGGCTCCGGGGACGGGGAGGGCTACCGCTTCAAGCTGGCCCTGGACCTGGGCAACTTCTGGGGCCGCGCCACCGTGGAGGATGGCGGCCTGCCCGGGAGCCGCAGCGATCGCGGCGCCCAGCGGATCGGCCAGGTCCTCAACCACGTGCGGCCGGCCTACACGTTGATCCTCTACGGCACCAACGACTGGAACGACAACCACTGCCGGGGCGACGGCTTCCCCTGCTACACCATCGACAGCCTGCGCACCATGATCGGTGTGGCCCGCAGCCTTCAGAGCAAGCCGATCCTGGCCACCATCCCTCCGGCGAACCCCGTGTACGTGGATCGCCTCGCCGCCGAGCGCAACGTCTGGGCCGAGGAGATGAACGTCCTGGTGAAAGAGATGGCGGCGTCGGAGAACACGCCGGTGGCCGACATCCACGCCGCCTTCATGAGCGAGCCGGTGCTCTCCGACCTTTTCAGCGACCACATCCACCCCAACGACGACGGCTACGACCTGATCGCCGACGTCTTCTTCCGCACCATCACCACTGCCCGCGGGGCCGCGGCTGCCTCCTGGCGGAGCGGACCGCCGGCGCTTCCATGGACCGGCTCCCTTCTGGGTGCGGCGTCGCCGGCCGCACCGCTCACCAGGGAGCGTACCGATCGGCGGTCTTCCCATGTCTCTCGCCGTCCTCTTCGCTGACCACCTGCGGATCCTCTCGCTCGCCACCGAGAAGGCGCTGGCGGCCACCGGCTTCGAGACGCTGGTGATCTCGGCGGGCGCCCCCCACACCTACTTCGCCGACGACGAGGAGGCCCCCTTCCACCCCACCCCTCACTTCGCCCACTGGTGCCCGGCCCCGGGCCCCCATCACCTGCTGAAGGTGTGCCCCGGTCGCCCGCCGGAGCTTCTCCGGGTGGTCCCCCGGGACTTCTGGTACGAGCAAGCCCCGCTCGAGGATCCGTTCTGGCTGGAGGGCTTCCGGGTCACCGAGACGGGCGACGTCGAGGGCGCGTGGAAGGCGCTGGGGGCGGTCGCGGCGGGCGCCTACATCGGCAACGAGACCGGGCCGGCGGCGGCCGCCGGCCTGGCCGCCAACCCGAGAGGGCTCACCGCCCGCCTGGACTGGCAACGCAGCTACAAGTCCGCCTACGAGGTGGCGTGTCTCGAGGAGGCCTCGGCGCTGGCGGCGCGGGGGCATCGGGCCGCCCAGGCGGCGTTCAGGGCCGGCGCCTCGGAGATCGAGATCCACCACGCCTATGTCGAGGCGCTCTCGGTGGTGGAGGCGGAGCTCCCCTTCTCGACCATCGTGGCCCTCGACGAGAAGGGCGCCACCCTGCACTACCAGGGCAAGCGGGCGGTGGGGAACGGCCGCGTGCTGCTGATCGACGCCGGCGCCCCCTGTCGCGGCTACGCCAGCGACATCACCCGCACCCACGTCGCGGAGTCGTGCGATCCGGCTTTCGTGGCCCTGCGTGCCGGGATGGAGCAGGTGCAGCGTGAGCTGTGCGCGGGGGTGCGGCCCGGCCGGAGCTTCGTCGAGCTCCACGTCGAGGCCCATCGCTCGATCGCTCGGCTGCTGGTGGCGGAGGGGCTCTTCCGGGCGCAGCCGGAGGAGGCCTTCGAGCTCGGGCTCACCCGGCCCTTCTTCCCCCACGGCCTCGGTCATCACCTCGGGGTCCAGGTGCACGACGTGGCCGGCCGCCAGCAGGACCCCGAAGGCCATCCCGCACCGCCGCCGCCCGAGCACCCGTTCCTGCGCAACACCCGCAGGATGGAGCCTGGCCAGGTGGTGACCATCGAGCCCGGCCTGTACTTCATCCCCATGCTCCTCGAGCCGTTCCGGTCCGGTGAGCACCGCCAACGTTTCGACTGGGCGCGCATCGACGCGCTGGTGCCCTTCGGCGGCATCCGGATCGAGGACGACGTCCTGGTGACCGAGTCGGGGCACCGCAACCTGACCCGCGAGCACCTGCCGGGCTGAGAGGGCGCGAGGGGCACCCCGCGGCGGTCGGTCAGCCGCCCAGAGAGGCGAGGAAGCCCTCGAGCGCGGCGTTGAAGGCGGCCGGGTTCTCGAGGTTGGCGAGGTGCCCGGCTCGCGGGATCATCTCGAAGCGGCTGCCGGGGATCGCCTCGGCCATCTTCCGGGCGTCGGGCGGGGGGGTGAGCGTGTCCTCCTTGCCGCACAGCACCAGGGTCGGGACCCGGATCTCGCGCAAGGTGGGTCTCGAGTCGGCGCGAGCCGCGAGGCCGGCCAGCGCATCGCAGATCCCGCGGGGCCGGTTGCCGAGGATCGTCGCGCGGACCCGGGCCACCAGCTCGGGACGCTGCTCGTGGCTGGTCTTGCCGAGCAGCCGCGGCAGGAACACCTCGGCGGCCGCCCCCGCTCCCTCGTGCCTCACCCGCTCGGCGAGTCTGGCCCGTTCCTGACGCGACCCCTCGCTGTCGGGTTCGGCCCGGGTGTCGGCCAGCACCAGGCCCCGCAGACGCAGCAAATGACGGCGGACCATCGCGAAGCCGGCGTAGCCCCCCATCGACAGGCCGATGGCGACGGCCTGGGACAGGCCGAGGTGGTCGAGCAGCCCGACCGCGTCGTCGGCGTAGCGCTCCATCGTGAGCAGGGCGTCGCCGGGCGGCGAGGCGCCGAAGCCCCGGCAGTCGAAGCGAGCCACGCGGAAGCGCGAGCACAGCGCCTCGACCTGCGGGTCCCACATGCACCGGGCGAGCGGGAACGCATGCAGGAGCAGGAGCGTCGGGCCGACGCCTCGCACCTCGTAGGCGATCTCGCCCCCCCCGATCCGGGCGCTACCCCTCTGCATCCCCGCTCACCCCAGAGGCCCCACGCTCCCGTTCGCGGGCCCGAGCCAGGCGCTCCTCGGCCATCGACTCGGCGACCCGCTGCGGAGCTTTGCCCTCCTCGCCGGCGCGCTGCCAGATCTCGCCGAGCCGGCCGGCAATCCCGCCGACCCGCTCCGCCACCTCCTGGTCGTCCGCCTCGCCGAGCTCCACCAGCAACCCCAGCAGCCCTCCGGAGTTGACCACGCAGTCGGGGCCGTGGAGCACGCCGCGCTCGTGGAGGCGCTCCGCGTGGTGGGGCTCGGCCAACTGCCCGCTGGCGGACCCGACCACGGCCTGGGCCCGGATCCGGGGGATCGAGTCGTCGTTCAGCACGCCGCTGCCGGCGTTGGGCGACAAGACCAGGGCCTCGACGTCGAAGAACGCCTCCGGCGGGACCGACCGGACGCCCAGCTCGTCGACCACCCTCTCCACACGACCCGGGTCGGTGTCGGTCACGGTGAGCCGAGCCCCTTCGCCGTGCAGCAACCGGGCCAGCCGGTACCCCACCTGGCCGAGCCCCTGGACCGCCACCTGGGCTCCGGCCAGCTCGGCCCCCGACCTGTTGGCAGCGGCCCGGATCGACTCGAGCACGCCCAGCGCGGTGAGGTCCCCGATGTCCACCCGGGCCTCGGCGCCGACGCGGCCCGCGTGCCTCGTCATCCGTCCCAGCACCGCCAGGTCCCGGGCGTCGATGCCCATGTCGGGTCCGACATAGAGGCGGCCGTCCAGCCGATCCAGCGCCTTGGCGAAGGCGCGCAGCAGGGCTCGGCTCTTGTCGTGGCCCGGGTGGCCGACGATGACCGCCGCCCCGCCACCGCGGTGCATCCCCGCCAGCGCCGCCCGATGGGTGGTGGAGCGTGCCAGTCGCAGCGCCTCCGAAGCGGCCTGCTCGAGGGAGGCATACTCCCCCATGCGGGCCCCGCCCACGGCCGTGCCGAGGGTGGTGTCGTGGATGGCGATCACCGCGCGCAGGCCGGAGGTCGCCTCGCGCAGCACGAGCAGCTCCTCGTGACCCAGCTCCTGCAGCAGCTCGAGAGCCGTCACCTGATGCCTCCGCCCCTCTCCGATCGGCCACGTCCCGGGGTCCGCCAACGATAGAGGCGGGCTGGCGCTCGGGTCAATCGGGAGCGCGCCCCCGGGTCGGGGGCCCGCGCACCCCGTGCCCCCGGTGCCGGCGGGCCATGCTAGCCTTCCGGGACACCACAGGATGATGGAGGGCGGAGCAAGACGGGGCGTGGAGGACGGCGCGACCGAGGTCTCGATCACCTTCTTCGTAGCTTTCGCCGTCGCGATGGCGGGGTACGTCTCGGGACCCCTGTGGGTGGCCGAGCTCGAGACGCAGCGGGCGGGCGGCTTCATGGTCGGAGAGCTCAACGTCCGGGACGACAGCTCCCGGACCCTGACCTGGGACGACTTCTGCTACGTCCCACGCCTGAACGCCTTCTCGATCGGCTCCCCGTTCGTGGACCCGTGGAACATCAGCAACCCCGATTGGCGGGGCTGGGGTCTGTTCGCCCCGCTGCCGCCGGCCCTTGGGGGGCTGGCGGTGCGCCTGGCCGGCGGACTCCATCTCGGGCTGGCGGCGTGGTCCTTCGTGAACGTGCTCTGCATCGGCCTTCTCGTCTTCATCATCCTGCGAGGGCCGCCCTTCGGCCTGCCGGCGTCTTTGGCCCTCCTGGCCACGTTCTTCCTCGTTAGCGCCCCCTGGATCGGCGCCCTGCCGCCCGAGCTGTGGCGCAGCCAGCTTCGGGCGCTCGTCTCGGGTCGGGTCCCCGAGACCCTCAACCGGATCGAGTGCGGGCTGCTCACCTACCTGCCCTACGTCCTCTTCCTATGGTCGTACTGGCGCCTGGTGGCCTCCCCGACGCGGCGGCGCGGCGCGGTGGCCGGGGTCTTCGCCGGCGCGCTGGGCTACGTCTACTTCTACCACTACGTCTTTGCGTTCCTTCTGCTCGTGTGCCGAGCGACGCTGTACGCCTGGCGACGCCGCCTCCGCGAGGCGGGCGCCGTCGCCCTGGCCCTGGTGGTCGGCGGCCTGGTGCTGGCGCCGGTCCTGTTCGCCAACCTCCACGAGAGCGCTCGGCTGTGGGGGATCGAGTATCTCCAGCGGCTGGACTTCAGCGCCGGGCGGATCCCACCCCTCGACGACTACCTGTGGCTGCGGGCGCTTCTCGTCCCCGCCATCGTCGGCTCGGCCTATGTTCTCACCGGGGCCCGGGACCGGCGTCGTTCTTTGCTGCTCTCGGAGCTCCTGGTGCTGGCCGCGGCGTACGTGATGGCCCTGCACCTGCGGGTAGTGCTGGGCTATATGCAGGCCACCGACCATTTCTGGCGCTACTCGCTGGGCCTTCCGGCCAGCCTCTGGACCCTGGCGGTGGCCGCCGAGCTGTGCCGGCTCGGGGCGCGGCGATCGGCGCTCCTCCGCCGCGGCCTCCGCGCGACGTGCCTCCTGCTGCCGCTCCTCCTCGTCGCTCGCGGCGCCTTGCGGGACTACCGCCCCTCTCGCCTGGCCGTCACCCTGGCGAGCTGGGAGGAGGGCCTCTCGGACGGCCAGAGGGATCTGCTCACCCGGCTGGATGCGATGGGCCAGGTCCTCCGGCCGGGAGACGGGTTCCTGACCACCGACGTGGCCCTCAACTACCACGTGATGGCGAACCTGAAGGCTCGGCCCTTCGTGGCCTTCTCGATGTCGCCGGTGGCCCTCGAGGAGCTCACCCGCCGCTACCTGCTGGGAAGCTACCTGGTGGGGCGCGACGGCGTGGCCTTCCCCGAAGACCGCGACACCCAGCTCTACCTCTACCTCAATTTCTTCCAGGTCTTCACGCCCACCCCTGCCCGGGTCCAGGAGCTGCGGGGGCTGTATCGCGCCTGGGACCCGGAGCGGATCGACTGGGAAAGGTGGCGGCCCGCGCTATCCCGCGTGCGCGGCGTGTTCGTGCCCAGCGCCGACGAGACGCGGGCTCGAGAGCGGCTGGCCACCCGCTTCGAGCTCTGGCGCTCGCTCCCCGCGGCCGGGGGGCAGGTGCTCGAGGTTCGCTGGCGAGGCGGATCGTGAGGGGCGCCCCGAGGCGGCGCGCCCGGTCGGCGCTCGGACCGAGGCCCGCCCTCTCGCGTGCTATTCTTGAAACATCCAGAGGAGGTGCCGTCCAGGTGGGATCCGGGAGCCATCGGGCCCTGCTGGCCGCCGTGTCCTGGGCGATTGCCTTCTGCTGCGCCCAGGCGGCGACGGCAGCGGAACCCCCCGCCACGACGCCCGACAGCGCCGTGGTCATCCTCACCGACGACCAACGCTGGGACACGCTGTGGGCGATGCCGATCGTGCTGGATCGCCTGGTCTCGCGGGGTGTGGTCTTCAACAACGCCTACGTGTCCACGCCCCAATGCAGCCCCACTCGTGCCAGCCTCCTCTCCGGCGGGTACCTCCCCCACGACGTGGGGGTGCTGACCAACGAGCCCATCAACGGAGGGGTCTGGAACTTCCGCGATGACGACGGGCTGGCGCTTCGGCTCAGCGACCGCGGCTACAAGACGGCGATGATCGGCAAGTACATGCACGGCGAGAGGCCCGGCGAAGACTCCGACCCACCGCCCGGGTGGACTCATTTCTCCCCGTCGTTGAAGATGGACGCCCAGAAGCTCGCCGATGAGGCGGTGACGTTCCTCGAAGAGAACGGCGATTCCCCCTTCCTGGTCTACCTGAGCACCTACGCGCCCCACTACCCCTCCAACCCGGAGGAACGGGACCAGGGGCTCTTTCCCACCTTCACCTACCGAGGTCGCGGCTACTACGAAGAGGATCTCAGCGACAAGCCGGGATGGGTGAGGCGCGGCTTCGCCCGCTTCGAGGCGAACCACTACTGCAGTGTCGAGGAGCAGGACGAGTTCCACCGCGACGAGCTTCGGACCCTGCAGAGCGTGGACCGTGCGGTCGGCGAGCTGTACGACTACCTCCAGCAAACGGGACGTCTGCAGCGGACGGTGTTCATCCTCACCTCCGACAACGGCCTGATGTGGGGCGAGCACGGCCAGTTCACCAAGGCCAAGCCCTACGACGAAGCGATCCGGGTTCCCCTGGTCGTCACCATGCCCGGCATCGAGCCGAGGCAGGACGACCACCTTGTCGTCGTCAACCTCGACATCCCGGCCACGTTGCTGGACCTGGCCGGGGCTGCCTCGGGCGGAGAGGGCCTGAGCCTCCTGCCGCTGCTGGGCGGGCTCGACCCGCCGTGGCGGGACCACTTCCTGATCGAGAGCTACTCGAGCCGTTGGTGTGGGATCGTTGGGATCCTCTCGGGCCGGCTGCTCAAGTACGTGGAGCATGCGGAGAACCCCACCGTCGAGTACGAGCTCTACGACCTCACCGCCGACCCGTACGAACTCGAGAGCCTCCACCAGGACCCGAGCTACGCGCCGCAACGCGAGCTGCTGGCCCAGGAGCTTTCGCCTCTCCGGGGTGTGGCGATCACCACCTTCAAGCTCCCCGATGGCGAGGTGGGCCAGCTCTACTCGGCCCAGCTCGAGGCCTGGGGCGGCGACGGCGCCTACACCTGGTCGATCGCCGACGGCTCCCTGCCCCCGGGGCTCGAGCTCGACCCCGGAAGCGGGTGGGTCTCCGGGACGCCGGTTCTGCCCGGGCTCTACTCGGTGTGGATCCGGGTCGCCGACACACGCGTGGCCGTCTTCTCCGGGCAGCCGCAGCAGCACGTGCAGCGCTTCAACCTCGAGGTGGGCCCACTGCAGACGGCCTCCTTCGAGTCCATCCCGAAAGAGGATGGCTGGGTTCGCGAGGACCGGGAGAAGGGGAGCGTCGGGGCCCGCCTGGACGACGGCGCGCGCAGCGTCAAGGTCGGAGACGACGCCAGGAACCGCCAGCTCAAGGCCGTCCTCTCCTTCATCACCCGTCCGCTGCCCGACACCGCGACGGTGGTCTCGGCCAAGCTGATCCTCTACCGTCGCGCCGACATCGGCTGCGATCCGTTCCGGTCGCTGGACAAGCTGGAGGTCGAGGTCAACCGTGGCGTGTTCAGCGGCTCGGCGGCCCTCACCACCACCGACTTCCAGGCCATTGGCAAGAACGCCGTCGTCCTCTCCGTCGGCCAGGCAGGGTGCGCCGGCGACACGTTCTCGATCGGCCTCGACGAGGCTGTCTCGGCCATCAACCTCCGTGGCCGGACCCAGGTCCGGATCTCCTTCTTCAAGGATGACGACAACGATCGTTCCGCCGACATGACCACCTTCTTCTCGGGCGACCATCCGCGCGCCAGCCGCCGCCCGCGGCTGGTGGTCCGGTACTACTAGCGGAGCCCGGCCGAAGACGACACGCCGAAGCCTCGAGCCGGCGACGGCCCTGCCGGTGTTCGTTCGGCCCGGCTGGGCGGCGGGTCAGCGGCTCGACGCCTCGAGCACCTTCCGCATCAGGACCGCGCTCAGCGGGCAGCCGGTACGGAACTCCCAGCTCTGGCGGATCGCCGGCGGGGCCTCCTGGCGCGGGCACTCCTCGAAGCCGCGCTTCGAGAAGAAGGCGCGCTCGGTGGTCGTGAGCAGGTAGACGGCCGAGAGCTGGTTGATGCGGGCCAGCCCCAGCACCGCCTCGACCAGCAGCAAGCCGATCCCTTGCCCGCGGAAGGCCGACTCCACCGCCAGGCTGCGGAGGAGGCCGTCGTCGTCGTGGACCTCGAGGCCGCCGATGCCCACCACGCGGCCCTCGTCGCGCACGACGAAGTAGTTGCCGAAGCGCTCGGCCACGTCGGTGTCCGGCAGCTCGGCCCGGCGGATCAGCTCCAGTCCCGGAGCCAGGTCCTCGGGGCGGGCCCGCTCCGCCTTCCAGTCCATCCGCCCATTGTAGGCCGTCTGCCAAGGTCGGTCCGGTCGAGTCTGCTATCCTCGGCGCGAGTCGGCGGAAGTCCCCGCTCGGTCGCTTCGTCGGAGGCCTACCCATGAGACCTTCTGGACGCCTGTTCGCGCTGGTCCTGCTGTGCTACGGTCCGGTCATGTCCCCCTCGTCGTCGTCGGCCGAAGCCCCGAAGGGGGCCGAAGGCCGCCAGGGCCTGACGGCGGTGACCGGGATCCGCGTCGGCCACCATACGCTGGCCGAGCGGCCCACCGGCTGCACCGTGGTGCTGGCCGAGGCGGGCGCGGTGGCGGGCGTCGACGTGCGCGGTGGGGCCCCGGCCACACGGGAGACCGACCTTCTGGATCCCTCCAAGACCGTTCAGAAGGTCCACGCGGTGGTCCTCTCCGGAGGCAGCGCGTTCGGCCTCGATGCCGCCTCGGGTGTGATGGGCTACCTGGAGAAACGGGGCGTCGGGTTCGACACCGGTGTGGCCCGGGTCCCCATCGTGCCCGCCGCCAGCCTGTTCGACCTCCAGGTGGGCGGACGACCCGACATCCGCCCCGATGCCACCTGTGGGGAGCGTGCCGCCGAGGCCGCCGGCACCGGGCCGGTGGCCGAAGGCAGCGTGGGGGCGGGTGCCGGCGCGACGGTGGGCAAGGCCTTCGGCCCCGGCCGCGCCATGAAGGCCGGCGTGGGGACGTGGGCGATCACGCTCGAGGACGGCCTGGTGGTGGCCGCGCTGGTGGCGGTCAACGCCATCGGCCAAATCGTCGATCCCCGGACGGGCACGCCCCTGGCCGGGCTCCGCTCTGCCGACGGCGGCTCCATCGTCGACCTCAGGCCGTTGGTGCGAAGGGGCGCGCTGGGGCGGCCTCTGCCGCAGGGCGAGAGCACCACCCTGGGCGTGGTGGCCACCAACGCCCGGCTGACCCAGGCCCAGGCCCGCAAGGTGGCGGAGATGGCCCATGATGGCCTGGCCCGGACCGTGTACCCGTCCCACCTGCCCCTGGACGGCGATGCCATCTTCGCCCTGGCTACGGGGACCCACGAGACGCCGGCCGACGTCGCCATGATCGGCGCGCTGGCGGCCGACGTGGTGGCCGAGGCGGTGGTCCGCGCCGCCACCCAGGCCACCGGGTTGCCGGGCCTCCCCGCCGCCCGCGACCTCGAGACCACGGGGCGCTAGCCGGGTGAGCCTCTACCTGGCCCTGCTGTTGGGCTACTCCGCGCTGCTGGTGGCCCTGGGGCTGCGGGTCGGCCGGCACGTCCGCACCGCCGACGAGTTCTTCGTCGCCTCGCGGCGGCTCGGCCCCGGGCTCTTGTTCTCGACCCTGCTGGCCGCCAACATCGGCGCCGGCTCCACCGTCGGCGCCGCCGGTCTCGGCTACCGGGATGGCCTGAGCGCCTGGTGGTGGGTGGGTAGCGCCGGGATCGGATCGCTGGTGCTGGCGTTCTGGGTGGGCCCGCGCATCCGGCGGCTGGCCGAGGCCCACCACCTGCGGACCGCCGGCGACTACCTCGAGTTTCGCTACGGCCGCAGCGTGCGCGCCCTGGTCTCGACGCTGCTGTGGCTGGGAACCGTCGCCATCCTGGCCGGACAGCTCATCGCCCTGGCCTGGGTGCTGAGCGTGGTGGCGGGGGTCCCCAAGCCGGCCGGCTGTCTGATCGGCGGCGTGGTGATGACCGTCTACTTCACCGCCGGGGGCTTGCCCGCCTCGGTGTGGGTCAACCTCGTCCAGCTCGTGGTCCTGCTGTGCGGCTTCGCCGCCGCCCTGCCGCTGTCGCTGGCTCGTGCCGGCGGTGTCGCGGCCGTGGTCGCCGCCACCCCCCAGGCCGACGGCTACTGGAGCTTCTGGCAAGGTGGCCCGTCCGGGATCGCTTACCTGGCGCTCCTGGCACCCGCCTTCTTCGTCTCGCCAGGCCTGCTGCAGAAGGTCTACGGAGCCCGCGACGACCGCGCCGTGCGCCTGGGGGTGGCTGCCAACGCTGTGGTGCTGCTGCTGTTCGCGGGCGTCCCGCCGGCGCTCGGCATGGTGGCGCGGGCGCTGCACCCGGGCCTGACCCAGCCCGAGCTGGCCTTGCCCACGGTCCTGGTCCACGAGCTGCCGGTCTGGATCGGCGGGCTGGCGCTGCTGGCCGTGGTCTCCGCCGAGATCAGCTCGGCCGACGCGATCCTGTTCATGCTGGCCACCTCGTTGTCACAGGACCTCTACCGGCGCTTCCTGCGCCCGGACGCGGACGACGCGGCGGTGCTGCGGGTGGCGCGGTGGGCTGCCGTCTTGGGCGGCGGGTTGGGGGTCTTGCTCTCGATCCTGGTTCCGACCGTGATCGACGCCCTGAAGCTCTTCTACAGCCTGCTCACGGTGAGCCTGCTGGTGCCGATCGTGGGTGGGCTCTTCGCGCCACGGATCGGGAACCGCGAGGCGCTGTCGGCCATCCTCGCCGGCGTCGTCTCGATGTTGGTGGCGAGGCTGGCCGGGCTCCCGTCGCCGACGCTTCTGGGGATCCTGGCCTCGTTCCTGTGCGCGGCGGTCGTGATGCTGGCGCGCCGCCCGGTCGGGGGACGGTAAGATGGGTGGCATGGTGCGACTTCGAGGGCTTTGTCTGGTGGGGCTTGCCCTGACCGGCTGCGCCCAGCCGGCGCCGCCGTGGGAGACGGCCAACCCGATCCGCCCGCTGCCGACGCCGCCCCTCGGCATCGACACCCGCCTCAACGATCTCGAGGAGCCTCCGACTCCGGAGCGGGTCCGGCTGGGGCGCTGGCTCTTCTACGACCGCCGGCTCTCTCGCGACGGCACCATCTCGTGCGCCACCTGCCACCGGCCCGAGAACGCCTTCTCCGAAGAGACCGCGGTGTCCACCGGGATCGAAGGCCAGCACGGGACCCGCAAGGCACCCTCGTTCGTGAACCTGGCCTTCACCCTCTACCCGCACTTCTTCTGGGACGGCCGCGCGGACTCGCTGGAGGCCCAAGCGCTCGGGCCGATCGTGAACCCGGTCGAGATGGGCAACACCCTCCCGGCGATGGTGGGGAGACTCGAGGGCATCGAGGGCTACCGTCCCTACTTCGCCGAGGCCTTCGGCTCCCCGGAGGTCACCAAGGATCGGGTCGCCAAAGCGCTGGCCGACTACGAGCGCACCCGCATGAGCGGCCACTCCCCCTGGGACCGGTGGAAGGTGGGCGGCGACGAGACCGCGGTCTCCGACCAGGTCAAGCGCGGGGAGGCACTCTTCTTCGGCAAGGCGGAGTGCAACCAGTGCCACCTGGGACAGAACCTGACCGACAACCAGTTCCACAACCTGGGCGTCGGATGGGACCCGGAGCGGAAGGTCTTCTCGGACCTCGGTCGGTCCGCGATCAGCGGGAACGCCGAGGACGAGGGGGCCTTCAAGACGCCGGGGCTGCGCGAGGTCTCCAAGCGAGCCCCCTACATGCACGACGGGTCGATGGCGACGTTGCGCGAGGTGGTCCTGCACTACGTGAAGGGCGGCAATCCGAACCCACACCTGAGCCCGAAGATCCGTCCCCTCGACCTCAGCCCGGACGAGGTCGACGCGCTTCTGGCCTTTCTCTCGGCGCTGGACGGCGAGGGCTACCAGGACACGGCCCCGGCCGCGTTTCCCGAGTAGGAAGGCGCCGGGCCCGTGGCCCCACGATTGTGCGCCACGTCCTTGACAGCCGTTGGCGCCGGTTGGAGCATCCGGGGTGAGTCTCCGGGGTCGTGTCCGGGGGATCGGGGGGCGGGAGCCCCCCGCTTGATAGCGGCGCCCGAATTCACTTCGGGCGGGCGGGTCGTGTCCGGGGGATCGGGG
>CAZNNH010000086.1:0-23715 GCA_964574335.1 uncultured Acidobacteriota bacterium | reverse complement strand
CCGCTATCAAGCGGGGGGCTCCCGCCCCCCGATCCCCCGGACCCGAACCCGGAGATTTCCGACATCGCGTCTGGTGCCCCGTTCCCGAGCTCTTGGCCACCAATGGACTGTGTCTCCTGCCGACGGGACACGACGTGTTCCGCATCGCGGGCTCACGGGTCGGGACTCCAGCCGGAAATCCGGGGACATGACCCGATTCGGCGAGACCGGCCCTGTGGACACGATCCCGAATCCACGGGCCACCGACGGATTCGGGTCATGTCCCCATGGCCCGCTTCCGTCGAATCGGGATCGTGTACCCGGATCTCTTCTCGGGCTGCTGCCAGCACGACATGCGATACGGAACACTAGGGGCGACCCGGTGTGGTGTCAATCGCGGCACCCGGCCCCCGCGTCCCCGGCTCGGGCGGGTGCCTGTAGAATCGGTCGGTCTCGCGCCACGGGAGCACGCCCCGCGCGCGGGAACCGGGTGCGACGGACCGAGGAGGCCTGAGCAACGTGGAGCGTGGATGAAGCGCCTGGCGGCCCCCCTCTTTCTCCTGCTCTCGCTCCTGGCCGGCCCGGCGTGGCCACAGGAGGCCGCTCCCGAGCCGGCTGAGCCCCAGCGCTGGATCTCGATCTCGCTCGAACAGCGCACCCGCTTCGAGAGGCTGACCCACCCGTTCCGCCTGGACGAGGCCGGCCCCACCCGGCTGCTGGCCCTGCGCACCCGCTTGCAGCTCGCGGTGCAGACCCCGTTCGAGCCGCTGCGCCTCTACGCCGAGCTGGAGGACGCCCGCGGCGAATGGGCCGACGAGCCGTTTCCCATCGAAGCCCAGCATGTCAACCAGCTCGACGTCCAGCAGCTCGGCCTGGAGCTGGGCTCGGACCACTGGCTCGGCGCCTCCCTCTCCACCCGCCTCCAAGCCGGTCGGATGACCCTGGACCTGGGCAACCGGCGGCTGCTGGCGCGCAACCGGATGCGCAACACCACCAACAGCTTCGATGGCGTGTGGTGGTGGCTGGAGCGCGAAGGCCGGTTCCGCCTCACGACCTTCTTCACCCGCCCGGTCACGCTCAAGCCCCGCCAGCCGGACTCGAGCAGCAACGACCTGCTCTTCTGGGGGGTCGACCTCGAGCTTCTTCGCTGGCGGCGGCTCGGCATCGACGGCTACTACCTGGGCGTCCACGAAGCGGACCAGACCGTCCAGCGGCGGCGCTACACCACGCTGGGGTTGCGGCTCTTCAGGGACCCAGCCCCGAGCCAGTGGGACTACGAGCTGGAGTCCGACTGGCAGCTCGGCTCGGACCGCGCCCGCGACCACTTCGCCCACCACCAGCACGCCCAGGTCGCCCACGTCCTGGACCTTCCCTGGAAGCCGCGCCTCTCCCTGCACTTCGACTACGCGAGCGGCGACCAGGACCCCGACGACGACCGCTCCGGCCGCTTCAACACCCTCTTCGGCGCCCGCCGCTTCGAGCTGAACCCGACCGGCATCTACGGGCCCTTCTACCGCTCCAACCTGTTGACGCCGGGGCTGCGGGGTGTGCTGACCCCCTCCGACCGGCTGGAGGTGATGGCCTCGTATCGGGCCTTCTGGCTGGCCGAGGCGCGCGACGCCTGGGTGGGATCGGGACTCCAGGACCCAACCGGCGGCTCCGGGCGGTTCCTGGGCCACCACGTCGAGTCGCGGGTCCGCTTCAAGGCGACGCCCCTTCTCCTGATCGAGCTGGGCTACGCCCACCTCTTCAAGGGGTCGTACCTGGACCGTGTCCCAGGCAGCCCCAGGACCCCCGACTCGGACTTCTTCTACGCCGCCCTCGAGCTGCGCACCCGGCTGCTGGAGCGCTAGCCCCACCGACCGCTGGACGCGACGTCGGAAGTCCCTGGTTCGGGTCCGGGGGATCGGGGGGCGGGAGCCCCCCGCTCGATAGCGGCGACCGGCACGGGGGACACGATCCGGGCTTCCACGGCGAGGCAGAGAAAGCCCGGTCATGTCCCCGGGCGGCGGGTATGCATCGGCAGCACCAGCACCGAGGGGTGCTCGGGATCGTGGAAGACCTCCTGGCGCGCCACCTTCATCGTGGTCGCGGTGGCGAGAGGCTCCCCGCAACCCAGGTTCCGGGCGAAGCGGGGGTGTGCCCCGCTCGAGATCTGCAGCCTCACCCGGTGTCCCCTCCGGAAGCAGCAGGCCGTCGCCCCGAGGGCGACGTCGACGCGACAGACACCGCCGGGGTCCAGCGGGAGCCGCCCGGGCCACAGCCGCACCAGGGCGTCGCAGAGGTTAGTGGAGCGCCCGCCCGGCGCCACGTCGCACAGCCGGGCGAAGAAGTCCGTGTGTCCCAGGCTGGAGCGCACGTGCAGCTCGGCCGTCACCTCGCCGATCACCTCCAGGTCCTCGTCGAGCGGGGGGCTGGTGTAGGTCAGGACGTCGGCCCGCGACTCCAGCCGGCGGTTGTCCTTGGGGCCGGCGTGGCGGCCGATCACCGCTCCGCCCACCGCCGGGGTCGGCCGGGCCGGGTCGTAGTCGTACCGGTCCGGGGGCGAGGCACCCGACGGGTCGCGTCGAAGCGCTCGGTCCGGGTGCAGGTAGAGGCGAGCGGCCGTGGCCGCGGGTGGCCAGTCGGGCAGGTCGATCCAGCGTCGGCTCCCCATCACGAAGACCCGCACCGGTGACTCGCGCCGCCGGGAGGGATCTCCACGAAGGTGGGTGTCGAACCAGGCCAGCGACTCGCGCAGGCCGGTCAGCACGGGCCCGAGGTCGGCGTGCGCCCAGGGGCCGAGGGTGAGGTGGGGACGCCGACCGGCGGCCCGCAGCGCGCGGTAGTCGGAGAGCAGCGCCGGCAAGAAGTAGTCGTAGAAGCCGCCGACCAGGCACACCGGGCTGTCGACGGCTCCGACGCGACGGCCGTGGTCGATGCGGGCCCAGAAGGGGTCCTCCGGAGAGGTGTGCTGCAGCCAGTCCTGGAAGAAGCCGACTCGCCGTCCGACCGCCAGGCGGTCGACCTCGCAGAGGGGGAGGTGGGCGAGCGCCGGCCGCAGCGTACGCCGGCGCCGAAGGCCTTCCCAGACAACCCGCCAGGCGGGCCGCTCCTGGACGGCGAGGGTGTGGATCCAGGTGAGGGCGAAGTCGAGGGCGAAGGACTCCCCCGGGTACAGGGGACCGCGGCGGTTGGAGGCCGCGACCTGGATGGCCAGCGCATCGGGGCGGCCCGGGGTGGCCCCGGCCATGGCCCACTGGACGAAGCCGAGGTAGCTGGGACCGTACGTCCCCACCCGCCCCCCGAACCAGGGTTGTCGGAAAAGCCACTCCAGGGTCGCCCGCCCGTCGGCCTCCTCGTCGCGGAAGGCGTCGAAGCGGCCCCCGGAGCCGAACGTCCCCCGCACGCTCTGAATCAGGACCTGGTAGCCCCGCTCGGCGAAGACTCGGCCAACGAGGCCGAGCGAGCGGCGCCCGTAGGGGGTTCGCACCAGCACCGCCGGCGCCGCCGGCTCGCTGACCGGGTAGTAGCGGTCGGTGAGGAGCGCAGCGCCATCCGAGGCCGGGACCGCCAGGTCCAGCTCCACGCTGACCTGACGGGACCGAGCCGGGGGGAGCCGGGCCAGGCAGGCCAGCAGCCGGCTCCCCAGGCTCATGTCCGCTAGCCGACCTTCTCGACCTTCTGCAGCCGCACCGGCTCGGAGGTGAAGTTCTCCAGCTCGAGGACGTTCTTCTTCTTGCTGTAGGTGATCTTGGTGGCCACCGAAGCCTGCCCCTGGCCTTCGCCGTTCTTGTCGATGTGCAGCTCGATCAGCGTGAACGGGTAGTCGATGGAGCGCGGCCGCTCCCGGGCCTCCCAGAAGTCGATGCGTCGATCCGTCAGCAGCAGGATCTCCTGTCCGCCATCCTCACCGGGGACCTGACGCGCGAACATGATGTCCCAGCCGACCCGGTCGGGGAGCTTGAAGTAGCCGGCCCGCGGCTTGATCTTCTGAAGCTCCCGGAGCAGCGCGTCCTGACCCTTCTGGAAGGCCGCCACCAGCCGGTCCCGCTCGGCGTCCGACGACCAGCGCTCGATGACGATGTCCACCTGACTGCTGGCACCCGTCGCCACGTTGCTCAGGTTCACGGCCCAGGCCTGGAAACGCTCCGGCTCCTGAGCCCGAGCCCGAGCCCCGGCCAACGACAGCAGCGCCACACCCGCCAGCACCAAAGACGTCTTCCGCATATTCGTCTGACTCCTTCCTGGGCACCCTTCTCGCTTCGGACCGCCGCCAACCAGACCGGCACGGCGTCTCGGGCCAACGGTCTCGACTGGGTGTCCTGTCTCTAGTGTGGCACCGTTGGCCGAACGAGGGGTAACCTCGAGGCGCCGGGCCGACGCCTCGCGCCCAACGTCATCGGCCTGGCTTGCGCGCCACCGCCACCAGCCGGATCGCCTGGGTCCCGTACTCCTCTCCCTCCAGGCTGCCGAACAGCCGAACCTCGCCGAACCCGACGCCCGTCAGGCGATCGATCAGCTCCTGGCCGGAGTAGAGCGTGTGGTGGAATCGGAAGCTCCGGGCCCGGCCCTTGCGGATCAGGATCCACTCGTTGCGCACCCGCGAAAAGCCGTCGAAGACCTCGTGCACCTGTACCAGCCGGGAGCCGTCCGGGAGCACGTCGGAGGTGGTGGGCTGAAAGATGCGGGCCAAGGTCTCCTTGCCGGTCACGTCCATCAGCAGGACGCCGCCGGGGCGCAGGCTCTGGAACACGTTGCCGAGCACCGCCACGTCCTCGTCCCTGGCGTCGAAGTACCCGAACGACGTGGACATGTTGAAGACCACGTGGTAGGTCTCGGGCCGCACGAAGTCGCGCATGTCGGCGAGGACCCATTCGACCTCGAGGCCGGCACGGCGGCCCCGAGCCCGGGCCTTGTCGAGGAGGAAGCGGGTCCGATCGACCCCCGTCACCCGGTAGCCGCGCCGGGCCAGGGGAAGGGCGAAGCGGCCCGGCCCGCAGCAGAGGTCGAGGGCGACCTTGCCCGGCGGCTTCATCAAGGACAGCGCCTGGTCGACCTCCGAGACCGCGGCCGCGAAGCGCTCGGGGCCGAACATGAAGAGGTAGAGGGAGCGCCAGAACGCCTCGTCGTCGAACCACTCCTTGCGGCGCTTCTTGGTCATCGGCTCACCCCTCTTCCCCAGAGGACGCCAGCGCCTGGGCCAACCGGATCACCAGCAACAACTGGAAGAGGCGGCCCACCAGGGCGGCCTTGGCCAGGCCACGCACCTCCGGGTCCAGCACCGGCGCCAGCAGGCCGTCCAGCAGCTTCCGCCGCTCGGCGGCGGGGAGACTCGGATTCTGCTCTTCGGCCCAGGCCCACAGCTCCTGGTACAGGAACCAGGCCCCCTCGCGATAGACGACGCACAGCTCCTGCTCCCAGGCCTTGACGTGCTGGCGGGTGGCCAGCACCATCAGCCCCTCGCTGAGCGCCCCGGTGAACACGCGCTCGGCCAGCTCCTGGCAAGTGCGCGTCTCGAGGGCGTTCTCGAGCAGCACCCCGCCCACCGCCGAGATGTCCAGAAGCGACGCCAGCTCGCTGTAGTCGCGGGACGAGGTGGAGGTGGCCAGCGTGTCCAGGTAGCGCTGGAAGGCGTCCACCACGCCCCACACCGCGGCGCCCCGGGCGACGCCCTTCTCGAGGAGATCACCGCGCAGCCGCCAGAGGTCCTCGGCGGCGGGCGCGGTCAGCAACCTGGCCACGGCCGGGTGCATGGCCGGCTACTCGATCTTGGGCGCCTCGCCCATCACGTCGTCGACGCTGAGGGTAACGACGTCGCCGAGCCCGAGGGACCGCAGCGGATCCTCCACCGTGGCGCGGTCGCCCACCACCACCAGGACGATCGAGCCGGTGTCGATATCCGCCCGGGCCGCCGCCTGCAGCGCCGCGGCATCGACGGCCAGCGCCTTGGGAACGAAGGCCTCGAAGAAGTCGTCGGGCAGGTCGTAGACGACCTGGTCGACGATGTGGCGAGCCACCTGCCGGGTGGTCTCGAACTCGGCGGCGAACCCGAGCGCCGCGTAGCTGCGGGCCCTGGCCACCTCGTCGTCGGAGGCCGGGGTGGCGATGCGATCGAGCTCCTTGAAGATCTCGCTCACCGCCGGCACGGTCTTGTCGGCCTGGACGTCGGCGCCGGCCAGGAACAGGCCGCCGCTGCGCAGGCGCAGCAGCCCGGATCGGGCACCGTACGTGTACCCGTGCTGCTCCCGCAGGTTGTCGTTGAGCCGCGAGGTGAAGGACCCGCCCAGGAGCGTGTTCATCACCTCGCCGGCCGTGTACCGGGGGTCCTGCCACGAGGGACCGACCCGACCGAGCCGAAGCACGGACTGGGGGGCGCCGGGCTTGTCGACGAGGAGGATCGAGCGCCCCTTCACCTGGGGCGGCGCGGCGACGGCAACCTCGGCGGGCGCGGAGGCCGGGCGGGGCCAGGCACCGAAGGCGCTCTCGAGCACCGGCACCACCTCGGCACCCACGTCTCCCACCACCACCAGGGAAGCGGTCGCCGGGGAGTAACGTTGAGCGTAGAAGGCCCGCAGCTCCTCGACGCGCAGCCGCGACAGGGAGGCCACGTCCCCGTTCTCGGGACGCCCGTAGCGGTGGCCGACGCCGAAGACCGCCTTCCACAGCGCCCGGGATGCGATCCGTCCGGGAACGTCGCGGGCCTGCAGCAGGTTGGTGAGGGCTTCCTTCCGGAGACGCTCGAGCTCGGCCTCGGGGAAGTCGGGCCGCAACGCCACGTCGGCGAAGAGCGGCAGCGCCGCCTCGAGCCGTGAGACCGGCACCCGCGAACGGATGCTGGCGAAGTCCCAGTCCGAGTCCGTCTGGAGCTCGGCGCCCAGGAAGTCCACGGCATCGGCGAGGGCCAACGCGTCCTTGCCGCCGGCGCCCTCGTCGAGCATCGCGGCGGTCATGTGTGCCAGGCCCTCGGAGCCCGCGGGATCGGCGGTGGCGCCGGCCCGGACCACCAGCACCAGCTCGACCACCGGCACCTCGTGCTGCTCCACCAGCAGCACCGGCAGGCCGTTCGACAGGGTGTGCCGGTGGAGGGGCGGAAGCTCGAGCGGTCGGACCGGTTCCGGCTGGGGCGGATGGCTCCGGTCGACCTCGGCCAGGCCGGGCGACGCGCAGAGCGCCAGCAACGAGAGAAGAGCGAGGCAACGGCGGGTGACGGCTCCGCTTCCAGTCACTGGCTCACCTCCGCAACGGCGAGCTCGCGGCGCCCTTCGGGCACCACCGAGATCGTCACCCGTCCCTTCGTCAGGTAGGAAAACGCCGCCGCCTGCACGTCGCTCGGGGCGAGGGCGCGATAGCGGGCCAGGTCCTCCTCGAAGTAGTCGGGATCTCCGGTGTAGAAGTAGTAGTCGTTGAGCCGGTCCGCCTTCCCTCCGAAGCCACCCACCCGCTCGAGGGCGTCGTAGTAGCCGGCCTCGGTCCGGTTCTGGAAGCGGACGAGCTCCCGCTCGGTGGGGGGCGCTCCCTGCAGGCGCTCGATCTCCTGGTCCACCAGGCCGCGAATCTCCTCGAGGCCGTGCCCGGTCCGCGCGGTGACGATCACCAGGAACACCGAGGCGAGGGCGCCCGTGTCCTGGAACGCGCTCACGTCCTGGGCCACCTGCAGGTCGTAGACCAGGCGCTTGTAGAGGCGTGAGTTCTTGCCCTCGGCGAGCACGCCCGCCAGCGCATCCACGGCCGCGCCGGACGCCGAGTACGCGGGCGGCGCCGGCCAGGCCAGGTAGAGGCGTGGAAGCTGGACCCGATCCTCGAGCACCAGCCGCTTCTCCGCCTTCAGGACCACCGGCCGCGGGACCAGGGGCTCGACCGGCTGGCTCTCGGGGATCTCGCCGAACCACTTCTCGGCCAGGGCCCTCACCTCGGAGGCCTTGACGTCGCCGGCGATCACCAGGCTGGCGTTGGCGGGCCCATACCAGGACTTGAAGAAGCTCACCACGTCCTCGTAGCTGGCCGCGGAGAGGTCGGCCATCGAGCCGATCACCGGCCAGGAGTACGGGTGGCCCGCCGGGAACAGGGCGGCGGGCAGCATCTCCCAGACCCTTCCGTAGGGACGGTTCTCGTACGACTGGCGCTTCTCGTTCTTCACCACGTCTCGCTGGCCGTCCACGGTGGCCGGCGACATCGCCCCGAGCAGGTAACCCATCCGATCCGACTCCAGGAACAGCGGTATCTCCAGGGCGTTCGACGGCACCTGCTCCCAGTAGTTGGTCCGGTCGTTGTTGGTGGAGCCGTTGTTGTCTCCGCCCACCGCCTCGAGCCAGCGATCGAAGGCCCCTTCCGGGACGTGCTCCGACCCCTCGAACATCAGGTGCTCGAACAGGTGGGCGAAGCCGGTGCGACCGGGGACCTCCCGACCCGAGCCCACGTGGTACCAGCAGTTCACGCTGGCGATGGGAGCGGAATGGTCCTCGTGCACGATCACGGTGAGGCCGTTTCGGAGCCGGAACATCTGATAGGGGACCGAGAGCCGATCGGCCTCGGCCCCCTGGGGCAATGCGGCCAACGAGACGGCCAGGGCCAGAACAGGCAAGCGCATTCCGCGGCTCCTCCCTGCACGGCCCGGCGGGCGGTGTCGAGCCGTCCGGAGGCCGGCGGGCTAGTCTAACCCCGATCCCGGCGAGACCGGTCTGGGGGACACGATCCCGAATCCACGGGACTGCGTCCGGGGACATGACCGGGTTTCCCCGGTTGCAGTGAAACCCGGATCGTGTACCCGGACGACGGTGAGGATTCGGGTCATGTCGGCCTGGGGGACACGATCCCGAATCCCTTGCAGCCGAAGGATTCGGGTCATGTCCCCATCAGGTCCAGGACGGCCGCCGTCATCGCGGTCACGCCGGTGCGGATGGCGGGGGCCGGCAACGGCGCCAGCAGGCTCGAGTGGAGCGACGGAAGCGGGGTGCCGGTCCGCTCGGCCTCGGCCTTCTTGGCCGGGTCGACGGCCCCCAGCCAGAAGATCATGCTCGGGACCTGCCGATCGAGCGCGTAGGAGGAGAAATCCTCGGCCCCCATCACCGGGCTCATCCGTACCACCCGGTCCGCTCCCAGGGCCTGGGCGAAGACCCGCTCCAGACGGCCGGCGAGCTCGGGGTCGTTGTAGGTGGCCGAGGTCGCCTCCTGCTCGTCGACGTCGACCACCGGCAGCAGGTCTTCGGGGAAGCCCTGGGCGCGGGCGGTGTTGATCGCCACGGCGCGGATCCCGTCCAGGAGCTGCCGGCGCACCTTGGCCTCGTAGGAGCGCACGGTGAGCTGCAGCTTCACCTGGTCGGGGATGATGTTGTGCTTGGTGCCGCCGTGGATGGAGCCGACCGTGACCACCGCCGGGTCGAACGGTGAGACCCGCCGACTGACGATGGGCTGCAGGCCCACCACGATGTAGGCGGCCAGCGTGACCGGGTCGTTGGTGTTCTCGGGCCGGGAGCCGTGGCCGCCGCGCCCGCGGACGGTGATGTCCACCGAGTCGACGTTGGCCAGGGCGAATCCGGGAACCACCCCGACCTTGCCCGCCTCCAGGCTGGCGTTGGTGTGCAGCGCCAGGGCGTAGTCCGGGCGGCCGAAGCGCTCGTACAGCCCACCCGCCAGCATCGCCCGGGCCCCGTTGCCGCGCTCCTCGGCGGGCTGGCCGATCAGAACCAGCGTCCCCTGCCAGCGATCGCGCAGACCGGCGAGCTCGGCGGCGGTGCCGAGGAAGCTGGTCATGTGGAGGTCGTGGCCGCAGGCGTGCATGACGCCGACCTCGTTGCCGGCGTCGTCGTGGGCCCGGACCTGGCTGGCGTAGGGCAGTCCAGTGGCCTCGGTGATCGGCAGCGCGTCCAGGTCGGTGCGCACCAGCACCGTGGGCCCGTCGCCGTTGCGCAGGACGCCGACCACGCCGTGGGGGACGCGTCCCTCGACGTCGTAGCGTCCAAACCCCTCGGTGACGTCGAAGCCGAGCTGGCGCAGCCGTCCAGCGACGTAGGCGGCGGTCTTCTCTTCCTGGAAAGAGAGCTCCGGGTGGGCGTGGAGGTACTCGTAGGTCTTCTGCAGCTCCGGGACCTCCGCTGCCACCCGATCCTCGAGCTCACCGGCCCGGGCGGAGCCGGCACCGAGACACATGGCCAGCACCAGCATGGGCGCCATGACGTAGGGCCGGGTTCCTCTCCTGAGCTCGCGCATCTTCGATACCCCTTTCGTGACCCGGGCCGACCCGAGGGTCGTCCCGGGCCGAAACGACAATCCAGCAAGGTATCACGTCCGCCCTTCCCTCCCGGCGCTCCCGAGACTCCCGGCGGATCGCCGGCCGACCTCGCCCGGCGCCGCGGCGGCCCGCCGCCGCCGAGTTGTGCCGCACAGCGTCGGGTGTCAGGATCACGGCCGGGGGGCGGGCCAGGAGGACGCCATGAAGAAGCGGGTCACGCGCCGGCTGGGTCGCCGGGAGTTCTTCCAGACAGGAGTGGCGGGAGGGATGGCCTTCGCGTCCCTGCCAAAGGCGTGGGCGACGTCGCCCTCTGAACCGGGTGCCGAGACGGAGCCGTCGAGCCCGGAGATCCGGGCGGTGGTCCGGGAGGTCGCGCTCTTCGCGGGCATCCGCAAGCCGATCACGGAGCGGAGAGAGCTGGAGCCGCGGATCGCCTCTCTCGAGAAGGCCTGCGAGGGGCGCATCGCGGGTCCGCTGACCCACATCTTCCGGTTCGACACGCCGGTCGAAGGCTTCGACTCCGAGATCGGCTTCCCGGTCTCGGCTCCGGTCGAGACCGGCGCGATCGTGACCCACGAGCTGCGGCGGATGCACTTCTACGCGGGGCTCCATCAGGGCCCACACGCGACCCTTCGCGAGACCACCCAGAAGCTCTACCGGTACATGGACCGGACCGGCCTCTCGCCGGAGCTGGAGCTGCAGGAGGTCTACCTGCAGCGCGACGCCACCGACCCGCAGCGCTGCCGGACCGACGTGATGGCCTCGTTCCTGGCCTGGCCCGAGGTCTACCAGGAGCAGCTCCTGCGGGTGCTCGGCCCCGACCGCGCCCGGGAGGTCTTCGAAGGTGGCGAGCACCTCACCCCACACACGGGGGTGGACGAGCGGTGTGCCTGGGTGGCCGAGTCGATCGCCCGGCTCAAGGCGGTCACCGACCCGGAGCAGCAGTTCGACATCCTCTCCCGGGTCTGCCTGAAGCGTCCCATCGAGGACGTGATGGAGACGAGGAAGGTCTATGACCAGACCCACGACATCCAGGCGGTCTTCCAGGCGCTACAGGAGAAGCTGAAGAAGACGCGCACCGGCGGCTTCGTCGACCCGCTGCGGTTCGACGGCAAGACGCTTCACGTGAGCAAGGTGCCCCGGGACGGCGAGCGCTACGCGCAGGCCAAGACCCTCGAGGAGAAGCGTCGGGCCTACTGCTTCTGCAACCTGGTCCGCGAGGCCGAGGCCCCCGAGATCGACCCGATCTTCTGCTACCGGGCGGCGGGCTGGGACCGCCAGCTCTGGGAGCCCTTGCTGGGTGTTGCGCTCAAGCGATGCACGATCACCCACTCGATCCTCAAGGGCGACGGCTTCTGCGCCTGGGACTACCACCTCGAGGGGCCGTCGGGGTCTGCCTGAGGCCCCCCCGGCGCCTGGTGCCGCTAGGCCGGTCCGCGCCCCTTCCGGGCCACCGCCACCAGCGTGACCCCGAACGGGAAGCTCGCGAAGCGCAGCCAGTGGCGCTCGGCCGCGATCAGCCGGGTCAGGACGCCGTTCAGCCAGCCGGGCGTGCGCACGAAGTCGTCGCGCTCGGAGAGCGAGCCGCCGCTCCGACGTAGCTTCTTGAGGTTGCGGAAGAGCCACAGGGGGGCGAAGAAGAGCGGCTCGAAGTAGGAGACCTTGACCACCGAGAGGCCCGCCGACCGAAGCAGGCGCCGCACCTCACCCACCCGGTAGCGGCGCAGGTGCCCGTAGAGGTCGTCGTGGTCCCCCCACAGCGCGCGGAAGGCGGGCACGGTCAGGACCACCACCCCACCCGGCTTCAGGACCCGGGTCAGCTCGTCCACGGCGAGCTGGTCGTCACGCAGGTGCTCGATCACGTCGATGGCGGTCACCAGGTCGAAGCGGTCGCTGCGCGCCGGGAGGGCGTGGAAGTCGGCCCGGAACAGCCGCTCATAGCCCCGCTCCCGGCAGAACTCCAGGGCGTCTGCCGAGTAGTCCGAGCCGCACACCCGCGCCCGACGGCCGATCACGTCGAGGAAGTTGCCCGGGCCGCAGCCCAGGTCGAGCAGCAGAGGTTCGGCAGGCAGATCGCGGGCGTGCCGCTCCAGCACGTCGCGGACCACCTGGTACTTGCCGGACAGCCACCAGTAGCTGCGGCCCAGCTCGTAGTAGCGTTGCTGCTCCTCGCGCTGCATCCTCGAAGCCCCCCTCACTCTAGCTCATCCGCTGGCCCGGTCCAGCCGGCCGGCCCCGGCGTGAGCCGTGCTATGTTGCCCCTGGTCTGGTGAGAGTGTTGCAGCCCACGAAGCGTGACTGGATCTCCGGCCTGAAGAGGAGGCTCAAGCGTCACCGGCGCCTGGCCACCGTGGCCTTCTACTTCGTCGACCTGGCCTACCTGGACCTCTCCGAGAGGCGGCGCTTCGTGGCGAGCTTCGAGCCCGGAGCGCGGCGGCTCAACCTGGGCGCCGGCTTCCGCTCGTCGCCGGACGGCTTCTTCTCGGTCGATCGCGACCGATTCCCGGGAGTGCAGGTCCAGGCCGACCTGGCCCGGCTCCCCTTCCGCGACCAGAGCGTCGACGGGATCCTGTGCGAGATGGTCCTGGAGCACGTGCTGGAGGCGGATGCGGCCCGTGCCGAGATGGGTCGAGTCCTCCGACCGGGCGGCCGGCTCTTCCTGGCCCTGCCCTTCCTGTGGCCTTTCCACGGGAGCCCGAGCGACTACCGGCGCTGGACCCTGCCGGGCGTGGCCGCCGAGATGGCCGATTACGAGACGGTGCGAGCGGGGGTCTCCGGCGGGCCCACCACCACGCTGGTCAACGTCTTCCACGAGTGGCTGTCGATCGCGCTCTCGTTCGGCTCGGAGTCTCTCTACCGCGGCCTGTTCCTGCTGCTGGTCCCTCTGCTCGCTCCCCTCAAGGCGCTGGACCTCCTCCTGGTCCGCCACCCTCGCGCCGGCCAGATCGCCGCCCTCCTCTACTTCCACGGCCGGCGCCGAGGCCCCTCCCGATGAGGCCGTGCGGCGGCAGCTTCGGCGTCACCCCGGTCCTGGTGGACCTCCACCGGGTGGGGATCTCGGGGCTGGGCGACGCCCTGAAGCGGGTGGACGCCCTGGCGCTCACCGGGAAGCAGGCCATCGTCGACGCCCTGGCCGCGGCGCTTCTCGAGGACAACTACGTGCCGGAGGCCCAGCGCCAGGCTTTCCGCACCGCCCTGTGGCGCGAGTACCTGCGCTTCAAGGGAAGGGACCCGAGCCCCTTCTTCTCGACGATCGCGGTCACGGTGCGCGGCGACCCCGGGGAGGAGCGCGATCGTTTCGTGGCCCTGCTCTCCTCGGTCCTGGCGGGGTTCGAGCTTCGCCCTTCCATTCGCTTCGAGCCGAATCCTCGCGCCGCCGCGCCGGCCACCCTGGTCATCGGCGACGACACCGTCTACCAGGGTCCGTCCACCGACCGAAGGCGCCTGGAGCAGGCGCTGCGCAAGAGCATCTCGGGGTGGTGACCGGGCTGAAAGGGTTGACGGGGCGCGTGACGCCCCGCCCCGGCGGCGATCGGAACGGAGGCGTCGCGCACGGGACTCCGGCTACTGGCGCAGCCGCCCCACCAACGCCACCGCCAGCCACACCCAGGGCGCCGCGTGCAGGAGCAGGTCGAAGACGTCGATCGGCCGGAAGCTCCGTCCCTGGTAGAGCCAGATCAGCTTCTCCACCAGGTGCGGCATCGGGACGAAGGGGGCCAGGCCCAGCGTCAGGCAGGCCAGGATCGGCATCAGCAGCGACCCGCCGCCGTTTCCGGCCTCGCTCACCGCCACCTCCCCCGGTTCACTGAGCGTTCTGGAACTGGGGCT
The DNA here is from genome assembly GCA_964574335.1 of uncultured Acidobacteriota bacterium. Classification (GTDB taxonomy): domain Bacteria; phylum Acidobacteriota; class Vicinamibacteria; order Fen-336; family Fen-336; genus CAZNNH01. The sequence continues at coordinate 9,698 of CAZNNH010000086.1, read as the reverse complement.
CGTCGAGCACCATCGAGGGCGGGAAGTCGGCGGCGTGGTGCCCGCCACGGGGCGCGTAGCGCTTGTTGGCGGTGAAGCCGCGCGGCTGGTTGAGCGGGATCGACATCCCCCCTTCCTCGGCCATCATCGAATAGAGGCGGTCCTCCATCTCCCGCACCACGTCCTCGAGGCTCGGCTCGTCGATGAGGTTGTTCGTCTCGTCGGGGTCGGCCTGCAGGTCGTAGAGCTCGTCGGTGTCCCACAGCCCGTAGTAGGTGATGTACTTGTAGCGGTCGCCCCGCAGGGCGAAGACGGTGGGCGACTGCGGGAAGTTCTTCTCCCAGTAGTAGACGTAGAGCAGGTAGTCGCGCCAGTCGGTGGGCTCGCCGCGCAGCAGCGGCAGCACGCTACGCCCGTCCATGTGGGGCGGGGTGAGAAGGCCGGCGGCGTTCAGGATGGTCGGGGCGATGTCGATGTTGGCCACCACCTGCTCGACCACGCCCCCGCCCGGGAACAGCGACGGGCACTGCATCAGGAGCGGCACCCGGATCGAGGGCTCGTAGGCCACGCGCTTGTCGATCAGGCCATGCTCGCCGAACATGAAGCCGTTGTCCCCCATGTAGATGACCAGGGTGTCATCGAGCGCGCCCATCTCCTTGAGCTGCTCCAGGATCCGGCCGACGCTGTCGTCGACCGCCAAGAGCGTCTCGCAGTAGCGCCGGTAGTAGGCGGCGATGTCGAGGCGGCCGTGGTAGGGGAAGTCGATGCCGTGCCAGCTATTGCGCTGGTCCCGCATCCAGCGGGGCTGGCTCTGGTAGCGGGGGTCGTCGACCGCGGCGCTTTTCGGCAGCTCGAAGGGGGCGTTCGCGTAACGCCCAGCGTGGCGCTCAGCGGGGGTGAAGTTGGCGTGGACCGCCTTGTGCGACAGGTAGAGGAAGAAGGGGCGCTCCTGGGGCTTCTGCTGCTTCAGCCAGTCCACCGCGTAGTCGGTCAGCTCGTCGGTGATGTAGCCCCGCTGCGGGACGTGCTGCCCGTCCACGTTCAGGGTGTAGTCCGGCGACGGGGAGAGGTAGCTTCCCTGGCCGCGGAAGCTCACCCAGTGGTCGAAGCCCGGCCGCGGGTCGTCCGCGTCGCTGCCCATGTGCCACTTGCCGATGAAGGCGGTGGCGTAGCCCGCCGCCTGCAGCCACTCGGGGAAGAAGCGGGTCCCCTCGGGGACCAGCCGGTTGTTGTCGATCACCCGGTGCTTGTGGGTGTACAGGCCGGTCAGGATGGAGGCACGGCTCGGGGAGCAGAGCGAGGTGGTGACGAAGGCGTTGGCTAGGTGGACGCCGTTTCTCGCCAGCGAGTCGAGGTGGGGCGTCTCCAGGAAGGGGTGCCCCATGAAGCCCATCGCGTCGTAGCGCTGGTCGTCGGTGAGGATCAGCACCACGTTGTGCCGCTTGGCGCCCGGGAGCCTGTCGACCTTCACCTCCACGGCGTGGCTGGCCTGAACGCCGCCGAGCAGCAAGAAGAGCGTGGCCGGGATCCAGATCGCTGGCTTCATCTTCGCCTCCCTCCATCAGCCGCTCGGCGGCGTCCACCGGGGCCGGCCCTCGGAATACCCGAAAGCGGCCCCGCACGCAACCCCGACGCCGAAAAGGGACGTCCCCTCCAGGGCCGGGCGCCGCTTCTCTCCCGCTACTCGAGATAGCCGAGGGCTTCGAGTCGCTTCAGCATCTCCCGGTCGAGCGGCGCGTCGCGCGCGCTCCAGGTCCCCTCCCGGCGCTCTCCATACGAGGCGATGGCCCGGGGCGGGCGAGAGGCCAGAAGCTCCGCGGACAGGACCTCCTCGGGCAGCCTCCCCACCAGGTCCTGTGCCAACGGAAGGTCCTTCAGGTACGCGAGCAACGGCAGCATCTCGAAGACCGAGAGGCCTTCGACCCTTCCCTTTCCGAAGGCCGGTCCGGCGGCCAGGAAGATCCCGTCGGGGGCCTTCTTGTGGTCGTACGAGACCGTCCACTTCGGCCAGTGGTAGACCAGCCCGAAGCCGTGGTCCGACACCACGATCACGTTGCCCTCTCCGAAGTCGGCGATCAGCTCGCCGAGCAGGCGGTCGGCGGCGCGGTAGGCCTCGCTCACCACCCCCCGGTAGCGGTGGATCTCGTCCTCGGTCGCGTCCAGGTGGTCGGCGACCAGCTCGGACTCTGCAAGCGAGGTATGGCAGGCCATGTCGACCAGGCGTATCAGCAGGAGCATGTCCGGCGGTTGGGAATACTGGCGACGGCCGGACTCCATCAGGTACCGGGCCACCCGCCGGTTGGTCTGGAACATCGAGTAGAAGTAGCGGAACTCGGAGCCGATCCAGTGCTTCCTGAACGGTGTCGACCGGAACGACTCGTACTCCTCGGCGGACACGTCCATGAAGGCACGGGCCTGCGCGTAGGTAACCTGGTCGGGCCTCATCACCAGGTCGGCCAGCTCGGCCTGTAGCGCCTCCGGGTAGGTCACCCGGTGCTCGGCGGCCACCCAGCCCCGAAGGCCGAGACGCCAGAAGTACAGATGCTGCGTCACCATGCGGCCGAAGACCCGCTCGGCAGGCCAGGTGGCCCACCAGTTGACGACGTCCAACGGTGAGGCGGCGACCGTGGTCAGCTCCCACAGCGCCGGTGATCGTCGGGCCAGCGAGGAGATCGTCGACTCGAAGATCCGTCCCGAGCTCTTGAGCCAGCGGTAAAGCCTCGGGAACCCCACTCCCCAGACCGGGCGGAGCTTCCCGAGCGCGTCGTCCACGCCGTCGATCCGGCGTCGCGTGAAGCCCCGGATCCGGTGCACCGACGGCGGCTGCCCCGTCGCCATGGTGGTCCAGATCGCCGGCGACAGCGTCGGCTCGATCGTCTTCAGCGGTCCCCAGATCCCCTCCTGCCGCAGCCGGGCCAGGTTGGGCATCTCGCCCCGGGCGATCAGGGGCTCGAGATACCGCCAGTCCGCGCCGTCGAGGCCGAACAGCAGGAACCGCTCGCCCCTGAGGCGCAGCGGGCCGGCGGTCTGGAGCGAGGTCGGCGCCGAAGCCGGGCGACTGGGCAGCAGCGCCGCCAGGCACGCCGCGATCGCGGCCAACGACAGGAGCCTCGGCCAGAAGCGACGCCGAAACGGCAAGAGTCCTGCCAGCAGCAGGCCCAGCGCCGCCAGCGCGAACGCGGCCGGCAGCAGCCACTGGTAGCGTGCCGGGCCGGTCAGCGTGACGAGGGCCACCATCCCGCCCCGGTTCCGGGAGATGACCGAGAACAACAGGCCGGTGGCCGTCGCCAGCATCACGAGCCGGGGCAGCCACCACAACGGTCGGATGCGGCTCAGGAGGGCGAGACCCAGCCCGACCACCAGCGCGACCGGGACGTGGAGCGCCAGAAACCAGCCCCAGAAGACCAGGCCGTGGGTGAGCGGTCTCTGGACCGGGGCCAGGCCGTTGCGGGCGGCGAGCAGCGAGGCAGCCATCGTCGCGAAACAGATCGCGGCCAGGCCGAACCGCTCGAGCTGAGGCCCGACGCGCCGCTCCGCTTGGTGAGCGACTCCGGCCCCTGGCACCGCCAGCATTCGAGGCTCGGCGCCAAGACTACGAGCCCGCCCCCCCGGCGTCAAACCGGGGCCCGATCGGGCGACGGGCGGCGCCCGGGCCCGCGTCGCGACGCGGGCCCGGTCCGTCCCGATCTCACGGCTGGGCGGCGAAGGGCCGCAGGTCCTTCTCGATCTTCTTCCGGTCGCCCACCACCACGATGGTGGCCTGGTCGTCGCGGATGTACTTCCGGGCCATCTCCTGGATGTCGACCGGGGTAACGGCATGGATCCGTTCCACGTAGCGCTGCAGATAGTCGGCGGGCAGGCGGTGCCGCTCGATGTACTGGAGCTGGTTGATGATCCCCGAGCGCGAGGAGTTGCGGAGCACGAACACGCCGGCCATGTAGCTCTTCACCCCGGACAGCTCCTGCTCCGAAGGCGGCTCCGCCTGCAGCCGGTCGATCTCGAACAGGATCTCCTTGAGGGCGGGGGCGGTGACGTCGGTGGAGACGTCGGCGTTCTGCGCCCAGTAGGCGTCGCCGCGCCGCGAGGAGATCTGGCTGAACGGCGAGTAGGTGTAGCCCTTGTCCTCGCGGATGTTGGTGGTCACCCGGGAGGAGAAGAAGCCCCCGAGGAGGGTGTTGGTCACCGCCAGGCGCAGGTAGTCGGGGTTCGACGGATCGATGACCGGGACCGCCACGATGATCGTCGACTGGACCGCGTCCTTTCGATCCACGATGTGGACGGCCCGGTGGCTCTCGGGGTGGGGGGGCTTGCGGTCGAGGGGCGCACCTCCCTGCCAGCCGGCGAACGCGCCCCGCACCGACTGCTCCACCGCGGCGTGATCGAATCGGCCCACCACGTAGAGATGGGCGCGCTTCGGAGAGAAGCCCGCAGCGTAGAAGGCCTTCACCTGCTGAAGGTCGAAGCCCTGGATCATCTCCGGGGTCGGGAACAGACGACCGAACGGGTGATCGCCGTAGAGCAGGGCCAGGAGCTTCTCCTGGGCGAGCTGCTGGGGCTGGCTGCGAGCGATCGAGAGCTGGCGGAGGAGGTCCGCCTTCAGCCGGGCCAGCTCGCTCTCGGGAAACGCGGGATCACGCGTCACCTCCGCCACCAGGCCCACGAAGTCCGCCGCGAACTCCGAGAGCACGTCCCCGGACAGCTCGGTGGCCTCCGAACCCACCGCGATGTCGAGCGAGCCGCCCATCCGGGCCGCCGCCTCGGAGACCTGGGCGGCGCTGCGACGCCGGGTGCCCTCCATGAGCAGACGGCCGGTCAGGTCGGCCAGCCAGACCTGGTCGGCGCTCTCGTCGGCGTTGCCCACCTCGACGGCGAGCTCGACGCGGACCTTGGGGACCGTCCCGTAGTCGACGAAGGTCACGGCCAGGCCGTTGTCGAGGGTGAGGTGGGTGGGGGTCGGGACCTGGAAAGCCTTGGGGGGCGCCGGGGCCGGGGGCGCCTGCCTCTCGGCAAACGCCGTGGCCCCCGTGGCCAGCGCGATGCTGAGGGCGGCGAACAGCACGTTCCGTCTCATCGGGTCCCCCCTTCAGGCTCCTGAGAGCCCGCGGCCGAAGGCTTCTCCCCGGCCTTCGGCTCGATGGTCAGGATGGTCCGGTTGCCGGGGCGCAGGTACTCGCGGGCCGTGGCGTGGAGCAGCTCGGGCGTGACCTTCATGAAGTCACCCTCGAGCTGGTTGATGCGGGACGGATCGTCGTCGAAGAGAGCGAAGCTGGCCAAGAGGTCGGCACGGCCGAAGCCGAAGGTCTCCTCGATGCTGTCGTAGAGGGCGGAGCGCATCTTGACCTTGGCCAGCTCCAGGGTGGCCGCATCCACGGGTGCCGTACGCAGCTTCTCGACCTCGGCGTCGAAGCGCTTCAGGATGGCGTCGGCGGTGTTGTCGGCGTCGTGGAAGAGCCAGGTGGTCCAGAGGGTCGGGCCGTCGACGTCGAACATGTTGCCCAGCAGGTTGATGCCGCCGGAGACGCCCCCGCTGAAGCCGCGCTCCTGGACCAGCGCCTGGTAGAGGCGGCTGTCACGTCCCTGGACCAGGATCTGGTCCAGCAGGCCCATCGCGAAGTACTCGGGGGTGTTGCGCTTCGGCACGTGGTAGGCCACGGCCAGTGCCGGTCGGGTGGCCAGCTTGTCCGGCTGGCTGAGGCGCTTCTGCTGCTCCTGGCGCGGCTCGGAGATGTCGGGGAGCTTCGGGGTCGGCCCCGACGGGATGGCCCCGAAGTACTCCTTGATCCAGGCGAGCGTCTGTTCCGGATCGAGGTCGCCGGTCACCACCACCACCGCGTTGCTGGGCGTGTAGTAGGTCTTGAAGAAGCTACGGACGTCCTCCAGGTTGGCAGCCTCGATGTCGGCGAGGTCCCCGTAGAAGTTGTGGGCGTTGTACCAGTTGGTGTTGGCGTACTGGGGGACGTCGAGCCAGGGGAAGCCGCCGTAGGGCTGGTTCAAGACGTTCACCTTGACCTCGTTGATCACCACCCCCTGCTGGTTGGTCAGGTTCTCCTGGCTGACGTCCAGCGCCCGCATCCGGTCCGCCTCGCCCCACAGCATCATCTGCAGGACGTTGCCGGGGACGATCTCGAAGTAGTTGGTGAAGTCGAAGCGGGTGGAGCCGTTCATCACCCCTCCGTTCGACTGGATCAGGCGGATGAACTCCATCTTGCCCAGGTTCTCGGAGCCCTGGAACATCATGTGCTCGAAGAGATGGGCGAATCCGGTCCGGTCGCGGGGCTCGATCCGGAAGCCGATGTTGTAGTAGACGGCCACCACGGCGACCGGCGCGGTGGCGTCGGGCGACAGCACGACCTTGAGGCCGTTGTCCAGCTTGTGATACAGGACCGGGACCTGGAAGCCCTGGACCGCGGCCGTCTCGCCGGCGAGCGCCGGGACCGGGAGCATCGCGGCCAACAGGGGCAGCGCGACCCAGGCCGCGGGTCGACGTGCAGCTCTAGTCATGGACACCTCTGGTATTGGCTACTGGGTGCCGGAAGGGGCGGGAAGCGCCCCCGAAGCACAGGCAGACCTTCACTCTGACGGTACTACGCCTGACACGAGGGAATGTTCCGCGGACGCCAGGGCCTGGGCGCGCTGCTCGTCAGCCGCGGTCCACGCGCTCACCCAGTGAGGTAGCTCGGGCCCCCAGCCCGGTGCCCCGACCGCCTCCATGACCTCGGCCGTCGGCACCAGACCGCCGGTCCGGGTCAGCGCCACCCGGATCAGCGCCGAGGAGCAGATCCGGCCCTCGCGGCGGAGGAGCTGCTGAAAGTAGAACCAGCGCTGGTCCCGCCCGACCAGCCGGGTGTGCAGCGTGAACCGGCGCAACGGCGGCAGCCGATGACGGTAGCGGACGCTGGCGCCGGCCACCACGAAGCCCCAGCGCCGGGCGTGGGCGATCCGCATCAGGCCGCTGCGCAACGCGAAGTCGAAGCGGCCCAGGTCCATCAGCGTCAGGTGGCGGCCGTTGTTGACCTCCGGGTAGACGTCGATGTCGGTGGGCCAGACCCGCAGCCGCAGCACGCCTTCGTCGTCGAAGCCGAGCCGGGGACGACGCCAGGCGCCGACGACCACAGCCACCAGCCGCAAGTAGGGGTACATGCCTGTGCTCCCTAGGATACCGTCATCCCTGGGGGTTCGAGGGGACCGGCACGGCGCGGTGCATAGTGGCGGTCCGGCTCGGCCACGTATTCCGGCGAGCCCGGCGACCGACGATCGGGACTGTCCTGGCCGTCCTTACGATCCTGCTGGGTGCCCCCCCCGAGGTGACCGTCGAGGGGACGGTCCTGAGCGGCTCGGCCCCGGCAGCGGGGGCGCGGGTCCGCGTCCGCGGCACCGAGAACGTGGTCGAGACGGGGACCGACGGCCGTTTCTTCCTGCGTCTCCCGGCCGGTTCGCCGCGGGTCACGCTGGCCGCCACGCGGGTCGGCTGCTACGTGGCGACGGTCGACGTCACCCCGCCGGCCGAGGGCATCGAGATTCGGATGCGCCGCCACCACACGGTCGACTACCAGGACTACCGGTGGGTCTCGCCCCTCGGGGGAGACTCCCCCAAGGTCTGCAAGAGCTGCCACCCGGAGGAGTGGGGCCCGCTCCCGCAGTGGCGGCGGAACGCCCACGGGCGGGCGATCTCGAACGCCCGGGTCTTCAGCCTCTACAACGGGACGGACCTCGACGGAAACCCGGCGGGAGACGGCTACCGCAAGGACTTCCCCGGGGCCAACGGCGAGTGCTCGGCCTGCCACGCCCCGGGCGCGACGTTCGACCCCGACCTCCCGAGCGACCTGAACGCCCTGCGGGGCCGGCTCGAGGCCGGCATCCACTGCGACTTCTGCCACAAGATCGGCGGCGTGCTGTTGAGCCCCGCCACCGGCACGGTGTTCCCGGGCTCGCCCGGCGTCCACGGGCTGAAGATGCTCCGGCCGCCACGCGGCCAGGACATCTTCTTCGGCCCGTTCGGCGAGCGTGGGGGCGCCGACACCTACCTGCCGCTGATGCGCGAGAGCGCCTTCTGCGCCCCGTGCCACCAGTACCGCTTCCGCGGCACGCCGGTCTACACCTCGTTCGACGAATGGAAGGAGAGCCCGTACGCGGAGCAGGGCATCACCCCACCGTGCCGGGATGGGGCGGCCCCGAAGCCGGGCGACCGGGCAAGGCGTTCGCGAAGCTCCTGCGAGACGTCCAGACCGGGGCCAGCCCGGTGGTCAGCTACTGGCGGCGCACGATCATCGAGAGCGACACGCGGCTCCCGGCCCTGGCGGAGGACGCCTCGACGTACCGTTTCGCCGCCCCGCCGGACGCCGGCGAGATCCGCCTCCGGGCGCGGGTGGTGCTGCGCCGGCTCTTCTACGACATCGCGCAGCAGAAGGGTTGGGACATCCCGGACGTCGTGGTGGCGGAGGCGACGCTGGCGGCCGCTAACGGCACCCGCTGAGCACCACAGGCCGGCCCCAAAGACCCTGTCTCGCTCGTTGGAGACGCTCTGCCAACGGCGGTTGCCCAGTGCCCGCGGTTCACGGCCCGGAATCGGCAGCTCACGGCCTGAAAGCCGCAGCTCACGGCCTGGAAACGGCAGGTCCGTGAGCCAAACGCCCCTCGAGGGTACACTGGCAGCGTCGGACTTCCCCATTTGAGGGGGCCTGCGCCTTCTGGCGGACGTCAAGACCCGCCCTCGAACGCCGGCGCTCGGCGGGCGCCCCACCGACCGCACCTGGACCGAGCGCCGCCTTATTCGCTGGCGCCGGGCACGCTCAGGCGACTCGACAGCATAGCCGCGAGACTCCACTCCGGGCAGACGGGGACGTGGGCCTGCAGCCGATGCAGTTGGCTGGGCTGCTCCTACAGCAACCGACAGAGAAGCTCGATGAGAAAGAGGCCGAACGTCTCGTCTCATCGAGCGGCGCACGGCGCTGACGGCGGACCCTTGCCCGGCCTGAGCCGCCGGCGGAGCGTCGAGCGCGAGCGCCGACGGCGGCACCTCATGGGTCCTTTGCATCGGCCGCTTGGTGCGGATTCGCTCCTGAACCCGTAGCTCCCGTTACAGACCGAAACAGCGTGTTTCGCTGGAGGGGGGTCAATTCTCCCCCTCCAAGTCGCGGTTTGCGGCAGCGCAGCCGCGCCATGCCCTTCTCGTGTTCCACGGCAGCTTGGCTTGCGCCTTCCACACCTGAATGGTGCAGCCTGGTGCTATCCGGTGTAGGATTGGTGCATGCCGAATCTCGAGAAGCCCGTCCGTCAGAGCGTGACGTTGCCCCCTCGCATCGTTCGCCGGGTGAAGGCCATCGCGAAATCGAGGAAGCTCAGCGCAAACCGAGTCATCGTCGAGTTGATCGAGTCCGGCCTCTCGGCCAAGGAGGCAGAGAAACAGCGCTTCTTCGATCTGGCCGAACGGCTGACCCAGGCTGACGACCCCGGTGAGCAGTCCCGCCTGAAGCAGGAACTAGCCCAGATGACCTTCGGCGACTGAATGCCGAAGATCCTCTGGACGGATCTGCCGCCGGCCCTTCGAGATCATCTCTTCGACCGCCTGAGGGACCGCAAGATTGCTGCCGAGGATCTCTGCCAGCTCAAGTGCTGGCGTGAGACTGAGCCCGAAGCCCCTGATGGAGAGTGGTACAAGGACTTCGGCTCCTTCAAGTTGTGCCGGGAGGGCCCCTACCCGAAGACGTTCCTCCTGCGCG